>NZ_JBSKHT010000001.1:202674-551918 GCF_057128745.1 Pseudomonas rosaeacicularis
TTGTTCGCGAATCATTCGAACTGGCAATTAACAGGTGTTGCCGAACGACCGCCTCGCGAAAAAGTTCGCTCCTACAGTTCAGCACGCGGCTGCTTACACCACCTCACCTTTCATTCTTACTGTCGATTGTCTTGCTTGCGCAGATGCTAGGGCACAACGCAATCCTGTAGGAGCGAACTTGTTCGCGAATCATTCGAACTGGCAATTAACAGGTGTTGCCGAACGACCGCCTCGCGAAAAAGTTCGCTCCTACAGGGCGCCCACCGAGTTACACCGTTTCAACCGCGCCTCCAGATTCAAATCCGGCATGGCGTGGGTGCGCAGTGCGTTGATGGTTTGTTCGACGTAATCGCGGGTGGTGCCGTAACGGCCGCTGGCGCTGGCGAGCACTTGGGTCAGTACGCTGTCAGGGAGGTTGCCGGCGTAGCTGGGTAGATGCCGTTCAAGGACGAAGCCCAAGGCCTGGACCTTTGTGCCATCTTCAAGACGGCAACTGAGCCAGTGGGGGCGATAGGAAGGGAAAGGCATCTCTCGTTGCCACAGCGCGAGCAACGACTCTTCGAGATTGTCGTCCGGCAGCCGGTACGCAAAGCCGCTACACGAGCCGCCGCGATCAAGACCAAATACCAACCCTGGCTGTTCGGGTGTGCCGCGATGTTCGTGGGACCAGAGATACAGGCCGCGATGATAGCCATGCACGCGACCGCGTTGACGCTCTATCGCAGTGCATTCCGGTCGCCAGATCAGTGAGCCGTAGGCGAATAACCAGACCGGCCCACCCTGATGACGGGTCATCGTTGCGTGCATCGAGGCGATCAGTTGTTCACGGGTCAGTTTCGGGCCCAGATCGATTACGGGCGGATAAGCAAGCCCGAGACCATCATGGACTGCCGCCACCAAGCTATTGATTTGATTCCCCATCTGTTCCCCCTGACAGCAAAACTGTCAGTTGCTGCGACCCTGTATCGCATTGGGCCGCATCAGGCTACTGCCACCGGAGAAGTGCTCCGGTGATGCAAAAAGCTTAACGGTAATCTGTCACCGAGAAGACGAATACCTTGGAGCATGCAATTTGTAATCCGTCGTTTGTACCGGCAGTCTGCTCAGCCGCGCGGCGCGTAGGCAAATACATCGGCGCGCATCTGATGCGCATCCATTCCCGCTTCGACCAATGCGTCGAGAGTCGCATAAACCATTGCGGGGGAGCCACTGCCGTAGACGTAAATCGACTTCAAGTCGTTGATGTCCTCGCGCACCGCTTCGTGCAGCATGCCGCAGCGTCCTTCCCAGCCACACAAGTCGCTGACGATTTTATGCAGTTGCAGGTTTTCGAGTTTCTTCCACTCATCCCAGTGGCTGATTTCGTAGAAGTCTTCCGGGCGGCGCACGCCCCAGTACAGATGCACCGGATGCGGGAAACCCTTGGCACGGCAATGTTCGATCAGGCTGTGCATCTGCGCCATGCCGGTCCCGGCAGCGATCAGAACCAGCGGCCCGTCAGGCAGTTCGGCCAGGTGCGTGTCGCCAAACGGCAACTCGATGTGGGCAATGCCGTCACGCTGCAGTTGAGCGATGAGTTTCTGCGCACTGCTTTCGCGGGCCAGCACGTGGATTTCCAGATCGCGACCGGCCTCAGGTGCTGACGCCATGGAGAACGCCGATTTCTCGCCGTCGTCCCGCTTGATCATCAAGTACTGACCCGCGTGATAACGAGGAGGTTTGCCTGCGGGCGCGCGCAGCGTCACGCGAAAAACGTCACCGCCGACATCAGCACACTCGACGACCTGGCAGGCGAGTTTGCGCATCGGCAGTTCTCCGGGAGCAAGCACGCCGTCCCACATCACCACGCAGTCTTCAGCCGGTACAGCGAGGCAGGCGTAGATTTCGCCGTGGTCATGGACTACGCCGTCCTGCGTCACACTGCCCTCGACCAGCAGCGCCGAACAGATATGACAATTGCCATTGCGGCAGCTGTTTGGGCATTCGTAGCCCAAACGCTGAGCCGCATCGAGGATTCGCTCGCCCGGCAACATCTCAAGCACTGCGCCCGAAGGCTGCAAGGTTACGCGCATCAATCTATTCCCAACTGATTCCAGATATCGTCGATCCGGCGAGTGACGGCCTCGTCCTTGACGATGGCGCGACCCCACTCCCGCGTAGTTTCGCCCGGCCACTTATGCGTGGCATCCAGCCCCATTTTTGAACCCAGACCTGACACCGGCGACGCGAAGTCCAGGTAGTCGATTGGGGTGTTGTCGATCATCACCGTATCGCGCTTGGGGTCCATGCGCGTCGTGATCGCCCAGACCACGTCATTCCAGTCCCGGGCATTGATGTCGTCGTCGGTGACGATAACGAATTTGGTGTACATGAACTGTCGCAGAAACGACCACACCCCCAACATGACGCGCTTGGCGTGCCCCGGATACTGCTTTTTGATGGTCACGATTGCCATGCGGTAAGAGCATCCTTCCGGCGGCAGGTAGAAATCGATGATTTCCGGGAACTGCTTTTGGAGGATGGGCACGAACACTTCGTTCAATGCCACACCGAGAATCGCCGGCTCATCAGGCGGACGGCCAGTGTAGGTGCTGTGATAAATCGGTTTGATGCGGTGGGTGATGCGCTCGACGGTGAACACCGGGAAGCTGTCGACTTCGTTGTAATAACCGGTGTGATCGCCGTAAGGGCCTTCATCTGCCATTTCGCCCGGATGAATCACGCCTTCGAGCACGATTTCCGCGCTGGCCGGGACTTGTAGATCGTTGCCACGGCATTTGATCAGCTCGGTTCGGTTGCCACGCAGCAAGCCCGCAAAGGCGTATTCGGAAAGGCTGTCTGGCACCGGCGTCACAGCGCCAAGAATGGTCGCCGGGTCTGCACCCAATGCCACAGAAACCGGGAAGGGCTTGCCGGGATGCTTGTCGCACCAGTCCTTGAAGTCTAGCGCGCCGCCGCGATGGCTCAGCCAGCGCATGATGACCTTGTTGCGGCCAATCACTTGCTGGCGATAAATACCCAGGTTCTGACGTTCTTTATTGGGGCCGCGAGTGACGGTCAGGCCCCAAGTGATCAGCGGGCCGACATCGCCAGGCCAGCAGGTCTGCACAGGCAGCATGCCGAGGTCGACGTCGTCGCCTTCGATCACGATCTCCTGACACGGCGCGTCTTTGACCACTTTCGGGGCCATGGCGATGACTTTGCGGAAGATCGGCAGTTTGGACCAAGCGTCTTTCAGGCCCTTGGGCGGCTCGGGCTCTTTGAGGAATGCCAGCAGTTTGCCGATTTCACGCAGTTCGCTCACGGACTCTGCGCCCATGCCCATTGCCACGCGCTCGGGTGTACCAAACAGGTTGCCGAGCACCGGAATGTCGTAGCCGGTGGGGTTTTCGAATAACAGGGCCGGGCCCTTGTTGCGCAGGGTCCGGTCGCATATTTCGGTCATTTCCAATACAGGGGAAATGGGTACCTGGATGCGTTTCAACTCTCCGCGCTGCTCAAGCTGCTGCACGAAATCCCGTAGATCCTTGAATTTCATTAACCCGGCCACTTAACAAATAGACGCACATCCTACCTGCTCTGGCGGGCAACGGCAGCTTCGGAACGTGGATTTACCCGCGTTATCTGGCGTTTTCGCTGAGGAATATCGGTGCCAACAAAGGCTTCATACGCTCGCCGCCCTGATCGGACAGATGGTTTTCATCCATGTACTGCGAAAAGCCGTCGAATTCGGCGCGACAAATACCTCTGATGCACATCAATGCCGAAGGATCGAGCACGTGCACTTGAGGATCTGCGGCGCTCAGGCGGCGGAACAATGAATCAAGAAACTGCTGACGCGCTTGATGATCGGCTAGCGGACGGCCAACGTTTTCGGCGCTACGGCCGATCATCGCCAGGCTGCTAAGACGCCCGACAGTGCCCTGACGTTGTAGTGGGACTTCCTTGAAAATCCACACCCGTGCGCCCGTCGCCCGCAGCTTCGCGACCATGTCTTCAAGGTCCGCGGCGACTTTCTGCTCAGCCACGGCGCGACTGTCGTTGCGATAAAGAACGTGCTGCCAGTCGCCGTCCTCTTCGCCATACAAATACAGACTCCAGCGTGCGGCCAGCACCACGTCATGAATGTGCTGTTCGCGGACGGTTTGCAGCGTCTGCTGGTTGAAGTCCTGACACTGCGGACGCACTTCGTTACCGAGGATCGGCAGGCACCCGGACAGGCTTGCCAGCCACACAGGCGTCGCAAAACGCTGCGCATCGGCTTTGATCGCGGGCAGCAACGCAGCCGCATGGCTGTCGCCCCACACCAGTTGGATCGGCGGCGTGTCGCCATCTGCGCCGAAGCGGCAGACCTTTTTCAGGTCCGGGCTATCACGTTGTAGCAGGCAATCCATCTGGCCCATTTGCCAGTCACGGGCCTTTGCGTATTGCATGGCCTGACCGGACAGTCGCCCCGGCACACCATCGGCCGAACGAATCACCTGACCCGCGCCAGCGATCACGACCATTGTAATCAGGCCACCCACCAATACAGGCTTGCGCCCGGCCAGCCAGCGTTTCTCCCGAAACGGCAGCTCGATAAAGCGCCAGCTCAGCCATCCCAATACCACGCTCAGCGCCACCCACATCAGCGCCTCTCTTGGCTGCATGCCGTCAACTGACGCCGCATTGGCATAAACGAAAATCGGCCAGTGCCACAGATACAGCGAGTACGAAATAAGGCCAACGCCCACCATCGGGCGCGTACTTAGCAGCCGACCCACCCAAGTGGGCGTTTGACCGTTGGCCCAGAGCATCGCTGTCGCGCCCAGCACCGGCAATAGCGCTGGCCAGCCTGGAAACGCGTTGAATTTATCGAAACCCAATACAGCGAACAGTACCGCGCCGATCCCGGCCAGGCTGATGACTTGATATGCCATCGGCGGCAGTTTGCGCGTCGGCACGGGCATCACTGCGAGCATCGCGCCACAGAGCAATTCCCACGCGCGCATGGGCAGCAGGAAAAAGGCTGCGTCAGGCTCACGCTTGATCATCCACACGTTGAGTGCGAACGACACCAGCAGAAGGGCGAACAACATCAGCCGCCACTGACGCAAATAACGGGTCAGCAGCACCATCAGCAACGGAAAGAAGATGTAGTACTGCTCTTCCACCGACAGCGACCAGGTGTGCAGCAGCGGTTTGAAGTCTGACGCCGGGTTGAAGTAGCCATCCTGGCGCATGAACAGGATGTTGGACATGAACGTGGCTTGATAGCGCACTGCTCGACCGAGCTGCGAATAGTCACTGGGCGGCATGAGCATCCAGCCTACGATCAGCGTCGCGAGCAGGACGACGCTCAGCGCAGGAATGATGCGACGTGCGCGGCGGGCCCAGAAGTCCACGAAGCTGAAACGCCCTGCGCTGATCTCACGAAAGATGATGGAAGTGATGAGGTAGCCGGAAATGACAAAAAATACGTCCACACCGACGAAGCCGCCGCTGATCCCACCCAGACCGAAGTGGAACAGAACCACTGGAATAACGGCCAATGCGCGCAGGCCGTCGATGTCTCGACGATTTCCGAAGGTGTGCATGACGCTCCTTGTCGCGCTTTATGAAAAAAGCGCTGGCAAAAAAAAATGGTGTCCAAAAGGACACCATTCTTTTTTAGCAGTTCAGCCAGTTTGATGACGCGTGTTACTTGCGCTTCATCGACAGGAAGAACTCATCGTTGGTCTTGGTCTGTTTCAGCTTGTCGATCAAGAACTCGATGGCAGCGACTTCATCCATAGGATGCAGCAGCTTGCGCAGAATCCACATGCGCTGCAACTCGTCATCGGCTGTCAGCAACTCTTCGCGGCGCGTGCCGGAACGGTTGATGTTGATGGCCGGGAAGACGCGTTTTTCTGCGATCTTGCGATCCAGAGGCAGCTCCATGTTGCCGGTGCCTTTGAATTCTTCGTAGATCACTTCGTCCATCTTCGAACCGGTTTCAACCAGCGCGGTGGCGATGATGGTCAGCGAGCCGCCTTCTTCGATGTTGCGCGCAGCACCGAAGAAACGCTTTGGTTTCTCGAGGGCGTGAGCATCGACACCACCAGTCAGTACCTTGCCGGAACTAGGAATAACGGTGTTGTAGGCGCGAGCCAGACGGGTGATGGAGTCGAGCAGGATGACCACGTCCTTCTTGTGCTCGACCAGGCGCTTTGCCTTCTCGATCACCATTTCGGCGACTTGCACGTGACGGGTAGGTGGCTCGTCGAAGGTGGAGGCAACCACTTCACCGCGCACGGTGCGCTGCATTTCGGTTACTTCTTCCGGGCGCTCATCGATCAGCAGAACGATCAGATGCACTTCCGGGTTGTTGCGCGTGATGTTCGACGCGATGTTCTGCAGCATGATGGTCTTGCCCGCTTTTGGCGGAGCAACGATCAGACCGCGCTGACCTTTACCGATCGGCGCACACAGGTCGATGACACGGCCGGTGAGGTCTTCGGTGGAGCCGTTACCGGCTTCCATCTTCATGCGGATGGTCGGGAACAACGGCGTCAGGTTTTCGAAAAGAATCTTGTTCTTCGCGTTCTCCGGACGGTCGTAGTTGATCGTGTCGACCTTGAGCAGTGCGAAATAACGTTCGCCTTCCTTCGGAGGGCGAATCTTGCCGACGATGGTATCGCCGGTACGCAGGTTGAAGCGGCGGATCTGGCTAGGCGAGACATAGATGTCATCAGGGCCCGCGAGATACGAAGCATCAGCCGAACGCAGGAATCCGAAGCCGTCCTGGAGGATCTCCAGCACGCCGTCACCCGAGATTTCCTCGCCGCTTTTAGCGTGCTTTTTCAGCAGGGAGAAGATCACGTCCTGCTTGCGCGAACGGGCCATATTTTCTATGCCCATCTGTTCGGCCATTTCGAGCAGATCGGTAATAGGCTTTTGCTTGAGTTCAGTCAGGTTCATATAGGAATGACGTAATCATGTATGGAGGGGGAAATTAAGCTTTTGGCTTAATGAGGCCGCGCCGCAGAGAAGGCGACAGGATCGCGTAGTAAATCGAAAGGAGAGCGTCGGCGACGGCTAGCAGGGGGCAACGGAGAAGCCGTTGCGGGGCCGAATGTACCACCTGATTTTCCAAGCGTCTAGTGTGCCGCCCAAAAAAAACCCCGCTATTTGCGGGGCTTTTGCGCCATCAGATGTTGGCGTCGAGGAATGCTTGCAACTGCGATTTGGACAGGGCGCCGACCTTGGTCGCCGCTACTTCACCATCCTTGAACAACATCAGAGTCGGGATGCCACGAACGCCATGCTTGGCGGGTGTTTCCTGATTTTCATCGATGTTCAGCTTGGCGATGGTCAATTTGCCTTCGTAGGTACCGGCGATATCGTCCAGAACCGGGGCAATCATTTTGCACGGGCCACACCATTCAGCCCAGTAATCTACCAATACAGGACCGCTAGCCTTCAGGACATCGGCTTCGAAGCTTGCGTCACTGACGTGTTTGATAAGTTCGCTACTCATGAGAGTTTCTCCGAGGTCGTAGGCAAAAAAACGTGGTCCATCATAGCGGCACCAGGCCGCGACAGGAAGCCGGGGTTGATTGTCTCTTGCTATGACCGCGTTTCAGCCAGCTAATTGAAGAAACTTCAGCCTGCTGGGGCCACGAACACAATGCCCGTGCGCAACGCCGCGCCCCGGATGTGTTCCTGCATAGCTTTTTGCGCTGGGCCGGACGCATTGCGGGCGAGGGCGCGGAGGATCTTGCGGTGTTCCTGCCACGTTTCCATGGCTCGGCCTGGGCGTATGAACGGCAGTTTCTGACTTTCGAGGAAGATGTCGGCGCTCGCGGTAATGATGCTCAGGATGGCCTGATTGCCGCTGGCGACCAGAATGCGGCGATGGAAATCGAAATCCAGGCGCGCGGCAGATTCGAAATCCCCGCCACGCAACTCCAGACGCATGGACTCGACATTGTCCTCCAGGTTGTCGCGCTCCTCGGCCGTCAGCGTCACGGCTGCAAGGCCTGCAGCGAAGCCTTCGAGCGCATAACGCAGTTGAAAAGTCTCGGACGGCGAAGCAGTTGCCGCAAAAGGCCAGGAAAATCCACTCGTGCTCTGTTGTGGTTCAGAAATCGCCTGAACGAACACGCCTTTGCCAGGCTGAACGTTGACCACGCCCAGCGCACTTAAAGACGACAGTGCCTCACGCAATGAGGCGCGACTCACGCCCAGGCGAACAGCCAGATCACGCTGTGACGGCAGGCTGTCACCTGCCACATAGCCTTGCTCGGCGATCAATTTTCGGATCGCTTGAAAGGCAGCTTCGGGTACTGCAATGGGACTCGGGTGCATGGCAAGTTCAGGCGCATTCGTCGTCGAAAGACCTCTTGTATAACCATCTGGCCGATACAGCAAGTGACGCCCAAGCCAGGTGCGCCGGGGCTTTGGCTCGCTCCAAAGCAGGGCGAAGAAGCTGCGAACTGTTCAGACCAGTAAGACCGAAAGCGTGGCGCAGCCCATCATTCCCGGTGCCTCTCAATGAATGGCATGGGCTGTGCACTACTGCTTTGAGAAATAACTTTCGTTCGATCCGGAGACGTCCCATGACCAAGCGTTACAGCGCTCTGTTTGCCGCCCTGTTTGCCAGCCTGATGCTGACTCAGGCCCCCGCCCACGCCAACGGCCTGGACGATGTGACCGCGCGCGGCACGTTGAAAGTCGCAGTACCGCAAGACTTCCCGCCGTTTGGTTCGGTAGGCCCTGACATGAAACCTCGTGGTCTGGACATCGACACCGCGCAACTGATCGCCGACCAGTTGAAGGTCAAGCTTGAGCTGACCCCGGTCAACAGCACCAACCGCATTCCGTTTCTCACCACCGGCAAGGTGGATCTGGTGATTTCCAGCCTCGGCAAAAACCCGGATCGCGAGAAGGTGATCGATTTTTCCAACGCCTACGCGCCTTTTTACCTGGCAGTGTTCGGTCCGCCTGATGCGGCGATCAACAGCCTGGATGACCTGAAAGGCAAGACCATCAGCGTGACCCGTGGCGCCATCGAAGACATCGAGCTGACCAAAGTGGCGCCGCAGGAAGTGACCATCAAGCGCTTCGAGGACAACAACTCCACGATCGCTGCCTACTTGGCGGGTCAGACCGACCTGATCGCCAGCGGCAACGTGGTGATGGTCGCGATCAGCGAAAAGAACCCCAAGCGTATCCCGGCACTGAAAGTGAAACTCAAGGATTCCCCGGTGTATGTCGGCGTCAATAAAGGCCAGCCGGAACTGCTCGCCAAGGTGAATGAAATCATCGAAGCCGGCAAGAAAGACGGCGCTCTGGAAAAGAACTCCCAGACCTGGCTCAAGCAACCGCTGCCTGCTGATCTTTGATCGCTGCTTCTAATCACTGCATCTGATCCGGGGCGTTTAAATGGCTTATCAGTTCGACTTCATACCGGTGCTGCAAAATGCTGATCTCTTGCTGCGCGGGGCCTTGTTCACGCTGGAACTGACGGCGATAGGGACATTACTCGGGGTCAGCCTGGGCATTGTGGGTGCCATCGTCCGCGCCTGGAAAATCCAGCCGTTCTCGGCAATTTTCGGGGTCTACGTCGAGCTGATACGCAATACGCCATTCCTGGTGCAGCTGTTCTTTATCTTCTTCGGCTTGCCGTCGTTGGGCATCCAGATTTCCGAGTGGCAAGCGGCGATTCTGGCAATGGTGATCAACCTGGGGGCTTATTCCACGGAAATTATCCGGGCGGGTATTCAGGCGATTTCCGCCGGACAGATTGAGGCGTCGGCCGCCTTGGCGATGACGCGCTACGAGACTTTTCGCCATGTGGTGCTGATCCCGGCACTGGGCAAGGTGTGGCCGGCATTAAGCAGCCAGATCATCATCGTGATGCTCGGCTCGGCGGTGTGTTCGCAGATCGCCACCGAGGAGTTGAGCTTTGCCGCTAACTTCATCCAGTCGCGTAACTTTCGGGCCTTCGAGACTTACATCATCACCACGCTGATTTATCTGTGCATGGCGCTGTTGATTCGTCAGCTGCTGGGCTGGATTGGCCGCCGCTACATCGCAAGGAGCAGCTGATGTCTGATTTCACGCTTTGGGACGTCGTCCGCAACCTGCTTACCGGCTTGCAGTGGACACTGGCGTTGTCGCTGGTGGCGTTTATCGGTGGAGGCATCATCGGTTTGATCGTCATGACGATGCGCATCTCGGATACCTCTGCCTTTCGAACGCTCGCCCGCTGCTACATCGAGCTGTTTCAGGGCACGCCGCTATTGATGCAGCTGTTTCTGGTGTTTTTCGGTGTCGCGCTTATGGGCGTCGACATCTCGCCATGGCTAGCCGCCGCACTGGCGCTGACGCTGTTTACCAGCGCCTATCTGGCCGAGATCTGGCGTGGTTGCGTGGAGTCGATCTCCAAGGGGCAGTGGGAGGCGTCGGCGAGTCTGGCGCTTACCCCGCTTGAGCAACTGCGTCACGTCATCCTGCCCCAGGCGCTGCGCATAGCAGTCGCGCCGACCGTGGGCTTTTCGGTGCAGGTGGTCAAAGGCACTGCTGTGACATCAATCATCGGCTTCACCGAACTGACCAAAACCGGCGGCATGCTCGCCAACGCTACCTTTCAGCCTTTTATGGTCTACGGCTTCGTTGCCTTGGGCTACTTCCTGCTTTGCTACCCCTTGTCGCTCAGCGCTCGCTACCTGGAAAGGAGACTGCATGCCTCTGCTTAGAATTTCCGCGCTGCATAAATATTACGGCGACCATCATGTCCTCAAGGGCATCGACCTGACTGTCGAAGAAGGCCAGGTTGTGGCCATCATCGGCCGCAGCGGCTCGGGCAAAAGCACGCTGCTGCGAACGCTCAACGGTCTGGAATCGATTAACGATGGCGTGATTGAGGTTGATGGCGAATACCTCGACGCCGCCCGTGCTGATCTGCGCTCGTTACGGCAGAAGGTCGGGATGGTGTTTCAACAGTTCAATCTGTTCCCGCATTTGACGGTCGGTGAAAACGTGATGCTGGCGCCGCAAGTGGTGAAGAAGGTGCCAAAAGCGGAAGCCGCCCGGTTGGCCAAGGCCATGCTTGAACGAGTGGGGTTGGGCGAGAAGTTCGATGCCTTTCCCGATCGCCTGTCAGGCGGCCAGCAACAGCGCGTGGCGATTGCTCGCGCGCTGGCGATGTCTCCAAAAGTGTTGTTGTGCGACGAAATTACCTCGGCGCTGGACCCCGAATTGGTCAACGAAGTGCTCAGCGTGGTGCGTCAGTTGGCCAAAGATGGCATGACGCTGATCATGGTGACCCACGAAATGCGTTTTGCCCGGGAAGTGGGCGACAAGCTGGTGTTCATGCACCAGGGCAAAGTGCATGAAGTCGGCGATCCGAAAGTGCTGATGGCCGACCCGAAAACCCCTGAACTGGCGAATTTTATCGGCTCGGTAGAGCAGGGCGCCTAGCATTGTTCTGTGGGAGCCGACTTGCTGGCGAGGCCGCCAATGCGGCGTGTCAGGCATGACGCTTCGCGAACAAGTTCGCTCCTACAAAGCCTGGCTTCCGGCTTTTATTGGGCGAGAGGGCGGCATTCCGATTTGCCCGCGAAGCTGGCACAGCGGTTTTCTGATGTACTGAGTGCCTGATTTCAGGGCCGCTGCGCGATCCCGGCCCATCGCTGCCGTCGTGACCTCCGAGAGCTGCTACGCCCTCCGGGCAGAAGCGGATGGCGGGGCGGTTGATTCTGCCCGAAGGGCGTAGGAGCCCTGCTTGCAGGCGATCGGCTGCGCAGCAGTCGTAAAGATGCGAAGGCGGTGTGTCAGGCATGATGCCTCGCGAACAAGTTCGTTCCTACAGAGCACGTACCTGCTTCGCGAAAGCGCAACGCGGGCAGCCAGCTCTGGATCTTCGTCGTCACCGCGTTTGGCGGCAGTGCTGGATCGTGGCACGATGTCGGGGTTATCGACCGAGGCCTTTTCTCCATGCCGCAATCTACAGCCATAAACCTCTCGCTGATCGCTGCGATCGACTTGGGCTCCAACAGTTTTCACATGGTGGTCGCCAAAGCCAATCAGGGCGAGATACGCATCCTTGAGCGCTTGGGCGAGAAGGTGCAGCTGGCCGCAGGCATCGACGACGAGCGCCAGCTCAGCGAAGAGTCCATGCAGCGCGGGCTTGATTGTCTCAAGCGCTTCGCCCAACTGATCAACGGCATGCCGCTTGGCGCCGTAAGAATCGTGGGCACCAACGCCCTGCGTGAAGCCCGCAACCGCGGCGAATTCATCCGCCGCGCTGAAGAAATCCTTGGCCATCCCGTTGAAGTCATTTCTGGCCGTGAAGAAGCGCGTCTGATTTACCTCGGCGTGTCCCACACCCTAGCCGACACCCCAGGCAAACGTTTGGTTGCTGACATTGGCGGCGGCAGCACCGAGTTCATCATCGGTCAGCGCTTCGAGCCACTGCTGCGCGAAAGCCTGCAAATGGGCTGCGTCAGTTTCACTCAGCGCTATTTCAAGGACGGCAAGATCACCCCGGCGCGTTATGCACAGGCCTACACCGCTGCGCGTCTGGAGATCATGAGCATCGAACACGCTCTGCATCGCCTGACCTGGGATGAGGCCATCGGTTCGTCCGGTACCATCCGCGCCATTGGTCTGGCACTGAAGGCCAACGGCCACGGGGCGGGGGAGGTCAACGCCGAAGGGTTGGCCTGGCTCAAGCGCAAGCTGTTCAAGCTGGGCGAAGTCGACAAGATCGATTTCGACGGCCTCAAGCCCGACCGCCGCGCAATATTCCCGGCGGGTCTGGCGATCCTCGAAGCGATATTCGACGCCCTCGACCTGCAACGCATGGACCACTGCGAAGGCGCCCTGCGTGAAGGTGTGCTCTACGACCTGCTAGGCCGTCATCACCACGAGGACGTCCGCGAACGCACCCTCACCTCGCTGATGGATCGCTACCACGTAGATCTGGAACAAGCTGACCGCGTTGAGCGCAAGGCGCTGCATGCACTGGAGCAAGTTGCCAAGGCGTGGGATCTGGAAGACGACAGCTACCGCGAGCTATTGAGCTGGGCGGCGAAGGTCCACGAAGTCGGGCTCGACATCGCGCACTATCACTACCACAAGCACGGCGCATACCTGATCGAACACTCGGATCTGGCCGGGTTCTCGCGCGAAGATCAGCAAATGCTCGCGCTACTGGTGCGCGGTCATCGGCGTAATATTCCGAAGGACAAGTTTGCCGAGTTCGGCGATGAAGGCGTGAAGCTGATCCGGCTATGCGTGCTGTTGCGTTTCGCGATCCTGTTTCACCACATTCGCGGCACCCAAGAGATGCCGCAACCTGTGTTGACCGCCAACGGCAACACCCTTGACGTGCTGTTCCCCGATGGCTGGCTGGAAAACAACCAACTGACTCAGGCCGACTTCGGGCTGGAAGCCGATTGGCTGACTCGAGTCGGTATCGTCCTCACCGTACGCTAAGTACCGGATGGCTCAGGCGCTCCAGCAGGGTCGCCTGGGCGCTTCGAGCGTTCTGGTTGCCGGTTGGCGTGCTACGGATGTAACGGCCATCAGACTGCAACAGCCAGCTGTGGGTGTTGTCGGTCAGGTACACCTCAAGCTCCTTCTTCACTCGCAGAATCAATTTCTTGCCCTCGACGGGGAAGCAAGTCTCGACACGCTTGTCCAGATTGCGCTCCATCCAGTCAGCACTGGACAGAAACATCTGCTCTTCGCCGCCATTGAGGAAGTAGAAGACCCGGGTGTGTTCCAGGAAGCGGCCGATGATCGAGCGCACATGAATGTTGTGGGACACTCCCGCAATCCCTGGGCGCAGGCAGCACATGCCGCGCACCACCAGATCGATTTTCACGCCGGACTGACTCGCCTTGTACAGCGCGCGGATGATCTTCGGATCGGTCAGCGAGTTGAACTTGGCGATGATGTGCGCCGGCTTGCCATCAAGGGCGAACTGCATCTCCCGGGCAATCATGTCGAGCATGCCCTTCTTCAGCGTAAACGGCGCATGCAGCAGCTTCTTCATGCGCAGCGTCTTGCCCATGCCGATCAACTGACTGAACAGTTTACCGACGTCTTCGCACAAGGCGTCGTCGGAGGTCAGCAGGCTGTAGTCGGTGTACAGACGGGCGTTGCCAGCGTGGTAGTTGCCTGTGCCCAGATGCGCGTAACGGACGATTTCGCCCGCTTCCCGACGCAGGATCAGCATCATCTTGGCGTGAGTCTTGAACCCCACCACGCCGTAGATCACCACCGCACCGGCCGCCTGCAGACGGCTGGCCAATTGCAGGTTGGACTCTTCATCAAAGCGCGCACGCAACTCGATAACGACTGTGACCTCCTTGCCGTTGCGCGCCGCATCCACCAGCGCATCGACAATTTCCGAGTTGGCGCCGCTGCGATACAGGGTTTGGCGCACGGCCAGCACGTGAGGGTCTTTGGCGGCTTGACGCAGCAAATCCACGACTGGCGTGAATGACTCGTACGGATGCAGCAGCAGAATGTCCTGCTTGCTGATCACGTTGAAAATGTTTTCGCTGTTCTGCAGCAGCTTGGGGATCGCCGGGGTGAACGGCAGATATTGCAGCTCTGGATGGCTGTCCAGGCCGGTGATGCTGAACAGCCGCGTCAGGTTGACCGGGCCATTGACCTGATACAGCTCGGTCTCGCTCAGGTTAAATTGCTTGAGCAGGTAATCCGACAGGTGCTTGGGACAGGTGTCGGCCACTTCCAGACGCACTGCATCGCCATAACGACGGGAGAACAACTCGCCACGCAGCGCGCGGGCCAGGTCTTCGACGTCTTCGGAGTCCAGCGCCAGGTCAGCGTTACGGGTCAAGCGGAACTGATAGCAGCCCTTGACCTTCATGCCCTGGAACAGGTCATCGGCGTGGGCGTGGATCATCGAAGACAGGAACACGTAGTTGTCGCCAGGGCCGCCGACGTCTTCCGGCACTTTGATGATGCGCGGCAGCAGGCGCGGCGCCGGGATGATTGCTAGGCCCGAGTCGCGCCCAAAGGCGTCGATGCCTTCGAGCTCGACGATGAAGTTCAGGCTTTTGTTCACCAGCAGCGGGAACGGGTGCGTAGGGTCGAGGCCAATCGGGGTGATGATCGGCGCGATTTCGTCACGGAAATAACGACGTACCCAAGTCTTTAGCTTGGTAGTCCAGTAACGGCGACGGATGAAGCGGACCTGATGTTTCTCCAGTTCCGGCAACAGGATGTCATTGAGGATCGCGTATTGGCGGTCAACGTGACCGTGCACCAATTCGCTGATGCGGGCGAGCGCCTGGTGCGGTTGGAGACCGTCGGCGCCGGCTTGCTCGCGGGCGAAGGTGATCTGCTTCTTGAGGCCCGCGACACGAATTTCGAAGAACTCATCCAGATTGCTGGAGAAGATCAGCAGGAACTTCAAGCGTTCGAGCAGGGGATAGGACTCATCGAGCGCCTGCTCCAACACGCGAATGTTGAATTGCAGCTGGGACAGCTCGCGATGGATGTAGAGGCTGCTGTCATCCAGGTTCGGGATGATGATGGCCGGCGCCACCGGATGATGAGGCTCGAAGGCCGGTACGACTTCAATCGTCGGTTCGACCACGGGCGCTGTCTCCTGGGCGTCGATCTCGACGGCGGCTTCGGTGAGTCCTTCGGTATTCATGAATGATCCTGTGAGGCTATTGCCCTTTTAACAGTTGGGCTGCGCGAACGGCAAAAAATGTTGTAATCCCGTGTGCGCCAGCACGTTTGAAAGCGGTGAGGGACTGAAGAATCACACCTCACTCAGCCACCCATTCTGAATCGCGGCCAATGGGAACCGTTGATCAGTTCGCGACAATGGGGTTGCCGACCCGGCCATACGATGAAGACGTCAGGTCGTCCGAAGCGGTCACGCAGCATGGCGGTGGCCTCCTGTAACTGATATGGAAGCGTGTACTCGTGAATAGACAGCTGCCGGGCCGCAATAAATCCAGCCGGGCGAACAGGCGCGACAGTTATAGGCTGCCATTATGACCGGCGTGTGACAGTCTTGGTTTGCTGTGGTCCGTCAAGACGAGCGATCACTTCTGGAGGAATTATCCCTCTACATCGTAGGAAACTTTAACGCCGAGACACATTTGCACACTTTCCTGAATGTCTTGGGCGAGTTAGGCTGCGCGTTCATTTCGCCAGCACCCACATGATGCTCCAGCAATTTCTACAAGAATTTGGCTACTTCGCCCTCTTCCTCGGGACCTTCTTTGAAGGTGAGACCATTTTGGTGCTCGCCGGATTCCTTGCGTTCCGCGGATACATGGACATCAACCTGGTCGTGGTCGTGGCGTTCTTCGGCAGCTATGCCGGCGACCAGCTGTGGTACTTCATGGGGCGCAAGCACGGTCGCAAACTGCTGGCGCGCAAGCCACGCTGGCAATTGATGGGCGACCGTGCGCTGGAGCACATTCGTCGTCACCCGGACATCTGGGTGCTGAGCTTTCGTTTTGTTTACGGCCTGCGCACTGTCATGCCGGTTGCGATTGGCCTGTCGGGCTATCCGCCGGGCCGTTACTTGCTGCTCAACGGCATCGGTGCGGCGGTTTGGGCTGCTGCGCTGGGTGCTGCCGCTTACCACTTCGGAGCGGTGCTCGAAGGTTTGTTGGGCAACGTCAAAAAATACGAGCTGTGGGTCCTCGGCGCTTTGCTGTTGCTGGGCGCAGGGCTGTGGCTGCGTCGTCGTCTGAAGAATGCGCGCATTGCCAGACAAGCCAGGCTTGCTGAGCCTGCACCCGTCGAAGTCAAAAACCGTCCTGACGAATAAACCGCGTGCCAGCGCGGTTGCCATCCTGCCAATATCCCGCCCAAAGAATGAACACCCCGCCGTTGTCGCGATCCATGTAAATAAGATTCTGCGTGTGGCCGCCATTTGACTCTATCGTTAACGCTGGCGCTTCGGTTTGCACACGCGCCATGGAAATCGACTGACCCGGCGCGCCCATTCTGCCTGTAGCGCGCCAACGAATGGGAGCACACAGCATGACCAAGAAAGTAGCTGTCATTCTTTCCGGCTGCGGCGTCTATGACGGCGCGGAGATCCAGGAAAGCGTGCTCACCCTGCTGCGACTCGATCAACGCGGCGCGCAAGTGAAGTGCTTTGCGCCCAATATTGTGCAGCACCACGTCATCAATCATCTCAACGGCGAAGAAATGCCCGAGACGCGCAACGTGCTCATCGAGTCAGCGCGCATCGTGCGGGGCGCCATTGAGGACATCCGCGAAGCCGACATCACCGAGTTCGACGCGCTGATCATTCCTGGTGGGTTTGGCGCGGCGAAAAATCTGTCTAACTTTGCGGCTGAAGGCTCGAGCTGCAAGGTGCAGGCAGAAGTATTGGCAATGGCTGAAGCGTTCGCCGAAGCGGGCAAGCCTATCGGCCTGATTTGCGTGTCACCTGCGCTGGCGGCAAAAATCTACGGCCCAGGCGTGACCTGCACCATCGGCAACGATGCCGACACCGCAGCGCAAATCACCCGCATGGGTGGCAAGCACGAAGACTGTGCAGTCACCGAGATCGTTGAAGACAAGGCGCGCAAACTGGTGAGTACCCCGGCTTACATGATGGCCAAGTCCATTGGCGAAGCTGCGTCTGGCATTAACAAACTGGTGGACCGGGTGCTTGAGTTGACCCACGAGAACGATGCGTAAACCCGAGTTTGCCGAAGGATCGTCAGGCGGGTTCGACCTTCAGAATCGCGCCATCCTGACTCACTACCCGCACCAGACTTCCCACAGGCGCATCGGGACCGATCACCATCCACACGCCGTCGTTGACTTTGATTTTGCCTCGCCCGGCCATGATCGCGTCATGAACGGTGAATGTTCGGCCGATCAGCTCTTGACCGCGCATGTTCAGCCCTGGCTGATCCGATTGCCGAATCACCACCCGTTGCCGGCGCCACCAGTAAACGGCGGTCAGCACCGAGAGCACGGCGAACAGCAAGAACTGCAGCTCCCACGCCATGCCGGGCAGGATGTACGTAAGAATGCCGACGGCGGCCGCAGCCACACCGATCCACAGCAGATAACCGCCTGCGCCGAATACCTCGAGAATCAACAGCACCGTGCCCAGCGCCAGCCAGTCCCAGAACGACAGGGTTTGCAGGTAATCCAGCATGCTCGCCCCCTCAGACTTTTTTGGTCGGCGCAGGCGGCGGCGTGCCGAAGGTGGCTTTGACGATTTCGCCGATGCCACCCACCGCGCCAATCACCTGACTGGCTTCCAGCGGCATGAGGATCACTTTGCTGTTGTTGGCCGATGCCAACTGGCCCAGTGCGTCGATGTACTTCTGCGCGACGAAGTAGTTGATTGCCTGCACATTGCCGGTGGCAATAGCTTCGGACACCACCTGCGTTGCGCGAGCTTCGGCTTCGGCTTGTCTTTCACGCGCTTCGGACTCCAGGAACGCCGCCTGACGTCCACCTTCGGCCTCAAGAATCTGCGCCTGTTTCTTGCCCTCGGCCGTGAGAATGGCCGACGCGCGCAGGCCTTCTGCTTCGAGGATCTGTGCGCGTTTGATCCGCTCGGCTTTCATCTGGCCGCTCATGGCTGCCATCAAATCGGCAGGCGGGCTGATGTCCTTGATTTCGATCCGGGTGATCTTGATGCCCCACGGCGCCGTGGCTTCATCAACGGTGCGCAGCAGCTTTTCGTTGATGTTGTCGCGCTGGCTGAGCATGGCGTCCAGCTCCATCGAGCCGAGCACGGTGCGGATGTTGGTTTGCAGCAAGTTGCGCAGCGCGTGCTCCAGATTGTTGATCTCGTACGCCGCCTGAGCGGTATTGACCACCTGGAAGAAGCACACGGCGTCGATCTGCACTGTGGCGTTGTCTGCGGTGATGACTTCCTGGGGCGGGATGTCCAGCACGCTTTCCATGACGTTGATCTTGCGACCGATGCGGTCCATAACCGGCACGATGATGTTTAGCCCCGGTTTGAGCGTGTTGGTGTATCGCCCAAAGCGCTCGACCGTCCATTGGTAGCCCTGCGGCACCACTTTGAAGCCCATGAACACAATGGCGATCGCCAGCGCGACAAACAGTAAAACCACACTACCGATTTGCATAACCTTTCCCTGTTGGTTGTTGGTTGTTGGTTGTTGGTTGTTGGATGAGGTCATTGAGCGTGAGCGTGCTGCCGCGAAAGCCCTGTAGGAGAGAATTCATTCGCGAGAGTCTTCCAGTCAATGAAACTTCATCGGCTGAACATCCCTCGCGAATAAATTCGCTCCTACAGAGCAAGGCGAAAAATATGCCTACCGCTGTTCGCTCTGCGGCGTCACGCGCAGCACTTCTTCAAGCGTAGTCAAACCGGCGGCGACTTTCTGCGCTCCGGACAGGCGAAGGCTGCGCATCCCTTCTTTGAATGCCTGACGGCGCAACCCGGTGAGGTCCAGGTCCGCGACGATCTGCGACTTCACCGCATCCGACAGCAGCATGATCTCGTACACGCCCGCGCGGCCACGATAACCCGTGTCGCGGCATTCGACGCAACCTACTGCCCGATGCGCACCGGTGGGGACGGGCGCTTGCCATGGGCGTGTCAGGGTCTGCCAGTCGGCCTCGTCCAACTCGATCGGCGCCTTGCAGTGGGGACATAACGTGCGTACCAGCCGTTGCGCCATCACCCCCAGAATCGTGGCCTTGAGCAGATAATGCGGAACCCCCAACTCCAGCAACCGACTGATCGCGCTGGGGGCGTCGTTGGTGTGCAGCGTCGACAGCACGAGGTGCCCGGTGAGCGCTGCCTGAATCGCCATTTCCGCAGTTTCCAGATCGCGGATCTCGCCGATCATGATGATGTCCGGGTCTTGCCGCATCAGCGCACGCACCCCGCTGGCAAAGGTCAGGTCAATGTTGTGCTGGACCTGCATCTGATTGAACGCAGGCTCGACCATCTCGATGGGGTCTTCGATCGTGCAGAGGTTGACCTCCGACGTCGCCAGCTTCTTGAGCGTGGTGTACAGGGTGGTGGTCTTGCCGGAGCCGGTCGGCCCGGTAACCAGAATGATGCCGTTTGGCTGGCGCGTCATGTCCTGCCAGCGGCGCAAGTCATCGTTCGAAAAGCCCAGTTGATCGAAATCCTTGAGCAGCACTTCCGGGTCGAAGATCCGCATGACCATTTTTTCGCCAAACGCCGTTGGCAGCGTCGACAGGCGCAATTCGACTTCGCCGCCGTCGGGTGTCTTGGTCTTGACCCGGCCATCCTGGGGTTTGCGTTTTTCGGCGACGTTCATCCGCCCCAGGCTTTTCAGGCGACTGACGATTGCCATGTTCACCTGGGACGGGAACTGATAAACGTTGTGCAGCACGCCATCAATGCGAAAGCGCACCATGCCCTGATCGCGACGCGGCTCGATATGAATATCGCTGGCGCGTTGCTGGAAAGCGTACTGAAACAGCCAGTCGACGATGTTGACGATGTGGGCATCGTTGGCGTCGGGCTCCTGGTCGCTGGCGCCGAGCTTGAGCAGTTGCTCGAAGTTACCGAGGTTGGTAAGTTTTTGATCGGTCGCATTCGCGCCGCTGACGGACTTGGCCAGCCGATAAAACTCGACGGCAAGGCGCTGGATGTCCACTGGGTTTGCGACGACGCGTTTGATGGGCAGCTTCAGCACGTGAGTCAGGTCGGCTTCCCACGCGCTGACGTAGGGCTGCGCGCTGGCGATAGTCACTGCATCGCGGTCTATACCGACCGCCAGAATCTTGTGGCGTTGGGCAAAGGCGTAGGACATGAGCGGGGTTACGGCGGCTACGTTGATCTTCAGCGGGTCAATGCGCATATACGGTTGAGCAACCTGTTCGGCCAACCATGCGGTCAGGGTTTCCAGATCAAGCTTTCTACCGGGTCGTTGAAGGTTGTCGAGTTGCTGGGTCGCGAGGAATTCCAACGGGTGGACGCTCGCGTTTTGTGCACTTCGGCGAACAGTCAGCGCTTGCTCGGCGCTGTCCTGATCCACAAATCCCTGGGTAACGAGGTCACGCAACAGGTCGTTCAGATCCAGCCAGCGGTCCTGGGAGGATGAAGCGAGGACGGACATGCAGGCTCCTTTGGGCGAGACGGCTTACTTCGGTAAGCAAGAGTAGTCCCAAGCGTGCCAGTTGTTGCGCCTGTCATGTGAGTAAGCGTTGCCAATATTTTTTTTAATCAGTCCGAACGCTCAGCCGGCGGCGAGTGGCATTGTCTCCGGCAGGGCGTGCAATTCGGCGATTGACTCCAGCTCTACCGAGCAAACGCTGACCAAACTGCGCATCTTTTCACCGATGACTTGCGCACGATGCCAAGTCAGATCGCCCACCTGGGCCTGGATCATTAACAGGCCGTCTTGTTGCAGAACGCTGACCTGTTGCGGGATCAGGTACTGCATTGCGAACAAATTGAGCACTCGGCAGAGCAGATCGGGCTCGGCTTCGGCCAACACTTGATAGCGGGCGCGACAATGCGCGTTGCTGGCAGACCATGCATCCGGGCGCAGCGGGACGTTGTGGACGGCTTCGAGATGAGACATGCGGGACGCTCCTTATTCGGCGGGAAGATGATCGGGATTCGTTGGAAGAAATCTTTACACGCGGGAAAAGAAATTTCTGGTCTGAGATCGATTGATTTAGTCTGTACGCGAATTGTTTATGCATCGGTGGTCGATGCTGAGAATTGATTATGCAAATTGAGCTGGATGGCCACGATCGGAAGATTCTCGCGCTGTTGCAGGAGGACGCTTCTCTGTCCAGCGCGCAAATCGCCGAGCAGGTGGGCTTGTCGCAGTCACCGTGTTGGCGAAGGATTCAGCGCCTCAAGGATGAAGGCGTGATTCGGCGTCAGGTGACGCTGCTGGATCGCAAGAAAATCGGCCTGAACACACAGATATTCGCGGAAGTGAAACTCAACGCCCACGGCCGCTCGAATTTTACGGAGTTCACCGAAGCTATTCGCGGATTTCCCGAGGTGCTGGAGTGTTACGTGTTGATGGGGTCGGTGGATTTCTTGCTGAGAATCGTCACGCCGGACATTGAGGCGTACGAGCGCTTCTTCTTCGAGAAGCTGTCGCTGGTGCCGGGGATACAGGAAGTGAATTCGACAGTGGCGCTCTCGGAGATCAAATCGACCACCAGTTTGCCGATTGAGCGGTAGTTCGCGGGAGTGGACCCCCTCAGAAGCATCGCGAGCAAGCTCCCTCCCACCGAATTTTGGTTAAGCGAATAACTTTCCGCCAACCGACAACAGTGTGGGAGGGAGCTTGCTCGCGATGCGGTGAAGCAAGCGCCGGCGTTTTACCGATTTACATCTTCAACAGCGTTTTCCACGAGCGGCTTTGCAGCACGACGATGGTTTGCTGCATGCGGGCATCAAGGAATTCGTCAGTGATGTCCAGGTGCGCCAGTTGCTCCAGCTTGTTCAGCTCGCCGTACAGTCGATCAAGTTCCGGCAAATCCAACGCCGAACGGGCGTAGTGCAGCCAGACCTGAATGCGCTCGATGCGTGGCAATTGTTCAGCCAGATCTTCCGGCTGCTGCTGATAGCGCGCTAGGTTCAGCGCAGTCGCTTCGTCGGCGAGGAAGCGTGCGACCCAGCTTTCAACCATCGCCGCGCCCTGACGGTTACCACGGTTATTGCGCTCAAGGGTCCAGCTACGCGCCATCAACCAGCGTGAGGTATTGAGCGAAAACTGGCCCCAGCGCGGGTCTTCCAGCTCTTCGATGAACTGCTCATGGGCGGCGCCACGGACATCGGCGTCTTCCTGACCGGCCTGCACCAGCGTGCGCCAATCTTCGATCAAGGCATCCAGCGCGGCGCGCAAGTTATGAGTGGTCGAGCGCGGTGCGGCCTGACCGAGGCTGCCAGCCAAGGCGCGCAGTTCAGCGAGCACTTCGACCCACTCCTGCAACAGGCTCCAGTGACCGTTGAAACGATATTGCTCGGCCAGACGCTGGCTGCTGCCCAGCAAATACCAGGCGACGGCGCTGAACGCTTCATCCAGCGACAATTCTGCCGGGATTTGCGGAGTCGGCAGTTTCACCGCGTAGCTGCTGGTATCCGACAACCGATAGCCGCGCTCGGCTTTGCTGATGTCACACGGCATCAGCGCGAGCTTTTCGGCGAGCTCGGCAGCCAATTCCAGCAGTGCCGCGGGCTCGCCTTCGCGCAACTCCAGTTCCAGCTCGCAGATTTCTTCTTCCTGCTTGCCGACGATGACTTTGCCCAGGTCCAGCGCAGCTTCGATGACCACTTTGGATTTGCCACGGCCCCAGGCTATTTCGGCTTTTTCGCGCACGAAATCGGTGGTGAACACCGGTTTGATGGTCTTTTTATCCAGATCGGCCAGCTGCTCGGGCCAGCATTCGCCGTCGAGCTTTTTCAGGTCCAGCTTGGCTTTGGGCAGGTCCCAGTTGTACTCATTGCGCTCAGACAGCCCCGCGACGCTTTGACCGCGGGTCTTGAGCGTCTGGATGATCGCGTCGCCATCACGGCGCAGGCGCAGCGCGACTTTGGCCTGAGCCAGTTCGCGCTCGGGGGTGTCGAAGTACTGGTTGAAAAGCTCGAGGCGCTCCCAACCGCTTTTGTTGCGTTTCTTGAGCAACGGGTGCTCGTGCAGCGCGATGAGGGTTTCGCGGCTGACGCGGAGTTTGATTTCGGTTTCTTTCTGCATGGCCGGAGAATCCAAGCGCTGATCGCTGATAAACGGGGGGCGCAGCCGGGTTCGACACAGCTGCAACGGCCGAGCAGTGTACAGGACATCAACCGTGACAGTTTATTCCCGGACGCCAATCACCCTATGATGGGGCGCGTGTCTTCACCGCTTTGAGGAAGTGCCCATGCCGTTGCCGTCCATGAAAGACCAGTTCGCGGCCTTGATCGCTGCGCCTTCGGTGAGTTGCACTCAGCCGGCTCTGGATCAATCCAATCGCCCTGTCATCGACCTGCTGGCCGGTTGGTTGGGGGATTTGGGTTTTGTCTGCGATATCCAGCAAGTGCTGCCCGGCAAGTACAATTTGCTGGCGACCTACGGCACTGGCCCCGGCGGCCTGGTGCTGGCGGGTCACAGCGACACGGTTCCGTATGACGACGCGTTGTGGAAGACCGATCCACTCAAACTGACGGAAGTCGACGGCAGTTGGGTAGGACTCGGCAGCTGTGACATGAAAGGTTTCTTCGCCTTGATCATCGAGGCCGTGCGGGACTTGGTCGATCAGCCGTTCAAGCAGCCGCTGATCATTCTCGCCACCTGCGACGAAGAAAGTTCGATGTCAGGCGCGAAGGCTCTGGCGGCAGCGGGGAAACCATTGGGCCGTGCAGCGGTGATCGGCGAGCCAACGGGTTTGAAGCCGATTCGGCTGCACAAAGGCGTGATGATGGAGCGCATCGAGATTTTAGGGCGCAGCGGTCATTCCTCGGACCCGAGCCTGGGACACAGCGCCCTTGAAGCGATGTACGACGCCATCGGCGAGCTAAAGGGCCTGCGCACCCAATGGCAGGCGCAATTTCGCAATCCGCAGTTCAGCGTGCCGCAGCCGACCATGAACTTCGGCTGCATCCACGGCGGCGACAACCCGAACCGAATCTGCGGTCAATGCTCGCTGGAGTTCGATTTGCGGCCGTTGCCGGGCATGGATCCGGAAATGCTGCGCGCCGCCATCCGGCAAAAGCTTCAGCCGCTGGCCGAGTTGCATCAGGTGCAGATCAACTACGCGCCGTTGTTTTCGGAAGTGTCGCCATTCGAGCAAGATGCCGATGCGGAACTGGTTCGCGTTGCCGAGCGTCTGACCGGTCATACGGCCCAAGCAGTGGCATTTGGCACAGAAGCGCCTTATCTTCAGCGCCTTGGCTGCGAAACCATCGTGCTGGGCCCCGGCGACATTGCTTGCGCCCACCAGCCCGGTGAATACCTCGAAATGTCACGCTTGCAGCCTACAGTGCGTCTATTGCGCCAATTGATCGAACATTATTGCCTGACGCCCGCCCGGTGAATCAGGTATTACCCAGAAGGAGAGTGCGCGTGTCGCCAAGCCTGTTCCGACGATAAAGCTCATGCGGCTTTGAGTTTTTTCCTACCCCTCGTCCCTCTTTTTACAGGCTCTTTCGGTTATGCCCGATTACGTTAATTGGCTTCGTCACGCTTCTCCCTACATCAATGCCCACCGCGATCGCACCTTCGTCGTCATGCTGCCTGGCGACGGCGTCGATCACCCGAACTTCGGTAACATCGTTCACGATCTGGTGCTGTTGCACAGCCTGGGCGTGCGACTGGTGCTGGTTCACGGTTCACGTCCGCAGATTGAAGCCCGTCTGCAAGCGCGTGGCCTAACCCCCCATTTTCATCGCGATATGCGCATCACCGATGCAGCGACGCTTGAGTGCGTGATCGACGCCGTTGGCGCACTGCGGCTGGCCATTGAAGCGCGCCTGTCGATGGACATGGCCGCTTCGCCGATGCAGGGCTCACGTTTGCGAGTGACCAGCGGCAACCTGGTGACGGCGCGGCCGATTGGCGTGCTTGAAGGCGTGGATTACCAGCACACTGGCGAAGTGCGCCGGATTGACCGCAAGGGCATCAATCGTCTGCTGGACGAGCGTTCCATCGTGCTGCTGTCGCCCGTCGGTTATTCGCCGACCGGTGAAATTTTCAACCTCGCCTGCGAAGACGTCGCCACCCGCGCGGCCGTGGATCTGGCGGCGGACAAGCTGCTGCTGTTCGGTGCCGAACCTGGTCTGCTGGACGCTCAAGGCAAGCTGGTGCGCGAATTGCGACCGCAGCAAGTCCCAGCTCACCTGCAACGGCTGGGTAATAACTATCAGGCTGAATTGCTGGATGCTGCTGCCGAGGCATGTCGCGGCGGTGTGGCGCGCAGCCATATCGTCAGTTATGCCGAAGACGGCGCGCTGCTGTCGGAGCTGTTCACGCGCGCTGGCGGCGGTACGCTGGTTGCGCAGGAACAGTTCGAGTTCGTGCGTGAGGCGGGCATCGGCGATGTCGGCGGCTTGATGCAGCTGATTACGCCGCTCGAAGAGCAGGGCATTCTGGTGCGTCGTTCCCGTGAAGTGCTGGAGCGAGAGGTCGAGCAGTTCAGTGTGGTCGAGCGCGAGGGGTTGATCATTGCCTGCGCAGCGCTGTATCCGATTGCGGATTCCGAGGCGGGGGAGCTGGCGTGTCTGGCGGTCAACCCGGATTACCGTCACGGCGGGCGCGGGGATGAGTTGCTGGAGCGGATCGAAGAGCGAGCGCGGGAGCTGGGGTTGAAAACTCTGTTCGTCCTCACCACCCGCACCGCCCACTGGTTCCGTGAGCGCGGTTTTGAGCCCAGCAGCGTTGATCGCCTGCCAAGTGCGCGGGCGTCGCTCTACAACTATCAGCGTAATTCGAAGATTTTCGAGAAGGCGTTGTAAGCGCCCCCAACGATTTGTAGGAGCGCGCTTGCCGGCGAAGAATTTGTCAGGCGCCAGACAATATCGGGCACGTTGGCCTCATCGCGGGCAAGCGCGCTCCTACAGTCGAGGGTGTCTCTGATTGCAGAATCAAATGTGGGAGCGGACCTGTCCGCTCCCACAAGTTGTTTTGAGTCACTGATTGCTCAGTTACTGATCGCCAGAATACTGGCCTGATACGCGCCGACGAAGATGTCGAAATCTACCTTCTCTTCGGTTTGCTCAAGCTCTGCCTGTTGTGCATGGGAGTTGCGGGCCAGGCTTTCGAAGTGCGATTGCTCCTCAACGCTCAACGGCTGGCTGCGGAAATGCTCGGCATGGGCCTGGCTTTGACGGAACGAAAACGCCGTGAAGCCTTCCTTGTGCTCGGCCATGCTCGCCAGCACCTGCGCCGATGGCGTCAGCGAAGCATCCGCCACTTTTGCGCGCTGCACTGCCAGCGATTTGGCGTGCTCATCAACGCCCTGACTTTCGTCCAGCAGCGCCATGATCGGCTCGATCTTGTCCAGCAACTCGTCGGCCCAGACTTTCAGGTCGATGGTTGTGTCGTTGCGATTCAACTCCAGGCCAGGACGACGACCCTCCTTGACCACCGTCAGGAAGTTCGACGCAGCGTTATTGCATTCGTTTTCTGCCAGCTGCGGGCTTTCCTGCAGGGCACAGAACAGAATGAACGCGTCCATGAAGCGTGCTTGCTGCAAATCAATGCCGGTAGGCAGGAACGGGTTGATGTCCAGGCAGCGGACTTCAACATATTGCACACCGCGGGCGACGAGCGCCTGAATCGGGCGCTCACCGGAATACGTCACGCGTTTCGGGCGAATGGTGGAGTAGTACTCGTTTTCGATCTGCAGCACGTTGGTATTGAGCTGAATCCACTCACCATCCTTGTGCGTGCCGATCTCGACATACGGTGCGTAAGGCGTTGCAACGGCTTTGCGCAGGCTGTCGGTGTAGCTGATCAGATCGTGGTAGCACGGCGTCAAGTCTGCTTGGGCGTTGCTTTGATAGCCCAGATCGCTCATGCGCAGGCTGGTGGCATACGGCAGATACAGTGTGTCGGCATCCAGTTGTTCAAGCTGATGCGAACGACCGCGCAGGAAACTGGCGTCCAGCGCAGGCGATGCGCCAAACAGATACATCAGCAACCAACTGTAGCGACGGAAGTTACGAATCAGCCCGATATAGCTGTGGGACTGATAATCGCGGGCATCGCCATCGAAACTTTCGGTCTGCTTGAGCAGCGGCCAGATGGCTTCTGGAAGCGAAAAATTGTAATGAATGCCGGCAATGCATTGCATCGTCTTGCCATATCGCAGAGCCAGGCCCTTGCGATAGACGTATTTGAGCTGACCGATATTCGACGTGCCGTAGTAGGCGATCGGAATATCTTCTTCGGCGGGCAGCGGGCAGGGCATCGACGGGCTCCAGAGGAACTCGCCACCCAGTTTGCTGTAAGCGAAGCGGTGGATCTGGTCCAGGCTTGCCAGAGTGTCGACCGGATTCTTCAGCGCAGGCGTGATGAACTCCAGCAGGGACTCGGAATAGTCAGTGGTGATCTGCTCGTTGGTCAGCGCAGCGCCGAGGGCCTCGGGATGCGGCGTCTGAGCCAGGCGGGCATCACCTGTCACGCGTAAACATTCACGCTCGATGCCGTGCAAGCACTGCTCTAACAGGGAGAGGTTGGTGCGCTCGCTAAGCAGAGCCAGGCGGCGGTTGAGAATTTCGCTCAAGTTGAATTCCTTCACGCATCAGTCGGCCCTATATGGGGATCGTAATGACGGTCTACAAGGGTGAGGAAAAAAACTGGCGTTGACGCCTCGTTTCGGCCTGAACGCCCGGTTTCCGGTAACCGATGATCCAGCATCGATTTCAGAGTATTTCGACACTGTTACACCGTGCCGAAATTACCCCATAACCATGTCGGACAGCTAGACGACAGCGAACGTGCCCTGCGCTTTCGCGACAAGTTTGTCGTCCTGACGTACTTCGGCTTCGACCACCAGGGTTCGCCTGCCGGCGTGCAGGACCGTGCTGACGCAGGTCACTTCACCGTCGGCCACGCCGCGCACGTAGTTGATTTTGCATTCAACCGTGACGCTGCGTTGTTCAAAACCATGGGAGCTGGAACACGCCAGCCCCATGGCGATATCGACGAGGCTGAAAATCGCCCCGCCGTGCATCACGTTGCCGCGATTGCGCAGGTGCGGCTCAAGCGCCAGTGCAACTTCGGCCACGCCGTCGCCCAATCGCACGACGCGACAGCCGAGGGTCTTGAAGTACGCGCTTTGCGTCAACTCGTCTGGAATTTCCATCAGCGCTTCTTCAGTTGTTTAGCGTTGGCGAACAGCGAGGCCATGGCGTTGTTGGCCGGGGCCGCTGTGGCAGTTTCCTTGCGTGGGGTGCTTTGCTGCTGCTGGCGCGGCGCGGAACCCGGGCGCGCACCACGCGCACCGTCGATCTTCTCGCCGGGTGTATCGCTCATGCGCATCGACAGGCCGACGCGTTTGCGCGGGATATCGACTTCCATGACCTTCACTTTCACCACGTCGCCCGCCTTGACCGCTTCGCGTGGGTCCTTGATGAACTTCTCCGACAGCGCTGAGATGTGTACCAAACCGTCCTGATGCACGCCGATGTCGACAAACGCACCGAAGTTAGTGACGTTGGTCACGACGCCTTCGAGGATCATGCCCAATTGCAGGTCCTTGAGGTCTTCGACGCCGTCCTGGAATTCAGCTGTTTTGAACTCGGGGCGTGGATCACGGCCCGGCTTTTCCAGTTCTTGCAGGATGTCGGTGACGGTCGGCAGACCGAAGGTTTCGTCCGTGTACTTTTTTGGGTCCAGACGCTTGAGGAAGCTGGCATCACCCACCAGCGAGCGAATGTCACGATCGGTTTCGGCAGCGATGCGTTGCACCAGCGGATAGGCTTCCGGGTGAACGGCTGAGGAATCCAGCGGGTTGTCGCCGTTCATGACGCGCAGAAAGCCTGCCGCCTGTTCGAAGGTTTTCTCGCCCAGACGCGCGACTTTCTTCAGCGAAGCACGGGTTTTGAAGGCGCCGTTCTCGTCACGGTGGGCGACGATGTTCTGCGCCAGCGTGGTGTTGAGGCCGGAAATACGCGCTAGCAGGGCCACGGAGGCGGTGTTTACGTCCACGCCTACGGCGTTCACGCAGTCCTCGACCACAGCGTCCAGGCCGCGCGCCAGCTTTAGCTGCGACACGTCGTGCTGGTATTGGCCGACGCCAATGGATTTCGGGTCGATCTTCACCAGTTCAGCCAATGGGTCTTGCAGCCTACGAGCAATGGAAACCGCGCCACGGATCGACACGTCCAGATCCGGAAACTCCTTGGCTGCCAGTTCCGACGCGGAATACACCGATGCACCTGCTTCGGACACCATGACTTTGGTCATTTTCAGACCTGGATACTTTTTGATCAGGTCGGCAGCCAGTTTGTCGGTTTCGCGGCTGGCGGTGCCGTTGCCGATGGCGATCAGGTCAACGGCATGCTTGGCGCACAAGGCGGCCAATACAGCGATGGTCTGGTCCCACTGGTTTTTCGGGACGTGCGGGTAAACCGTGGCGTAGTCGAGCAGCTTGCCAGTGGAATCGACCACTGCGACCTTGCAACCGGTGCGCAAGCCTGGGTCCAGGCCCAACGTAGCGCGTGGGCCGGCCGGAGCTGCCAGCAGCAAATCGTGCAGGTTATGGGCGAAGACGTTGATCGCTTCGGTTTCTGCACCCTCGCGCAACTCGCCGAACAGGTCGGTTTCCAGGTGGGAATAGAGTTTTACCTTCCAGGTCCAGCGCACCACTTCAGCCAGCCACTTGTCAGCCGGGCGATTCTGGTTCTGCAAACCGAAACGTTCGCCAATCATCAGTTCGCAAGGGTGCATGGTGCCTGGCAGCTCTTCGCCGACTTTCAAGGCGGAGCTAAGGATGCCTTCGTTGCGGCCACGAAAAATCGCGAGCGCGCGGTGAGATGGCATGCTTTTCAGTGGTTCGTCGTGTTCGAAGTAGTCGCGGAACTTCGCTCCTTCTTCTTCCTTGCCAGCGACAACACGAGCGCTGATCACCGCCTCGTGCTTGAGGAAGCTGCGAAGTTTCTCCAGCAGGCTGGCGTCTTCCGCGAAGCGCTCCATCAGGACGTACTTGGCGCCTTCGAGGGCTGCCTTGACATCGGCCACGCCTTTTTCAGCGTCGATGAAGCGCGCCGCTTCGGTCTCAGGCGTCAGGCTCGGGTCGTTGAACAGACCGTCGGCTAACTCGCCCAAACCGGCTTCCAGGGCAATCTGGCCCTTGGTGCGGCGTTTTTGTTTGTACGGGAGATAAAGGTCTTCGAGGCGGGTTTTGGTGTCGGCGAGTTTAATGTCGCGCGCCAGTTCAGGCGTCAGCTTGCCTTGTTCTTCGATGCTGGCGAGGATGCTGATACGACGCTCATCCAGCTCGCGCAGGTAGCGCAGGCGCTCTTCCAAATGACGCAATTGCGTGTCATCGAGGCTGCCAGTCACTTCTTTACGGTAGCGAGAAATGAAGGGCACGGTTGAGCCTTCATCCAGTAGCGCGACGGCCGCTTCGACCTGTTGCGGGCGGACACCGAGTTCTTCGGCGATGCGGCTGTTGATACTGTCCATAAAACCACCTGGCAAATGTGAGTGCTAAAAATCCAGCTACTGGCGAACTGCCTTGTTTAAGCGTTGCCTGACCTTGAAGGCGGCGCATTATACCCAGCCAACCCTGAATAGGGGACCCGCCGACGCCGCCCAGCCCAAGCGGCTTGGCAATGTCCGGATTATCCTTCGCAAACCCGCGCGCAAGAGCGTCGGTGGCAGCTCAGGAAAAATCTGCTAACAATGCACACGGTGCGCATCACAGCAGCTACGCCATAATGCGCGCCGAGATCAAAGGAGCATCCTATGAGCAGCACCGCACAAACGGTTGAAGGCGAGAAAATCCTCATTGTTGATGATGACCCAGGCCTTAGCAGTCTGTTAGAGCGCTTTTTCACCAGCAAGGGCTATCGTGCCCGTGCTGTGGCCAACGTAGAGCAAATGGATCGCTTGTTGGCTCGCGAGGTTTTCCACCTTGTTGTGCTGGATCTGATGCTGCCGGGCGAAGACGGCCTGTCGGCCTGCCGTCGCTTGCGTGCAGCGAACAATCAAGTGCCGATCATCATGCTGACCGCCAAAGGCGATGAGCTGAGCCGAATCAAGGGCCTTGAGCTTGGCGCTGACGATTACCTGGCCAAACCTTTCAACCCCGACGAACTCATGGCTCGCGTCAAAGCGGTCCTGCGTCGTCAGGCCGTTCCGGTCCCCGGGGCGCCAGGTACGGAAGACGAGTCCGTTACTTTCGGCGAATACGAGTTGTCACTGGCCACGCGCGAGCTCAAGCGCGGCAATGAAGTGCACATGCTCACCACCGGCGAGTTTGCGGTCCTCAAAGCGCTGGTCATGCATGCGCGTGAGCCACTGACCCGCGACAAGCTGATGAACCTGGCCCGTGGCCGCGAATGGGATGCCCTGGAGCGCTCCATCGATGTGCAGATTTCCCGTCTGCGCCGCCTGATCGAGCCGGACGCGGCTAAACCGCGTTACATTCAGACCGTTTGGGGGGTGGGCTACGTCTTTGTGCCAGACGGCAACAGCGACGCAAATGCTGAAAAGTAATCCCTGACCGGTCACATTTCAGGGCGGTTTCAACGCCCAATCTAATCTCCAGTCGCGCTGATTTCCCCATAAACGGGGCTTTCAGCGTGACTGGTTTTGGCGTACCTCTCGATCCGCCGATTCGCAATACAATCCGAGCCTGACTCGCTCCTGCAAAGTGTGTAGCTGCTGTTATGAAGACACCGCTGTGGTTTCCGCAAAGCTTTTTCTCCCGCACCCTCTGGCTAGTGCTTATCGTCGTTTTGTTTTCCAAGGCGCTGACACTGGTTTATCTGTTGATGAACGAAGACGTGCTGGTCGACCGTCAATACAGCCATGGTGTGGCGTTGACGCTGCGGGCGTATTGGGCGGCCGATGAAAGTGATCGCGAACCCATTGCCGAGGCCGCAGGTTTGATTCGGGTGGTGGGCGGCGGTGTGCCGGAAGGCGAACAGCATTGGCCGTATTCCGAGATATATCAGCGTCAGATGCAAGCCGAGCTGGGTGCCGACACCGAAGTGCGCTTGCGTGTGCATGCGCCGCCGGCACTCTGGGTGCGGGCTCCAAGCCTGGGCGATGGCTGGCTGAAGGTGCCGTTGTATCCACACCCCTTGCGGGGGCAGAAAATCTGGAGCGTGCTCGGCTGGTTCCTGGCTATCGGACTGTTATCCACCGCGTCAGCCTGGATTTTTGTCAGCCAACTCAATCAGCCACTCAAACGCCTAGTGTTCGCAGCGCGTCAATTAGGCCAGGGGCGCAGTGTGCGCTTGCCGGTCAGCGACACGCCCAGTGAGATGACCGAGGTCTACCGGGCGTTCAACCAGATGGCCGAGGACGTCGAGCAGGCCGGGCAGGAACGCGAATTGATGCTGGCCGGCGTTTCCCACGATTTGCGCACGCCATTGACGCGACTGCGGCTGTCCCTGGAGTTGATGCCTGGGGACAACGACCTGACCGCAGGCATGGTGCGCGATATCGAGGACATGGACGCGATTCTCGATCAGTTCCTGGCGTTCATTCGTGACGGGCGTGACGAAGAAATCGAGGAGGTCGATCTCGGCGACTTGGTGCGTGAAGTGGTGGCGCCGTACAACAGTCCCGAGGAACAGATCCGGTTGTGCCTGGAACCGATTCCGCCTTTTGCGCTTCGGCGGATTTCGTTGAAACGGCTGCTGGCAAACCTCATTGGCAATGCCATGCACCACGCGGGTAATGGAGTTGAGGTGGCGGCCTACGTTTCGGGAGACAGTGGCGCACCTTATGTAGTGCTGAGCGTGCTGGATCGCGGGGCAGGGATCGATGAGTCTGAGCTGGAAGGCATTTTCAATCCGTTCATTCGTGGCGACCGCGCACGCAGCGGGAAGGGCACGGGGTTGGGGCTGGCAATCGTCAAACGGATTGCTGCGATGCACGGCGGTAACGTCGAGTTGCGCAACCGGTCAGGTGGGGGGCTGGAAGCGAGGGTCAGGTTGCCGTTGGGTTTGATGCTGCCGAGGGATGCGGATTGAAGTTCTGATCTGTTGGAGCGAGTGGGGCGGAATGCCGCCCACTCGCTCCAACAAAATTATCAGCCTTTTCCCTTTGTCCTGGTCATGTGCGGTCCGCCGTTTTTCTCGATGTATTGAATGATCATCCCGGCTACGTCTTTCCCGGTTGTCGTTTCAATACCTTCAAGGCCGGGCGACGAGTTCACTTCCATCACCAGCGGGCCGTGATTGGAGCGCAGGATGTCGACGCCTGCAACGCTCAACCCCATGACCTTCGCCGCGCGAATCGCAGTCATGCGCTCTTCTGGCGTGATCTTGATAAGGCTCGCCGTCCCGCCCCGGTGCAGGTTGGAACGAAACTCACCAGGCTTGGCCTGGCGCATCATCGATGCGATCACCTTGTCGCCGACCACGAAGCAACGGATGTCCGCGCCTCCAGCTTCCTTGATGTACTCCTGCACCATGATGTCCTGCTTGAGGCCCATGAACGCTTCGATCACCGATTCAGCCGCAGTCGCGGTTTCACACAGCACCACGCCGATGCCTTGAGTACCTTCCAGCACTTTGATCACCAGCGGTGCGCCATTAACCATCTGGATCAAGTCTGGGATGTCGTCCGGTGAGTGAGCGAAGCCTGTCACCGGCAGACCAATCCCGCGCCGCGAGAGCAATTGCAGCGAGCGCAACTTGTCCCTTGAACGGGCAATCGCCACGGATTCGTTGAGCGGGAAAACGCCCATCATTTCAAACTGACGCAATACGGCGCAGCCGTAAAACGTAACGGAAGCACCAATACGCGGGATGACCGCGTCGAAGCCTTCCAGTGGCTTTCCTCGATAGTGAATCTGCGGCTTATGACTGGCGATATTCATATAGGCGCGCAGGGTATCGATCACCACCACCTCATGGCCTCGGGCAATGCCAGCTTCGACCAGACGGCGGGTTGAATACAGACGCGGGTTTCGCGAAAGCACAGCGATCTTCATGCAGCACCTGTGGCAGAGGAATTAGAGGCCGGGAATACCGGCTTGTCCTGAACGTATGTAATGCCCGGATTGACCACCAACTGGCCATCAATCAAAGCGTTGGAACCCAGTAGCAGCCGATAACGCATGGCTTTGCGGCAGGCCAGCGTGAACTCCACCGGCCAGACCCGATCACCGAGCGCAAGCGTGGTACGAATCACATAGCGCACCTGCGCATGGCCGTTGGAGCTTTTTATGGTTTTCATGGCTACCAGTTGCGCTTCGCATCGGCGATGGCGCAGTTGGACGATCGTGCCGAGATGCGCGTTGAAGCGCACCCATTTCTCTCCGTCGCGTTCGAAGGGTTCAATTTCCGTCGCATGCAGGCTGGAAGTGCTGGCGCCAGTATCGATTTTCGCTCGCAGGCCAGCCACCCCCAAGTCAGGGAGCGCCACCCATTCGCGTAGGCCAATGACTGTCAAATGATCAAATGTTTTCAATACGGTTCCGTACGTTTCACGCGGTCTGCCAAACACCCGAATCAATCTGGGCCAAGGCCTTGAATGCAGGCTTGGCGAACCAGTAGCCCTGCATCAGAAAAATGCCGCAGTCGGCGAGAAAGTCCCGTTCCTCGGCATGCTCGATGCCTTCGGCGATGACTGTAACGCCCAACTCGGTACACATTGTGACAACCCCACGAACGATAGCCTGACGAACGCGATCGCGATGAATATCGCGTATCAGCGCCATGTCCAGCTTGATCAGGTCGGGTTGGAAATCTGCGAGCAGTGTCAGGCCTGAGTGGCCTGCGCCAAAATCGTCGATGGCCGTCTTGAAACCGTACTCACGGTACTCGCGCAGGATATGAGCGAGATGAGCGGTGTCCAGTTGCTCGCTTTCGACGGTTTCGAAAATCAGCCGGTCCAGAGGAAAGTTATGCGCCCGAGCGGCTTCCAGCGTGCTGCGTATGCACAACTCGGGACGGTACACCGCATTGGGCAGAAAGTTGATCGACAGATGCGCGGTCATGCCCAACTCGGCGGCAGTGGCGATTGCCCGGGTGCGGCACAGTTGATCAAACCGGTAGCGATTCTGATCGTTGACCCGGGCCAGCACTGACATGGCGCCTTCGCCACTTATGCCGCGCACCAAGGCTTCGTGGGCAAAAACAGATCGGTCTCGCAGGTCTACGATCGGCTGATAGGCAAAGGCAAAATCGAAATCCAGTTCAGGACTGGTTTTACATCCCGCGCAGCCGCCAGGCGACGTTAAAGAAGTGGGGAAATCTGTCACGTCGCACTCCATATGAGTCAGGCGCCATTGGTCTTGGCGCGCATTCTAATCAAGGGTTTGGATTGGTGGGTGATTGGTGTGTCGTAGTACAGTTTCTGACTATTACTCAATCGAGGAATTCAGATGGCACAAAAGTCAGATGAAGACGACAAGGTTCGTTTGGATAAATGGCTCTGGGCTGCGCGCTTCTTTAAAACGCGTGCCTTGGCAAAAGCCGCTATCGAAAGCGGCAAGGTGCATTGTCGGGGCGAGCGTTGCAAGCCCGGCAAGGAGCCGCGCGTCGGAGATGAGTTTCAGATACGTGCCGGATTCGACGAGCGCACAGTCGTTGTTCTCGCACTGTCCATCGTTCGGCGTGGCGCGCCTGAGGCTCAATTGCTCTATAGCGAAACCCCCGAAAGCCTCGCCAAGCGCGAGAACGCCGCCGCACAGCGCAAGGCTGGCAGCCTGGGTGTGACCACCGACGGCAAACCGACCAAGAAACAGCGCAGGCAGTTATTTCATTTTCATTCGGCAGATGATTAAGAGTCGATTGAAAATTTGTGGGAGCGGACCTGTCCGCGAATGCGGTTAGTCGGGCGAAAGAGATGTGCCGCATTCACCGACCTCTTCGCGGACGACTCCGCTCCCACAATGTCAGCAACCCTGATTAACCACGCACTATGCTCAAGCCTCCAACCAGAGGCACCCGCGCCAGCAGCTTGAAAATGGGCGCGGTTGCCCTCAATAACAAAGGTGTCGCCTTGGCAACGAACGGGGTGTAGTAGCTCCAGCCCAGTGCCAGCAATGCGATCATGACGCCGCCGATGTAATCGTCCTGGCCCCAATGCGCGCCCGCCACCAGGCGCGGCATCATGAACAACAGCGCCAGCGCCCAGATGATGATGCGCTGGCCGACGGTGCGGCTGAAAACGGTCATGAACATAGCCCAGATCAACAGCACTGACGCATGGTCACCCGGGAAGCTCTGGCTGGAACGGTCTTTGAGCTGCCACTTGTCTTCAAGGACGGGGAAGATTTCGCTGAGCTTGATGGCGTCAGGAATCACCATTGATGCACTGTCATGCTGAAGCGATGTGTGATCGATAATTTTGGAGAAAACCGTACGGATGATCAGCAGAACGATCAGCGTTACGACAAACCCGATCATGGCCGAGCGGGTCTGTGCGGCCTGGAACACCCAATCGCCTTTGATCAGCAGCGTCAGCAGGATGATGCCGACCACCGCGTCGAAGGGACGCATACTGGCGACAGTCCAGATGTAAAGCCACACTGTGTTCTGCTCCAGCGGACGATTGAGCAGATGAAATAGCCACTCATCGAACTGGGTGAAGAGTGCATGACCTGTGGGCCAGATCCACACAAGCAGCAGCGCAAGCGCCACCAGATTACACAGTACAAAACGGCTGAAATTCCACCTGGGTTGGAACAGCGCGGGATACTCCATAAAATGCCCCCATCGGCTAGACAGTGCACCAATAGGTGCTAAACGGCGCTTTATAAGCGCTTGTCATTACTTTGTCATCAATTCAGATACTTTCCCTATGCATGATTTTCCGGACACCGATTACACCCAGCGCTTCATATTTGACGAGAGCGACGTTCGTGGCGAAATCGTTGCGCTGGAGCGCAGCTACGCCGAAGTGCTGGCCAAACACACCTATCCCGAGCCGGTCGCGCAATTGCTTGGTGAGATCCTCGCCGCTGCCGCATTGCTCGTTGGTACGTTGAAGTTCGATGGCTTGCTGGTGCTGCAGGCGCGCTCCGTTGGCCCGGTGACGTTGCTGATGGTCGAGTGCTCCAGCGAACGTGAGATTCGCGGCATCGCCCGTTACGATGAATCCCTTATCGTGCCCGGCGCTACGCTTCAGCAGTTGATGCCCGACGGTGACTTGACCATGACCATGGACCCGCGACGGGGCAAACGCTATCAGGGCATTGTCGGTCTGGACGGCGTGGACCTGTCGGAATGCCTGTCGACCTACTTTGTGATGTCCGAGCAATTGCCGACGCGTTTCTGGCTCAATGCCGACGGCAAGCGCGCTCGCGGTCTGCTGCTCCAACAACTGCCAGCGGCGCGCCTCACCGACCCACAAGAGCGCGAGGCGAGTTGGCAGCACGTGACGACGCTTGCCAGCACGCTGACGGCTGAAGAGTTATTGAGTCTGGATAACGAAACCGTCTTGCATCGTCTGTTCCACGAAGACCCGGTGCGCATGTTCGACAGTCAGCCGCTAACATTCCGCTGCAGCTGCTCGCGCGAACGTTCTGCCAATGCTCTGGTCAGTCTTGGTCTGGAAGATGCACAGCAATTGGTGATCGAGCACAATGGCGTAGTCGAGATCGACTGCCAGTTCTGCAACGAACGCTATTTGTTCGATTCCACGGATGTAGCGCAGCTGTTCGCAGGTGGTGGCGTGGACTCACCCTCAGACACCCGTCATTGAGGTAGTGCCACGCTCTGAGTGGGCGGTTTCGTGTCAATCAGGGCGGGCAAATCCCATATGTAGTTACTGACCGGAGGGCCCTACCTTTTCTAGGGTTTTCTGGCATAATCCGGCCCACTTTTCGCTGTAGTAGTGGTTGTTTTTTTACTACAAAACGTTTGGAGCACTCGGCCTTTGAGCCGACGGGGACACTCATGACGCAAGCCAATAGCACCGTGTATACCGATCTCAGCATTGATGATCTGGTGAAAGAAGCCCTGAATCGCGGTGAAGGCGAGCTGGCCGATACTGGCGCACTCGTCGTGAAAACTGGCCATCGTACTGGCCGTTCACCGCTCGACCGTTTCATCGTTGAAGAGCCGAGCACTCAGGCCGCCATTGCCTGGGGCCCGATCAACCGCAAGTTCCCAGCCGACAAGTTCGACGCCTTGTGGGATCGCGTTGCGGCCTATCTGGGCGAGCGCGATCATTTTGTTTCTCACGTGCATGTAGGCTCGGATCCGGCTTACTACCTGCCGGTCAAGATGAGCACTGAGACGGCGTGGCACAACATGTTCGGTCGTTGCCTGTTCATCAATCCAGAACAGTACAACGAAGGCGCCAAGCAGGAATGGCAGGTCATGAACGCCCCTTGGTTCGTCTGCGAGCCTGAGCGTGACGGCACCAATTCCGACGGCACGGTGATCATCAACTTCGCGGCCAAAAAAGTGCTGATCGCAGGCATGCGTTACGCCGGCGAAATGAAGAAGGCCATGTTCTCGGTGCAGAACTTCCTGCTCCCGGCTCACGACGTCCTGCCAATGCACTGCGCGGCCAACATGGGCGAAGACGGCGATGTGACACTGTTCTTCGGTCTGTCGGGCACCGGTAAAACCACACTGTCTGCAGACGAGAGCCGTTACCTGATTGGTGACGACGAACACGGCTGGGGTGAAGGCGTTGTATTCAACATCGAAGGTGGTTGCTATGCCAAGTGCATCGACCTCTCCGAGAAGAACGAGCCCGTCATCTGGAAAGCCATTCAGCACGGCGCCGTTCTGGAAAACGTCGTTCTGGATGCTGACAAAAAAGCGGATTACGCCGACGACAGCCTGACTCAGAACAGCCGGGCCGCGTACCCGCGTGAACTGATCGAAAAGCGCGCTCCGAAAAACCTCGGTGGCGAGCCGAACGCAGTGATCTTCCTGACGTGCGACCTGACCGGCGTGCTGCCGCCAGTGTCGATCCTCAGCGAAGAGCAAGCCGCGTATCACTTCCTGTCGGGTTACACCGCACTGGTTGGCTCCACCGAGATGGGTTCGGGCTCGGGTATCAAGTCCACGTTCTCCACCTGCTTCGGCGCGCCGTTCTTTCCGCGTCCGGCTGGTGAGTACGCTGAACTGCTGATCAAGCGCATCCGTGGCTTCAACTCCAAGGTCTATCTGGTCAACACCGGCTGGACTGGCGGTGGCTACGGAGTTGGCAAACGTTTCAACATTCCCACCACGCGCGGCGTGATCGCAGCGATCCAGAGCGGCGCGTTGATTGGTACCGAAACCGAGCACCTGGACACCGTCAATCTTGACGTGCCGAAGTCGGTACCGGGCGTCGACACCGCACTGCTTAACCCACGCAACACTTGGGCAGACAAAGCGGCTTACGACGAAGCTGCCAAAGCGCTTGCGACTTTGTTCACCGAGAACTTCAAGAAGTTCGAAGTGAGTGACGCGATTAAAGCAGCGGGTCCGAAGTTGTAAGATTCGGATTGGTTGAAAGAAAACCGCCCCTCGGGGCGGTTTTTTATTGTCTTGGATTTCACGTTATAGGAGTTGTCTTGTTCTTTTGTACGAAGCTTCCCTAACGCTTGTAACTGTCTTGTTGCTTCTGATTTTCAGCCTTAGCCTGCGCGGCATCGTCGCACGTATGACGGCTGAAAATTATAAGTCACTCCAGGGACAGGTCTGTTCACTATGTATAAAACCGAAGACTTTCGCGTCACGCTAAGCTTTGCTCAAATGGCAGCGATCTTAACTCAAGATTCGTTATCTGAAGGTGAGATAAGATCGAATCGCATATTTGGCAGTTTGCGTTTGGTTGGAGGCATCGTAGAGCTTGCAGGTGCTGGTGTTCTTTGTGCACTTCCAGAGCCGACCATGATAAGCAAGGTCGGATGCGTGGCTATGGGGGTGCATGCTTCCGATCAACTGTCTGCTGCGTCAACGCAGATTCTTACCGGTAAGCAAACCGATTCGTTGGCGTTCAAAGGTGGGGCTTCTGTCGCGAAGTCATTCGGAGCCTCCAATGATGCGGGTCAGGTCATTGGTCTGGCGATGGAGTTCGCAGTCCCGCTTTCGACGGCTTCGCTGTACAACGCATTCAGAGTGTCCTCCGTAAGGGCGGGGAGAATGACTGTCGTGACGAGTGAGATACCGTTGCACGCGCCTAAAAAGCTGGGTGGTGGTCATACGATTGCTAAGCATGTTGGCAAGGCGTTGGAATTTCTGCAACAACGTCTTGCGTCGAGGAAAGTCCATATAGCGAGTACTTTCCCTGACCTCGCGACTGCCGAGCTAGCAGTAAGTCAGGCAATCCATGAGAATAAATTAAAAATTTTAATGTATTCAAAAGTAAAATTTCTTCTAAAGCGGCCTCAGGTTGAGTTTATCACTGATCTCAATAGGGTGATCGGCTGGGGTATCACCAAAAATGCGCCCAATGAGGTTATTGAAATGTCAAAAGTTCACGTGATTATCAAGCTGACTGATTACAATCATATGCCTTATTTCATTATTACTGCTTTTCCAGTTAAGTGAGGTGTCGCCGATGATTTATGGAGTGCTCATGGGGTTTATGTACGAGGTCGGAGCTGGAGTGGGTGAGTTTTTGTCGGATGAAGAGAGGGTTATATATGTTCCGCTTCAATTGTCTGAGATAGTCAGCGAATACTTCGATACCCATGGCATCGTCAGTGTGTTTTTTCTAAAAAGACAGATAAAAAGCTATATCAAAAAAAACATGACTGCTAGCGGGTTGATATACTCCGAGCCGTTTAATCAAGAATTGCGTTTTCCAGAAGACTACTTCGAAGGCGACCTACACGTATTCCTGACAAACGTCCTGTCCTTAATCGACGCAGAGCGCAAGGCGCGGATTAAAAAGTTCTTCTCCCGTTAGCCTGCATTCTCAGTCGACGGAAAGTCCTGTGTGATATCAAAGCTTCCTTTGGCAACCACGCTTTTGGCTTCGCACAGTTTCGCGTCAAACCCCGGATGGCGTTCGCCGTGCTCGGCGGCGTAGGTCGCGGCCTCCTTGGAGCAGGCTTCGTTGGGTTGTTCCGGGCCGGAGGCTGCGTTGAACTGGAAGCTCCCGATCAGTCGATAGCGCACCAGCAGCTTGTTATCGGAATGCAATTTCTCCACCGAGCTGAAATCGAGTTTTACGTTGCTGTTGGCACCTGTCTTGTCTTTGTCGAAGTACAGGTAATACGCGCCGGTGTCGTAGGACGCATTGCTTTCGCCGTGGGAAACCTCAACGCGGCCGCCCTGAAACAGCAGCTCGATATGAGGTTGGGAAGGGTTTTCAAACGAAAAGCCAAGGATCGGGCCGATGCTGACACTGTTGCTGTCGCCATCTTTGATCTGATTACCACTAAGCGTGAGCCAGTTCGCGCCAGGCTCTTTCCCAGGAAGGAATCCGACGGCGACGTCATCGCCTGTCGCCTCGTAATGCAGATTCAGATCGCCAATCACGTCGATCGACATTTTTTTCAACGGACCGTCTGTATTGGCTCCGACGCGTCTGGCTTCAGGGGCTTCATCATTGCCACAGCCGGAGAGCGTAGTGAGCAGAACTGCGAGCAACAGCATGAACAGGCGAGAAAACGGGCGTGCGGCAGCGGGGGTCATGTGCTTTTCCATAAGTGAGCGGCTGGAGGCGCTTCTGTTTGGTTGCAGATGTGACCGCAGAAATGAGGCGTTGCTCGCACAATCATCAAAATAATAGCAATCGCCCCTGAGCAGGGGCGATTGCTTTGGAGCTGAATTCTTGGCGCGGCGTCGTTCTATCAAGTCAGCCGTCAAACCGGTGAATCATCGAATCGCACAAAATGTGGTATTACAAGAAACCGTATGTCGCACTATGCAATAAGTTTCGCGTTGGAGCAATGATCAGCGTATTTGTTCACTTGATGTTTTTATAGGCCTCATCTCCTTTCGCCAAAGTTGCCGCCAAGCCTTCCTTTGGTGCCAGGGGCGCACCCGCGATAGTCGAAAATGCCTTTTCCTTTTCGCCATGACTCACGATGCGTTCGTCATTTCGGTGCTCGGTAATCAAAGTATAAGTCTGCTTATGCATGTTGGTGAACTCCTTCTCCCGCTTCACTATACTTTTATGCAGGGCGCTGATTTTATCCGGCGTCAATTCGAGTTTGTTCTTCAGCGAAACACCCCACCGAGTCAAACAGACTTCGGCATAGTGGCGCGTCAGTTGGCCGGGTTCGGGCAGGACATCGGGTCCCGATGCGCCGGTCGCTGAAGTGTTTCCGACCAGCGTGGCGTGGCGGCCAGGCATTGGGTACAGGTTCACGGTGGTGCTAGGATCGGTTTTTGGAATCACACAAGCGAACCCTTTTGAGCGCTCATCACGGGCATAAAACCCGACGTATTTTTTAACGTTGGACCCAAGATGCACCTTCCACAGCTGGAAGTTAAGTGGGCCAGGCACTGGATCAATTGCCAGGATATTGACCGGGACCCCACGCAGAGCGGGGTCTGCGCTCATGGCATTTGCCAGCATGTGGCAGCTGATGCCGCCGCGACTCCAGCCCACCAGATTGACCTGCGTAGGAATAGGCCCGTCAATGCGGAACATTTTTATGATTCCCTCCTGAAGCTCTTGCTGGCTGACCTTGCGATCACCGTAATCATAAGTGCGCCAAAGCCAGGAGCCTGCCACTTCAACATCTTGAATAGGCACTCCGGCCTTTTTCAGTCGTTCATAGTCCTGTTGTGAGAGTTTACTTCTTTGCCAGTGACTCTTGCCTTTCATCACGTTGATCGCATGTTGGACGTTTTCGTGCCAGCCTTTGCCGAACGCAGTACCACTCATGCCATAACCCTCGGACTTGGTAAATAAGTCGTCGGCTTGCAAATTACCGCTGCCCGGCCCGTCCACAATTATCCATTCTGCGAACTCTTTGCCCAGGCAGTTACCGGCCAATGTTGAAATTAATTCGCCATTCTTGAAGTCTTTGTTGATGGTGTCGTATTTGTTGGAGCCGGTGCCGCAAAAGAAAACTGTAAAAGTACTCATGATGTATCCTCATTCCATTGAAGGTAGGAATGAGGCTACATGAATATTTTATTAGTTTAGTTCTGCTGTTGTTACCTGATATTTAAAAGCGGTAAATACTCATCCCTTCCCAGTGCGGGTTTCAGGACATTTGTGGACGAGAAGCACAGACTGCATAAGGAGCAACAGGATCCAACGCTTTGTCTAATCGCAGACTCAGACGTAAATTTTGCAGCTGACCTGTATCCTGCTTTCATTTCTGTAACGGTTTTGGCCTGTTGAAGCCCAGACCCGCCGCGTTAAGGTTTCAGCTCTTTCTGGCGGTCAAAGGAGTGGCAGCATATGCATCAAACCCTTGAGCAGGTTTTTGGATTTCAGCAGTTTCGCGCAGGGCAAGAGGTCACGATTGCCGCGGTATTGTCGGGACGTTCGGCGGCGGCGATTTTCCCAACCGGTTCCGGCAAGTCCCTGTGCTATCAACTTCCCGCGTTGTTGTTGCCGCACCTGACATTGGTGGTGTCGCCGCTTCTGGCACTGATCCAGGATCAACTGGCGTTTCTCCAGCGCCACGGTATAGCAGCGGCCAGCATCGACTCGGCACAAAATCGCGACGAGGTTGCTGATGTCATGTCCCGAGCACGCTCCGGTGAGCTGAAGATTCTGATGATTTCCGTGGAGCGTTTGAAGAACGAGCGTTTTCGGCATTTCATCACCCAGATTCCCATTTCCTTACTGGTAGTGGATGAAGCGCACTGCATCTCCGAATGGGGACATAATTTCCGCCCGGACTATCTGAAATTGCCGGACTACCAGCGCGAATTCAACATCCCGCAAGCATTGCTCCTGACGGCCACCGCTACGCCGGACGTGATTGCAGACATGCAGAGCAAATTTGCTATCGCGCCGGAGGACGTGGTCACTACAGGATTTTATCGATCTAACCTCAAACTGCTGGTGGAACCGGTGGCAGGTCACGATAAACGTCGGCGTTTGGTGCAGTGGCTGGGCGAGCGAGCCAATCAACCGGCCATCGTCTACGTGACACTGCAAAAGACTGCCGAATTTATTGCTCTGCATCTCTCTGAAAATGGCATTCCTGCTTACGCCTACCACGCAGGACTCGTCCACGATAAACGCGAGTCGATTCAGCGTCAGTTCATGGACGGCAGGATTAACTGCATCGTCGCTACCATCGCCTTCGGCATGGGCATCGACAAGAGTGACATTCGCAACGTCGTGCATTTCGATCTGCCCAAATCCATCGAAAATTACAGTCAGGAAATTGGCCGGGCAGGACGTGACGGCGCGCCGTCCGAGTGTTTGGTGCTGGCCAATCGTGACAGCGTGAATGTGCTGGAAAACTTTGTGTACGGCGACACACCTGAGCTTGAAGGCATACGGCGCGTACTTGAGGACGTGCTCAATGCGCGAGGCGATGGTCAGTGGGAGTTTCTGCTGACGCCGCTTTCGGACATGAGCAACATTCGCCAGCTACCCCTCAAAACGCTGCTGGTGCAGCTCGAACTCCGCGGCATCATTGCGCCGCGCTATTCCTATTTTGCGGAGTATCGATTCAAGTTCCTGCTGACCGCAGAGCAAATCGTCCAGCGTTTCGAGGGCGAACGCCGACAATTCGTACAGGCCCTGATGGAGACCTCCAGCAAGGCGCGTACTTGGGCGACAGTAAACTTTGACGCGATGTTTCAGCAGTACCAGGCTGATCGCGGGCGCGTCGTTACTGCGCTGGATTACTTTCAGGAGAAGGGCTGGATCGAGCTGGAAAGCAAGCAGATGACGGAGGTGTACAGCCTGCTCGACACAGACTTTGATCTGGACTCGCTGAGTGGCGAATTGCACGCGCACTTTGCTCACCACGAGCGCACTGAAGTTGCACGGGTTCACGCGATGCTGGATGTGTTCAGCAGCGAACAATGCTTGAGTCATCGGCTCGCCCGGTATTTCGGCGATGAACAGTCGCCTGAGCATTGCGGGCATTGTTCAGTGTGCGAAGGGCGCGTCGCCCGATTGCCAGCGCCCCCTGTGCTCGCGCCATTTGAAGCGCAGGATTTTCAAGGGCTGTGCGGCGAGTTTATTGCCAGGCATTCGAGTGCCAAGGGCTTTGAGCCGAGCGCAGAATGCCTGACCCGATTCCTGTGCGGGATCAGCGTGCCTATGTTCACCAAGCTTAAGGCCCGGAGTATCACTGGGTTCGGGATGCTGGAGAATTACCCGTATGCGTTGGTGCGCGAGTGGGTCCAGAGCCAGGTTTGATACAGCTCGCTGTGGCTGCGACGCGATCATCACAGCCACGCTCGGGCGCGCAATCTTATGAGTCGCTGTCCTCAGGCGTTGCGAATTGCTGTTTCGCTTCGATCGCAGCCGCATCAAGATCCAGAACGCCTTGGCCATACGCTTCTTCATTGGCAAACATGCCATTGCGGTTAGCGGTAGCCAGCAAGATCGTGCGCAACTGCTGAAGGCTGGCCTGGGGATAAAGACTTTGCATCGCCGCCAGTGCGCCGCTGACCATGGCCGTGGCCGGAGAGGTGCCCGCAGTTTCAGTTAATGCTCCGTCTTTGCCCGTTGTCAAAAGGCCGCGGTCCTTGCCTCCATCTCCACCCGGAGCGGCGATGCACCACTTCGCGGCGACCGCGCAGTAGTTGGACTTGTCGGTAACCAGCGTTCCCTCATTATTGAGCGCCACAACGGCCAGCCAGCCTTTTTCCAGTTCACTCACGGCAAAGGGCAGGCCGGGCTCTGCCAGAGGCTGTCGCTTGAGCTCGTTTCCGGTTGGGAAAACAAACACCGCACCGTTACTTACCAGCTCACGCGCCATTGCTAATGACTCCGGCATCACCTGCTTGTAACGCGCCTCGGTAATTTCTGTGGCTGGGATGGAGTTTGCCCAGGAGTTGCTGATGATTCGCGCTCCGGCGTCGAAGCTGAGCTTCCACGATTGAGCTATCTCGCTATCAAAGAAGAAGGGTTCGTCATTGTCCCCGAAGCGCATCGGGATAACTTGTGAGTCGTAGGCGACGCCGTGGATACCTTCACCATCTTTATTGGCGGCGATGATGCCTGCCATTTCGGTCCCGTGGCCCTTCACGTCGATTGTGCCGGGGACATTGCGCATGAAGTCATACCCCGGATCAGCGATGCGGCCGCGAAACTCCGGGAGAGCGGTATTCAGGCCTGAGTCTATAACGGCGACAGTAACTCCCTGTCCCGTACCGCCGAGCGCGTAAAGCGTTGAAGCCTTGATGATGGCGAGACCCTTTTGAGCCTTGTACTCATCGGTTTCAAACTCGGTGATGTTCCAGTTGTCTTGAGAAGTGTCGGCCTGCTTCGCGGGTGTGATGCAACCCGTGAGCAGCATCGGCAAAATCAAAGTGGCAATGCCCAAGCGGTGTTTTGTGTCGGGGGCTTTCAGTGTGAGACGGTTCCGGGGAAATTTGTACATACGCAGCTCCATGATGTAAATCCACTACGCTTCCTGCGTAATGGTCGTCGGCTGGCAGTATCGAGGCTTTATCAGGCTTTATCAGGCTTTGGAGTCGTAGATATGTATCTTTTTATGCGCTGCGCAACTGACGAAGGGGGTGGTCATTTGAGTCCCCGGCAGCGACCTCTCATCCGCTTGAGCAAGGTTTGTGATTAATGAGTACAACGCAACGCGCCGACTACGTTCACTTCCAGCCGATCACCACCCGCTGGCATGACAACGATATCTACGGCCATGTGAACAACGTTACTTACTACAGCTTCTTCGACAGCGCCGTGAATACCTACCTGATCGAGCGGGGCGGCCTGGATATTCATGACGGTGCGGTGGTGGGGTTTGTGGTCAGCTCATCGTGCGATTACTTCGCGTCAATTGCCTATCCCGATCTGATCGAAATTGGTCTGCGGGTCGCCAAGCTGGGCAACAGTTCAGTGCAATACGAACTGGCGGTTTTTAAATCGGGTGAGGATGACGCCTGCGCGGCGGGGCGATTCGTACACGTTTTCGTGGACCGCGCCTCGAATCAGCCAGTGCCGATCCCCGACGCGCTGAGAAGGGCTATGACATTGTTGCAGGTCTGAAAACAACACTGGCCGCTTTTCAGGGCGGCCAGTGGTTGAACTCTTGATCACGGGCGTAACGGATTAACGGTGACGCCAATGACGTTGGTTCTTGCGATGACCGTAGGCGTGGCCGCGTGGGCCATGGCCGTTACGGTAATCGCGACGATCACCGCGATAGCTGCGGTCGTCATCACGACGGCTCTCGTTGCCCATATAGTTACCCAGCGCGCCACCTGCGCCACCACCGGCTGCGGCGCCGATCAGGCTACCGGTGCTGCCGCCAACGCTGCGGCCGATGACGTTACCGCCGGCTGCGCCCAGGCCACCACCAAGGGCTGCTTCAGTACGGTTGCGGCGATTCGCGCCAACCGCACCACCCGCTGCACCACCTAAACCTGCACCAATGGCCGAACCTGTGCTGCCGCCAATCTGTTGGCCGACAACGGAACCGAGTACCCCACCCAATGCTCCGCCCACACCGGCAGTCACATTGTCGCCAGCTGAAGCGAAACCAGTGGCCAGAGTGAGTGACAACAACAGAATCGAGGAATACTTCATGTATGGACTCTCGTAGGGATGACGGCGCGATCCTGCAATCATGTAGGAAATGTCACAATCAAAATCCGACGAGTAGCACGACTTGTATACAAAACGCTAAGTTATTGTTTTGGTTGAGGAACTAAGGCCGGAATCGACAGTCCTAGATTACTTCACACAGGCCCGAATCACGCGATTCGGGCCTTTTTTGTGGGGCAAGTCCTGTAGGAGCGAATTTATTCGCGAGGCCCGTCTGGCTAGCAAAGTTAGCCAAACGGTCCTACGGCTCGCGCATGAATCCGCTCCTACAGAGAAGTTATCCCCGGTACAAATCATACAATCCGCGCCACCTCAACATGCCGCTCCAGCTTGATCGCGACAAACTTCGATGTCGGCGTGCTGCTGCCTTCGCCAACGCTCTCCAGCGGCACCAGCGGATTGACCTCAGGGTAATACGCCGCAGCCTGCCCGGCAGGGATGTCGAATGCAAGCAGGGTAAAGCCCTTCACGCGGCGCACGATGTCATCGCCCCAGATCGACACGATATCGGCCTTCTGCCCCGGCACGAAGCCCAGGCGAACAATGTCAGCCTCGTTCATGAACATCACGTCACGCTGACCTTTCACACCACGATAACGGTCGTCCAAGCCATAAATGGTGGTGTTGTACTGATCGTGTGAGCGCATCGACTGCATGATCAGGTCGGGAATGATCCCTGTCGCGCGAACGCCCTCGTGCACCAGATCCACCGGCAGCAAGTTCGGCTTGAAGTTGGCACGAGCACTTGGCGTGTTCCAGCGACGAACGCCCGCCGAGTTACCGAGGTAGAAGCCGCCCGGATTTTTGATCTTCTCGTTGAAGTCTTTGAAACCCGGAATGGTATCGGCGATCAGGTCGCGAATGCGGCTGTAGTCTTCCACCAGCCACAACCAGTCCACCGGCTGCTTGCCCAATGTTGCGTTGGCGATGCCTGCAAGGATCGCAGGCTCGGAGCGCATCTGCTGGGACAGTGGTTTGAGCTGGCCGTTGGAGGCGTGAACCATGCTGAACGAGTCTTCTACAGTGACTGCCTGCGGACCTTCGACCTGAATGTCGATATCGGTACGACCGAAGCACGGCAGGATCAACGCGTCTTTGCCGTGCATCAGGTGGCTGCGGTTGAGTTTGGTGCTGATCTGCACCGTCAGGTCGCAATTGCGCAGCGCTTCGGCAGTGCGTGGACTGTCCGGCGTCGCCTGAGCAAAGTTGCCACCCAGACCGATGAAGACTTTCGAACGACCTTCCAGCATCGCGTGAATCGCTTCGACCACGTTATGCCCGTTGCTGCGTGGCACTTTGAACTGGAAACGTTTTTCCAGAGCGTCGAGGAAGAACACCGGCGGGCGCTCGTTGATGCCCATGGTGCGGTCGCCTTGCACGTTGCTGTGGCCACGTACCGGGCAAAGACCTGCGCCAGGGCGGCCGATGTTGCCGCGCAGCAGCATCAGGTTGGCGACTTCCTGGATGGTCGGTACCGAATGGCGATGCTGGGTGATCCCCATCGCCCAGCACATGATCACGTTTTTGCCTTTTGCGTACATGCGCGCGGCGCGCTCGATATCTTCCAGCGGCAGACCTGACTGCTCGATGATCGCTTCCCACGTGGTGTCGTCGATCTTGGCCAGGTAATCGAGCACGCCCTGGGTGTGCTCATTGAGGAAGTCGTGGTCGAACACCGACGGCGCATTGGTCGCCTGGGCCTCACGTTCCCACTGCAGCAAAAATTTGGCCATGCCGCGCAACAGTGCCATGTCGCCGCCCAGTGCCGGGCGGAAGTAAGCGGTGTTGGTGGGCTCGGAGCCATTGCTGAGCATTTCCAGCGGGTGTTGCGGGTGCTGGAAGCGCTCCAGGCCGCGCTCTTTGAGCGGATTGACGCAGACCACTTGCGCGCCACGCTGCACTGCTTCACGCAGCGGTTCAAGCATGCGCGGGTGGTTAGTGCCGGGGTTCTGACCGAGTACGAAAATAGCGTCGGCGTGTTCGAAATCATCGAAAGTCACAGTGCCTTTGCCGACACCGACGCTTTGCGACAGCGCCACGCCGCTGGCTTCGTGGCACATGTTCGAGCAGTCAGGGAAATTGTTGGTGCCGTAAGCGCGAACGAACAGCTGGTACAAATAAGCAGCTTCGTTGCTGGCCCGACCTGAGGTGTAGAACTCGGCCATGTCCGGGCTTGGCAGGTTGTTCAGGTGTTTGGCGATCAGCGCGAACGCATCGTCCCAGCTGATCGGCTTGTAGCGATCGGTCTGGGCGTCGTAGGTCATCGGCTCGGTCAGGCGGCCCTGATATTCCAGCCAGTAATCGCTTTGCTCCAGCAATGCGCTGACGCTGTAACGGCTGAAAAACGACGGGTCGACGCGGCGCTTTGTGGCCTCCCAGTTCACCGCCTTGGCGCCGTTCTCGCAGAACTTGACCATGCCGCTTTCTGGCGAATCGCCCCATGCGCAACCCGGGCAGTCAAAACCGCCGTTCTGGTTGGTCTTGAGCATCATGCGCAGGTTTTTCAGCGCGTTGTCGCTGGTCAGCCACGCCTGCGTCACGCTGATCAGTGCGCCCCATCCACCGGCCGGACCTTTGTACGGCTTGTAACGCGGAATCGGGGTTTTGTCGGCTTGTTTGTGCATGCTCAAACTGGATTCTCCATCGCAGGGCTGTAAACCCGCGGCGCACTTTTCTGCGGCAGGTGGATTAAATTGAGGTTGTGACGACGCGCCCATTGCAGCGCCAGGCCCGTGGGCGAGGACAGGCTGACCAGGGTTTGAATGCCTGCACGCAGGACTTTTTGAATCAGTTCGAGACTGCAACGACTGGTGACGATAGCCAGGCCGCCCGCCGTAGGAATGTTCTGGCGAATCAGCGCGCCGATCAGTTTGTCGAGGGCGTTATGCCGGCCGATGTCTTCGCGGCCCATGAGTAATTCGCCTTCATCGTTCATGAACACCGCGGCATGGACGGCGCCGCAATGCATGCCCAGTGGCTGGAATTCATTGATGCGCTGGCGCAGGCCTTCAAGCCATTGAACAGGGGGGAGCGGGGCGCCGGGCAATACGTTCAGTTCAGGCAGCGCCTGCTCAACGGCTTCGACGCCACACAGGCCGCAACCGCTGGTGCCAGCCATCTGGCGACGTTGAGTCTTGAGGTTCCAGAAGGCGCGATTGGCGATTTCTACTTCAGCGGTCAACGCCGACCCGCAGCCACCGAGCTTGATGTCATAGATTTCGTCGGGAGAAGCGATGAGGCCACTGCCCAGACTAAAGCCCACAACGAAGTCCTCGAGATCGGTTGGAGTGACTAGCATTACTGCCTGGCTGATGCCGTTGTACGCGATGGCCAACGCCACTTCTTCGGCAAGATCGGCCGGCTCTTCGGCGTCACGCGCGAGGTTGGTGTAGCTGTAGGGCTGGCTTGCGGCGGGCGCGGGCAGGGTTTTTGCGGGCGCCGTGCTGTCCGTGCGCTTGGCGTGCATGGGAAGTACCGGCAGAGTTGTCAGGCCTTTAGCCTAGGCTTGTTACCATATGGCGTCTAATTGCTAGTACTGATGCGCCGATAGATGACGTCGATCAAGATAGCTCGATCATTTTCTGGTATAGCGCAAAGCATGCCTCGGCCAGTGCAGAGCGCGGCGCAGCACGGCGCATGATCAGCCCAAGGCGAGCCAACGTTTGAGCATCCTCTATGGGCTGCAATCGCAGGTGTTCAGTCAATGATTCGAGCCCGCCCTGCAGTGGCATGATTGCGCAGCAGAATCCGCCGTGGACGGCCTGCATCAGTTGATGCACCGCATCGGTCTGGATCAGCGGCTGGGGTTGCAGACCGCGGCTGTGGAAGTTGTGGTCGATGGACTGACGAAAATGCATACCGCTGGTGAGCATGCCGAGCGGCAGTTCGATCAGGCTTTCCCAACTTATTGGGGCTTCGCCGAAACTGAAATGACGCTGGTCGTACATCAGGCCCATGCGTGTTTCGGCCAGTTCCAGAGAATCGAAACGGTCGTTATCCAGGCGCTCGAGATAAGAAACGCCTAGATCCAGACGATTGCTCGCCAGCTGGTCGAGAATCTGCTCGGAGCTCAGGGACGACAGTTCAAAGCGCATATTCGGATGAACGGTATGCAGTCTTTGCAGCAAGGGCAACGGATCGAAACTCGACAACGGCACCACGCCCAGCCGCAATGTCCCGACCAGATGGCCCCTGCACGCCGCGGCTTCAGCCAGCAAACCATCGTAGGCCGCCAGTACAGTCCGCGCCCATGCCAGTACGCGCTCGCCTGGAGCTGTGAAACCCTCAAAGCGCTGACCGCGATTGACCAACGGCAAGTCGAGCTCTTCCTCAAGGCTGCGCAAGCGCATGGAGAGGGTCGGCTGAGTGATGTGGCATCGCGCTGCGGCTTGCCCGAAATGACGGGTCTCATCGAGCGCAATCAGGAATTTCAGCTGTTTGATGTCCATCGTCACTCCATTGGGTGCAAGGCAGGCGCCGCGATTCTAGCGCGACCGGATGTCGCATGGCTTGAAACCTTGCGTAGGGGTCATTGGTCGGAAGTGCTGTTCGGGCAAAGTCAGCGGACTAAGGTTGTTGCTTAGGACATCAAAACCACAATGGAGAAACGACATGAGTCTGTTTAGTTTTGTGAAAGAAGCCGGTGAAAAACTCATCGACCTTCTGACGCCTGGCAATGCCAATGCTGAAGAATCCCTGAAGAAGCACATTTCAGATGTGGGGTTGGGCAATCCCAACGTTTCGGCAACCGTCGACGGTGACAAAATCACTTTGACCGGTGAAGTCGCAAGCCAGGAAGAAAAGGAAAAGATCGTGCTCGCCGCGGGCAATATTGCGGGCGTGGGCAGTGTGGATGATCAACTCACTATTGCCGCAGGCGCGCCTGCTGCAGTTGCCGCCAAGTTTGTGACTGTCGAGAAGGGCGACACGCTGAGTGCTATTTCCAAGCGTGTATACGGCGATGCCAACAAGTATCAGAAGATCTTCGACGCCAACAAACCGATGCTCAAAGACGTGAACAAGATTTATCCGGGTCAGGTGCTGCGTATTCCGGAATAAGGGCCCCAGCGCCTGTTTAATCGCTTTCGCGGACAGTTCCGCTCCCGCAACAGCATCGATATCTGTGGGAGCGGACCTGTCGTGAAGACGGTAGTCCTGACAATCCGATTCAAAGCCCCGCTATCAACTCCTGATAATCCGTCACCGCCTCAAATTCCTCGGTATTTTTCGGCCCTTTGCGGCTGTCCGGCTCTCTCACGGCCAGCAAATGCCTGACGCCATAACGCCCCGCGCTGCGCAGGATCGACAAGGTGTCGTCGATGAATAGACTGCGTGCCGGGTCGAAATCTATCTCAGCGTGCAGCGCATCCCAGAATTGCGGGTTTTCCTTGGGGAAGCCGTAGTCATGGGAGCTGATCAGGCGCTCGAAATAGGGGGCAAGTTCGATGCGCTCCATCTTCAGCGACAGCGAATCGCGGTGTGCATTAGTGATCATGATCACCCGCTTGCCCGCGTGTTGAAGCGCCGCAAGAAAGGTTTCGGCGTCAGGACGCAGGGCAATCAAATGGGCAATCTCGACTTTGAGTTCACGCACTGAAAGCTTCAGCTCGGTGCTCCAGAAGTCCGTGCAGTACCAGTTCAGCGTGCCGGCGTTCTTCTCGAAAAGCGGCAGTAGCTCCATTTCGGCCATCGCTCGGCTGACGCCGTGCAGTTCGGCGTAGCGCTGCGGCAAGTGCTCAAGCCAGAAGTGGTTGTCGAAGTGCAGGTCGAGCAGCGTGCCGTCCATGTCCAGCAGAACGGTGTCGATCTCGCGCCAGGGCAAAGAAGGCATAAAAAACTCTCAGCGGTGAAAAAGTGCGCCGGCAGATCCGACAAAGACATTCGCAAAAGCCACGGTATAGTACTCCGTCCACGCCAAGGAGCCCGTCATGCGCCAGAAACCCACCGTATTAGCCCGCGAAATCGTCGCCAGCAGCCGCCTGTTCCGTGTTGAAGAAGTGCAACTGCGCTTTTCCAATGGCGTCGAACGCGTCTATGAACGTTTGGTCGGGCGCGGCAACGGATGCGGCGCGGTGATGATCGTGGCAATGCTTGATGATGAGCATGCGGTATTGATTGAAGAGTATTGCGGCGGCACTGACGAATACGAGTTGTCCCTGCCCAAGGGCCTGATCGAGCCGGGCGAGGACATTTTGGCCGCTGCTAACCGAGAGCTTAAAGAGGAAGCAGGCTTCGGCGCACATCAGCTGGAGCTGCTCACTGAGCTGTCATTGTCTCCAGGCTACATGAGCCAGAAAATCCAGGTGGTGCTGGCGACCGACTTATATGAAGAAACACTCCCAGGCGATGAACCCGAGCCGATGCGGGTGGACAAGGTCAATTTGCGCGAGCTGTCGAGCTTGATCGAACACCCGCAATTTTCCGAAGGTCGCGCTTTGGCGGCGCTGTATCTGGTGCGCGATCTGCTGACCCAACGCGGGGTGTTCCAGCCATGACTGATGCGTTCGCGCACTTGCCGCATCCTTTGTTGGCACCGGTTGTGGACTTGTGCCGTCGGGCGGGTGAAGCCATTTTGCCGTTCTGGCGCAATGGCGTTGAAGTCACTTCAAAATCCGACAATTCTCCGGTCACGGCGGCTGATCTGGCCGCGCACCATGTGTTGATCGACGGCCTCAAATTACTCGCCCCTGACATTCACATTCTCTCCGAAGAAGATGCCGACATTGCGCTGAGCCAACGTTCGGGCTGGGATCGCTGGTGGTTGGTCGATCCACTGGACGGCACCAAGGAGTTCATTGCTGGCAGCGAAGAGTTCACCGTGAACGTGGCACTGATCGAAAACGGTCGGGTGGTGTTCGGCGTGGTGTCGATGCCGACCAACGATCGCTGTTATTTCGGCGGAGAAGGCCTCGGCGCATGGCGCAGTGAGGCTGCCGGACACCTGGCGCCTATTTATGTACGTACCGAGCCTGCCGCAGGCGAGACGTTTACCGTGGTTGCCAGCCGCCGCCATTCCAGTCCTGAGCAGGAGAAGCTGCTGGCCGGATTGTCTTCGGCAGTCGGGCCATTGCAGCTCACCAATATCGGCAGTTCGTTGAAATTTTGCCTGTTGGCCGAAGGCGCCGCCGATTGCTATCCGCGTCTGGCGCCTACCTCGCAATGGGACACGGCTGCGGCTCAAGGCGTGCTGGAAGGCGCGGGCGGCGTGGTGTTGGATCTGGCGGGGGAAGTGTTCACCTATCCGCCCCGGGAATCTCTGCTCAACGGCTTCTTCCTGGCACTGCCGGCCAAAGCCCCTTGGCGCGATGCGCTGCTGGAATTAGCCAAAAACTGATGCAGATCCTGTAGGAGCGAACTTGTTCGCGAGGCGCTCTGGCTGATACACCACGTAAGCCGCATCGCCAACAAGTTGGCTCCTACAGGAAATATGCGAGCTTATCGATGAAGCACGAACTGCCCGCTGAACGTCACCGCCGATTTATCTGAATCCTGTGCAACGATCCGCGTATCCAGTGTCAACCGCGCTCGTCCACGTCGCTCGTACATTCTCAAAAACCGATTCCACGTCGCTTCATCCGGCGCGTCGCATATCGCCACAGCATCGGTTTTTACCGGCAGCGGATAGCTGATCTGTCCTTCCTGAATCACGATATGACCGTCGTCGATGCCGGCCTCCTTGAGCCGCACATGCAGCCAGCCCCAGCCCGCCAGCACCGCGCCGCAATACAGGCTGCCGCCGAACAGCGTGCTTTTGTGGTTCACGTTGGGCGCAAGCGGCAGGTGCAGGCGCAATGTGTGGTCGTGCCAGCTAAGCACTTTTATTCCCATGTCGCGGGTCAGCGGGATGTCGCGATGCAGCACCGCTTCCAGCGCCTTGGCCTGGGCGCAATCGCCGTCGTCCATGGACCGTTTCACCTGATCACTCGACGTCATCGTGACCCCCGCCGCTGAAGGTCAGACCGTGCTTGCGCAGCTTGTCGTGCAAGGTTTTACGCGGTAGCCCGAGTGATTCGGCCAGACTGCGCACAGAGCTGTGAGGGCGCGACAGTTCGGCGGCGATCAGCGAGCGCTCAAAACTCTCGACCTGCTCGCTGAGCCCACCGCCAGTGCTTGGCAAGTCCGGTTGCTGATTGCCTTCCAACTCCAGCTCCAAACCAAGGGCGAACCGCTCGGCGGCGTTTTGCAGCTCGCGCACGTTGCCGGGCCAGGTGTGACGCAGCAGCAGCGCGCGATGCCCCGGTTGCAACTCGTGGCGCGGCAAACCGTGACGCAAACTTGCGGCGTCGGCAAAGTGCTGGAACAGCACCAGCGGATCTTCGCCACGCTCACGCAGGGGCGGAATACGCAGCGGCGCAACGTTGAGCCGGTAGTACAAGTCGGCGCGGAAGCGGCCTTGATCGGCGGCCTGGCGCAGGTCTTCTTTGGTGGCGGCAATTACTCGTATATCCAGCGCGATCTGCTGATTGCCGCCCAGTCGCTCAACCACCCGCTCTTGTAGCAGGCGCAGCAGTTTGACCTGCACGTCCAGGCTCATGCTTTCGATTTCATCGAGAAACAACGTGCCGCCGTTAGCGAACTCGAACTTGCCGATGCGACGTTTTTGCGCGCCGGTAAACGCTCCGGGCTCATGCCCGAACAGCTCGCTTTCCACCACGGATTCGGCCAAAGCCCCAGCGTTGATGGCCACAAACGGCCCGTTTCGGCGATTGGACAAATCGTGCAGCGCCCGTGCGACGACCTCTTTGCCAGCGCCAGTTTCTCCCAGGATCAGCACGTCGGCCTTGGTCGCTGCGAGCGCGCCGATCTGGTCGCGCAGGCGTTGAATCGGCGCCGAAAACCCGACCAGCCGATTGCTCAGTTGCTGACGATCACTCAGTGCCAGACGCAAGCTGCGGTTATCAAGTACCAGACGGCGCAGGGCGAGGGCGCGGCGTACGCTGTCGAGCAACGCGTCGCTGGCGAACGGTTTTTCCAGAAAGTCGTAAGCACCCGCCCGCATGGCCTGGACCGCGAGCGGAACATCGCCGTGGCCAGTAATTAGCAACACCGGCAAGTCGGGGTCTTGAGCGTGCAGCTGTTTGAGCAGTTCCAGGCCATCGATCCCCGGCATCCGGATGTCGCTGACGATCACGCCGGGCCAGTCGCGCTCGATGCGTGCCGGTAAACCTTGGGCATCGCTCAGGGGCAGAATTTTCAATCCGGCGAGGTCCAGGGTCTGACTCAGCGCCTGACGCAGATGCGGGTCGTCGTCGATCAGCACAACCTGAATCCGGCTGTCGATGGCGGTGTCCGTACTCATGCAGATAAGTCCTCTGACGGTTGTAGGTTGACGCCCGAAGCGCCGGCGCGCATGCGCAACGTCAGCAATGCGCCGCCGTCTGGATGATTGGCGAACAGCAACTCGCCGCCCAGCGCGCGCATCAGCGTATCGCAGATCGCAAGGCCCAGGCCAAGGCCCTGGGTGCGCGTCTTGGTGGTGAAAAACGGCTCGCGGGCGCGTTCCAGTGCTTCTTTGGAAAATCCCTGCCCGTTGTCGCGAATGTACAGATTGACGCCATCCTCGATGCGCTCGGCACTTATCCACAACTTGCGCGGCGGGCCCTTTTCAGTGAGCGCATCCAGCGCGTTCGCCAGCAGATTGCCGAGCACCTGGCGCAGTCGCGTTTCGCCCGCCTGCACCCATAGCGTCGCAGCTGGCAGATCGCGGATCAGCTCCACTTCCATGCCCCGACGACGTTTGGCCAACAAGGCCAGTGCATCGTCCAGCGCCGGTTGCAGGGCCACGCTTTCAGGCGCATGGCGATCGCGGCGGGCGAAAGCGCGCAGGTGGGCAATGATTGAAGCCATGCGCCCGGTCAGCTCGCTGATCAGCTTGAGGTTGCCGCGCGCATCTTCGGTGCGCTCGTGATCAAGCAATACTTCGGCGTTCTCGGCGTAACTGCGAATCGCCGCCAGCGGTTGATTGAGTTCGTGGCTGATGCTCGCCGACATGGTGCCCAACGCCGACAGCTTGCTGGCCTGCACCAGCTCATCCTGCGCCCTGAACAACTCCTGCTGCGCGTGCTCGCGTTCGAGCACTTCCTGACGCAGCCGGCCGTTTGCGCCTTCCAGATCGCTGGTGCGTTCGATCACGCGGATCTCCAGTTCGCGCCGGGCCTTGGCTTCGAAGGCGATGCGATCCAGATAGTGACGACGGCGCTGCATCATGATACCCAGCAACAGCATCAGCACCATTAACGTCGCGCCGCCGATGGCGACCACAGTGCGCACGGGACGCGAGACCAGCACCCGAGGCGCCAGAATATTCACGCTCCAGCCGGTTTCGCCGATTTGCTGGGTCTGGGTCAGCCAGCTCGGCTCATCGAGCAGCAAGGGGCGCGGATCGCGAGTGGGATACGGCTGGTTGGCGACGATGGCCTGTTTTTCCTCTTCACTCAGCGGACGGGTCGCGCGGAATCGCCAGTTGGGGTTGGAGGTCAGGATGACGACGCCGTTGTGGTCGGTGACCAACAGCTGTTCCGGGGTTTTGCCCCACAGGGTTTCGGTGTGGTCCAGATCGACCTTGACCACCAGCGCGCCGAGCACGTTATCGCCATCGCGCACCGCCGCGCCGAAGAAGTAACCGCGCTTGGCGGATGTTGTGCCCAGACCGAAGAAGCGCCCAAGGCGCCCGGCCATGGCATCGCTAAAATAGGGGCGGAAGGCGAAGTTGCGCCCGACGAAGCTGTCGCGCTTGTCCCAGTTGGAGGCCGCGAGCGTGTCGCCGTTGGGGGCCATCAGGTACATGACTTCGGCGCCAGTCTGTTGCGCCGTCGTCATCAGCAGCCGGTTGGCAGCGTCTTGGGCCTGTTTGTCCTGAGGGTTGGCCAGCGCGGCGCGCAGGGCAGGAATATCGCCGAGGATCTGCGGCATGACTTCGTAGCGGTGCAGGGTGCCCAGCAGGTTGGCGACGTAGAGGTCCAGGGTCTGACGATTCTGGCTCAGCAGTTCGTTGCGGTAGTAACGCTCGGCGAGGTGTTCGAGCGGCCACAACAGCGGCGCGAGAATCAGCGCCAGCAAGGCGAGACTGCGCCAGCGGGGGCGGCGTGGGAGGGTTGCGGTGTTCATCGTTGCGCTTACGCCGATTGATTCGTCGGTGTCTGCACCTACGTCTTCGCGGACAGGTCCGCTCCCACAGGATTTACGCAATCAATGTGGGAGCGGACCTGTCCGCGAACGAGCGCGAAGCGGTCGCAAACAGGTGAGCCCGTTGTCCTCGGGCAGTCACCGCATTATGCCTACCGCTGCTGTGCTAAGCACTCCAGCAATGCGTTGTGCCAATCCGGTTGGCTCACGCCCCATTCGCGCTGCAGCAGACTGCAATCCAGGCGCGAGTTGAGCGGGCGCGCGGCGGGCGTCGGAAACGCACTGGACGGAATTGGCTCAAGCGCTGCGCAGGGTTTGCCTTGTTCGATCAATTGCTGACCAATCGCTTGCGCGAAGCCGAACCAGGAAGTCTCACCGCTGGCGGTCAGGTGATAAACACCCCAAGCGCCAGCGTCACCGGTTTGCCAGCGCTCGATCAATTGCTGCGTGCTCTGGGCAATGGTCCCAGCCCAGGTCGGCGCGCCGATCTGATCCGCCACAATCGTCAGTTTTTCGCGTTCCTGCAGCAAGCGCTGCATGGTCAGCAAAAAGTTACGACCCACCAGCGAATACACCCAACTGGTGCGCAGGATCAGGTGCTGCCCGCCGACCGCTGCAATGGCCTGCTCGCCCGCAAGTTTGCTGCTGCCATAAACACCGAGGGGGTTGGTCGCATCCGACTCGATCCACGGGCCGTTCTTGCTGCCGTCGAACACGTAGTCAGTGGAGTAATGAATCAGCGGGATGCCCAGCGCCGCAGCTTCTTCGGCCAGCACGCCTGGCGCCAAGCCGTTGATGGCCAGCGCCAGTTCAGGCTCACTTTCCGCCTGATCCACAGCCGTGTGCGCAGCCGGGTTGATGATCAGGTCCGGCTTGATCTCGCGCACTGTGGCCCGAAGCGACTGCGGTTGGCTCAGGTCAAATTGATCGCGGCCCAGCACGATCAGCTCGCCCATGCCTTTCAAGCTGTGCTGCAACGCCTGGGACACCTGACCGTGCTGACCGCTGATCAGGATGCGCAGCGGCTTTGACGGCGTACTCATGGGAACAGGTCCGCGTCTTTGAAGCGCTTGCCGTCCTGATCCTTGGCGGACAGCTTTGGCGCTTCACTTAAACCCCAATCGATGGCCAGGTCCGCGTCGTCCCAACGGATGCAGCGCTCAGCAGACGGCGTGTAGTAATCGGTGGTCTTGTACAGGAACTCGGCGTGCTCGCTGAGCACCACAAAACCGTGGGCGAAGCCAGGCGGCACCCACAACTGACGAGCGTTTTGCGCCGACAGATGCACGCCTACCCAGCGGCCGAAGGTTGGCGAGCTGCGACGAATATCTACAGCCACGTCAAACACCTCACCCACGGTGACGCGCACCAGTTTGCCCTGCGCGTGCTCGACCTGATAATGCAGGCCGCGCAGCACGCCTTGTTGCGAGCGTGAATGGTTGTCCTGAACGAACTGCGCGGTCACGCCAGTCGCCTCAGCGAAGGCTTTGGCGTTGAAGCTCTCATAGAAGAAACCACGCTCATCACCGAACACTTTTGGCTCGATGATGAGGACTTCAGGCACTTCGCAAGCGGTGACTTTCACTGACTTTCCCCTGCCACTTTGAACAGATACTGACCGTAACCGGTTTTGCCGAAGTAGTCGGCGCGGCTGAGCAGATAATCCTTGTCGATCCAGCCATTCTGAAAGGCGATCTCTTCCAGACACGCCACTTTCAAGCCTTGGCGATGCTCGATGGTCTGCACGTACTGCGACGCTTCCAGCAGGCTGTCATGGGTGCCGGTGTCAAGCCAGGCAAAGCCACGACCGAAGCGCTCGACGCGCAGATCACCGCGTTGCAGGTAAGCATTGTTGACGTCGGTGATTTCCAGCTCGCCCCGTGGTGACGGCTTGACGTCCTTGGCGATCTGTACGACTTCGTTGTCGTAAAAATACAGCCCGGTTACGGCGTAGCTGGACTTCGGTGTCTTGGGTTTCTCTTCGATGGACAGCGCTTGCCCGTTTTCGTCGAAATCCACCACGCCGAAGCGTTCCGGGTCTTTCACCCAGTAGCCGAACACGGTAGCGCCGGATTTCTGATCGTTGGCGCGCTTGAGTTGATCGCTGAAATGCTGGCCGTGGAAGATGTTGTCGCCCAGGATCAGGCAAACCGAGTCATCGCCGATGAATTCTTCGCCAATCAAAAACGCCTGTGCCAGACCGTCGGGCTTTGGCTGTTCAGCGTAGTGAAAGTTGACTCCGAATTGGCTACCGTCGCCCAGCAGGGCGCGGTATTGCGGCAGGTCCAACGGGGTGGAAATCACCAGGATTTCTTTGATGCCCGCCAGCATCAGCACCGAGATCGGGTAGTAAATCATCGGCTTGTCGTAAATCGGCAGCAGTTGCTTGGAAACCCCAAGAGTAATGGGGTGCAGGCGCGTGCCTGAGCCGCCTGCCAGTACGATTCCTTTGGTCATGCGATCAAGTCCTTAAGTGAAGTGCCCAGGCGTTCGCCCTGATAACTGCCGTCTTGCACGTTGCGGCACCACTCGAGATTGTCGAGGTACCACTGCACGGTTTTGCGCAGGCCAGATTCGAAGGTTTCCTCCGGCGTCCAACCCAGGTCGTGTTCGATCTTGCTGGCGTCGATTGCGTAGCGCATGTCGTGGCCGGGGCGATCGGTGACGTAGGTGATCAGATCGGCGTAGTTGTCGACGCCTTTGCGTTGCTCCGGCGCGAGCTCTTCAAGCAGCGCGCAGATGCCCTTCACTACGTCGATGTTCTTCTGCTCGTTGTGACCGCCGATGTTGTAGGTCTCGCCGACAACGCCTTTGGTGACGACTTCGAGCAGTGCCCGGGCGTGGTCTTCAACGAACAGCCAGTCGCGCACTTGCAGGCCGTTGCCATAGACCGGCAGTTTCTTACCAGCCAAGGCATTGAGGATGACCAGCGGGATCAGCTTTTCCGGGAAGTGGAACGGGCCGTAGTTGTTCGAGCAGTTGGTCACGACCACTGGCAGCCCGTAGGTGCGATGCCAGGCGCGGACCAGATGGTCGGACGCAGCCTTGCTCGCAGAGTACGGCGAGCTGGGCGCGTAAGGGGTGGTTTCGGTGAACAGGTCGTCAACGCCGTGCAGGTCGCCGTACACCTCGTCCGTGGAGATATGGTGGAAGCGGAACGAGGCCTGTTCGGCTTCGGTCAGGCTCGACCAATAGCTGCGGGTGGCTTCCAGCAAACTGTAAGTGCCGACGATGTTGGTCTGAATAAATTCAGACGGGCCATCGATTGAGCGGTCGACATGGGATTCAGCGGCCAGATGCATGATCGCCTGAGGCTGAAACCGTGCGAGCACTTTGCTGACGGCATCTTGATCAACGATGTCCGCCTGCACAAACTCGTAACGGCTATTGGTTACGATACTTTGCAGCGATTCCAGATTGCCCGCGTAAGTCAACTTGTCGAAGTTCAGTACGTCGTGATCAGTGTTATTGATGAGATGGCGGATCAGCGCTGAGCCAATAAATCCCGCACCGCCAGTGACAAGTATTCGCATGGGTGGACCTTCTTCCCTGGATAGACGTAAAGATAATGAGCCATAGCTTGTGGGGCGACGCGCCTGCGCGCAAGGCAGAACTGGCCTTAAGGCCATGAAATTAATTGATTGCGGGTCATAACGTGCGTCATAAAACCGCCGCAAGTGTTTCACGCGCCTAACGGCTACGCTAAATATCGACCGCTAAGGCTTTTTGCTCAGGCCGCACCACCACACTTGCTTCCTGCTCTGGCAACGGGCGAAATGATCCGTTCATCGCCGCCAACGAGAAAATTGTATGCCCCTCGAGACCTTGATTCGCCGATCCAGTCTGCCGTGCCCCGTTGTCAGCGCAGCTCAGGCATCCGAGTGGCTGGCGATCCACTATGGCTTGACTGGAAAAATCAAGGAATTGGGCAGCCATCAGGATCGAAATTTTCGCGTGGAGAGTGAAGACGGCTCCGGTGCTAAACGGCGCTACGTTTTGAAAATATGCCACGGCGCCTATTCGGTCGACGAACTTGCCGCCCAACATGCAGCGCTGCGGCATTTGGCCGTCAATTCCCAAGTCATAGTGCCAGCCGTTATCGCCGCGCTTAACGGCGAAGACTTGCTGACGCTGGAAGTGAACGGCAGCTTGGTGCATGTCCGGTTGCTGGAGTTCATCGACGGCCAGTCCATTGCGCATGTCGCCCATCTCGGCCGGGATGTGGTGGTGGCGCTGGCCGAGCTCTGTGCCGAGGTCGACGTGGCGCTGGCAGGTTTTGAACACCCAGGTCTTGACCGGATCTTGCAATGGGACCCGCGTCACGCCAGTGCGCTGGTCAAACATCTGTCGCCGGTCATCGATAATGCAGACGAACGCGCGTGCATCAGCGACGCCGCCGAACAGGCCCACGCGCGATTGCTGCCCTTGATTGCAGCGTTGCCCTTGCAAGCGATTCATCTGGACATCACCGAATACAACGTCGTGTGGGCCAAAGATGCCCATCGCCAGTGGCAGCTTCAGGGGCTGATCGATTTCGGCGATCTGGTCAAAACCTGGCGCATTGCGGACCTGTCCGTCACCTGCGCCGCTTTACTGCATCACGCCAATGGCGATCCTCTTTATCTACTGTCAGCAATTAAGGCCTATCACGCCATCAACCCGCTGAGACGCGAAGAGTGGCAGGCGTTATGGCCGTTAATCGTGGCCCGTTCGGCCGTGCTGGTGTTAAGCAGCGAGCAGCAGGCCAGTATCGAACCGGACAACGCGTACATTCAGGCGAATCTGGCCAGCGAGTGGAATATTTTCGACGTCGCGACATCCGTGTCCATGCCATTGATGGAAGCCGCGATTCTGCAGGCAGTGGGCTTGCTTGAGCTGTCAGATGCTTTTCCGGTCAGATCGCCTTTGCTGCCGACATTGAGCAAGCACGCGTTTATAGCGGTGGATCTCGGCGTACTCAGCGAACATTTTGTGGCCGGGAACTGGGAGCAGAGCGGCATCGATGAGCGTTTGCTCCAGCACGCAGCGCACGCAACGGGCGTGGCTGGTAGTCGCTACGGGGAGTATCGGCTGTCGCGCACTCAGCCCGATTGCGCCACTGAACCCGACACCTTTGCGCTGCACGTTGAGCTGCACATCACTGACGCGGCCCCGGTTCATGCGCCGTTTGACGGTGTGCTGGGCCACACGGCGGACGCAGCGTTAGTACTGGTCGGCGATTGCGGGGTTCTGCGGCTTTGGGGTGTGAAATCGGACTTTGATTCGGGCACGAGCCTGAGTGCTGGCGACGTCATCGGGCAGGTCGCGGGTTCGGTGATCGTTCAGGTTTGCCGAGACCCTGAGCTGAGTCCCCCATTATTTGTCACGCCGTCGTGGGCGCCGGCCTGGCAAGCGCTATGCCCTTCGCCCAAAGCCATGCTGGGGTTCGATTGCGACGCGCCGGCGCTGGATGATTCTGCCCGGTTGCTGGCCCGTCGCGATGCCAGTTTTGCGCGCTCGCAAAAGCACTATTACGCCGCTCCGCCGCATATCGAACGTGGCTGGCGCAATCACCTGATCGACATGCAGGGCCGCTCCTATCTCGACATGCTCAACAACGTGGCGGTGCTGGGCCATGGGCACCCGCGCATGGCTGACGTCGCCAGTCGGCAATGGTCGTTGCTCAATACCAACTCGCGCTTTCATTACGCGGCGATTGCCGAATTTTCCGAGCGTCTGTTGCAGCTGGCGCCGGAAGGTATGGATCGGGTGTTTCTGGTCAATAGCGGCACCGAAGCCAATGATCTGGCGATCCGGCTGGCGTGGGCCTACAGCGGCGGGCGGGATGTATTGAGCGTGCTGGAGGCGTATCACGGCTGGTCGGTGGCGACCGATGCCATTTCGACTTCGATTGCCGACAACCCGCAAGCGCTGAGTACGCGGCCTGATTGGGTGCATCCGGTGACGGCGCCGAATACTTATCGCGGCGAGTTTCGAGGCCCTGACAGTGCGCCGGCCTATGTGCGCAGTGTCGAAGCGCATCTGGCAACGCTGGCTGAACAGCAGCGTCAGGTGGCTGGGTATATTTGCGAGCCCGTGTACGGCAATGCTGGCGGGATTTCGTTGCCGCTGGGCTATTTGAAAGAGGTCTATGAGCAGGTTCGCGCGCACGGTGGCGTGTGCATCGCCGACGAAGTGCAGGTGGGTTACGGCCGTTTGGGCGAGTATTTCTGGGGCTTCGAGGAGCAGGGCGTGGTGCCGGACATCATCACCATGGCTAAAAGTATGGGCAATGGCCATCCACTGGGCGCTGTGATCACTCGGCGGGAAATTGCCGAGGCACTGGAAGCCGAGGGTTATTTTTTCTCATCGTCGGGAGGCAGTCCGGTCAGTTGCCGGATCGGCATGGCGGTGCTCGATGTCATGGAGGAAGAACAGCTGTGGGAAAACGCCAAAGTCGTGGGCGGTTATTTCAAAGCGCGACTGCTGGCGCTGATCGATAAACATCCGCTGGTGGGCGCGGTGCATGGCAGCGGATTCTACCTGGGCGTCGAATTGGTCCGGGATCGCGAGACGCTGCAACCGGCCACCGAAGAGACGACTTATTTGTGTGATCGACTGCGGGAGCTGGGCATTTTCATGCAGCCCACGGGTGATTATTTGAACATCCTCAAGATCAAACCGCCGATGGTGACGACGCGGCGGAGTGTGGATTTCTTTGTCGATCATGTGTCGAAGGTGTTGGGCGAGTTGGAATGACTTGGCGGCTGATGAGGGCTGTTGGCCTGCAAGTATCTTCTTGTGGGAGCGGACCTGTCCGCGAAGAGGATGGTACATCCGGTCTATCTTTATGGGCTGAGAATCCGTATTCGCGGACAGGTCCGCTCCCACTGTGGTAGCGGTATTTCAGATTAATATCGGCTATAGAGCTATTTGGCTCTGCTCATAGTGATCTTTATTGTTTTATTACCGATTTTTATCGGCTATAAAGCGTCCTGATTTCACGGCACAACTCTGCCAAGACCGTCCACCGGAGTCCTGAAACCCATGACGACACTCAACAGCACCCCACGCGCCGATGGCTTCTACATGCCTGCCGAGTGGGCGCCACAGACTCAAACCTGGATGGTCTGGCCTGAGCGTCCGGACAACTGGCGTCTGGGCGGCAAGCCGGTGCAGACCGCGCACGTTGCCGTGGCCAAGGCCATCGCGCGTTTCGAGCCGGTGACGGTTGCAGTGTCTGCCGGGCAATACGACAACGCCCGTGCTCGTCTCGATGTGCCGAATATCCGCGTTGTCGAAATCAGCAACAACGACGCCTGGGTGCGCGACACCGGCCCGACCTTCGTCATCAATGACAGCGGCGAAGTGCGCGGCGTGAACTGGGGTTTCAACGCCTGGGGTGGTTTCGACGGCGGCCTGTATGCGCCTTGGAACCTTGATGAACAGCTCGGCGGCAAGGTCCTGGAAATCGAGCGTTGCCCGCGCTACGTCACCGAAGGCTTCGTGCTCGAAGGCGGCTCGATTCACGTCGACGGCGAAGGCACTTTGATTACCACCGAAGAATGCCTGCTCAACCGCAATCGCAACCCGCATCTGTCCCGCGAAGAGATCGAAGCGGTGTTGCGCGATCACCTGTCGGTGGAAAAGATCATCTGGCTGCCGGATGGCCTGTTCAATGACGAAACCGACGGCCATGTGGATAACTTCTGTTGCTACGTGCGCCCCGGCGAAGTGCTGTTGGCCTGGACGGATGATCCGCAAGACCCAAACTTCCCCCGTTGCCAGGCAGCGATGGCTGTTCTGGAAAATACCCGCGACGCCAAAGGGCGGCCGATCATCGTGCACAAGATGCCGATTCCGGGACCATTGTTCGCGACCGAGGAAGAATGCGCAGGCGTCGATCAAGTGCACGGCAGCCAGGAACGCAACCCATCGGTGCGTCTGGCGGGTTCTTATGTGAATTTTCTGATCGTCAACGGCGGCATCATCGCCCCCAGTTTTGACGATCCGCTGGACCAGGTCGCTCACGACCTTCTCCAGCAGTTGTTCCCGGAGCACGAAGTAGTGATGGTTCCAGGCCGCGAGTTGCTACTCGGCGGCGGCAATATTCACTGCCTGACGCAGCAACAGCCGGCGCCTCATCGCGGCTGAGTTGGTTCGCTTCTTGCTGTCATCAAGCCCATCAGACGATGGGCTTTTTTTTGCCTGACTATTCATGCGGATCTGCGAGAAATTCTATCGCCGGTGACTTAATGTCCGCCCGTTCCGTTCGTCTGTCACAAAAGCTCCGTAGATTTCGCAGTCCAAAGACGTATAGAGGTTGTCACCTATGAACGCAGGTTATGAGCCGCGCATGGCTCAAGGTTTGTCTGCGAGCAATGAAGCACGGCAGATGATGGCGGACTGGTTACGGATAACCCGAGCACCCAAAATAGAAGCGCCCGACTACCGCACGATGCTGCTGCAGCGTTACCCCAAAGGATTGATTAACGACGCCGAACTCGAAGCGTTACTGGGCATTCTTTACAACTGATTTGCGTCGCGACCGCATGAGTCGTGAGCGCGGCAATTCATTTCGTCATTCATCGAATTGACACTCATCGGCAGTCGCGGATAGGATTCGCGCCTTCACTGCCCCGTGGCTAAACGCCATATACGTGCATCAGTAGTCCACTGCGATGATTTCGTGCGGGCTTTCGAGGCTGTCTATGCTCGAGAGACGCAATTACCTGTCTGGGTATTTGCCACGGCGCATGATCAATCCGCTGACAAGGACAACAAGATGAACACACGTATTGGCATGCTCGCGCTGAGCATCATGACTGTGACGACTGCTACCCAGGCGTTCGCCGACGGCCAGGCGGATGCAAAAGGCTTCGTGGAAGACAGCAGCCTCAAGCTGCGCCTGCGTAACGCCTACATTAGTCGCGATTATAAAGACGGTCGCGACGACAAGGCCGAGTGGGGCCAGGCTTTCATGGCCAATTACGCGTCGGGCTTCACCCAGGGCACCGTGGGTTTCGGCGTTGACGCATTCGGCCTTTACGCCAAGCGTCTGGACGGCGGCAAGGGCAAAAGTGGGGCGGGCGGCATCGACTTCTTCCGCAAAGGCGACAACGGCACTGGCGACGCAGCTGATGACTTGTCGCGTTTTGGTGGCGCGGTCAAAGCGCGTTTTTCCAACACCGAGCTCAAATACGGCGACATGATGCCGGAGCTGCCAGTCCTCAGTTACGACAACTCGCGTCTGCTGCCTGAGTCATACACCGGCACCATGATCACTTCCAAAGAGATCAAGGGCCTGGAACTGGTCGCTGGCCGCTTCACCGCTCAAACCCGCAAGAGCGCCCAAGGCCGAGACAGCGGTGATGTCAAAAGCATCAACGTCTACGGCGGCAGCTACAAATTCAACGAAGCCTTCAGCGCAGCGTTCTACGGCTCCGACGTTGAAGACGTGCTGAAAAAACAGTACCTGAATCTGAACTACGTGTTCGCGATGCCGAAAGACCAGTCGCTGACTTTCGACTTCAACGGCTACAAGACCAAGCTCGACAAGGACTTCGCGGTCGACGACGCCCGTGACAACAAGATCTGGAGCCTGGCCGCAACCTGGGCCGTGGGCATCCACTCCTTCACCATCGCGCATCAGCGCAGCACTGGCGAAACCGGCTACAACTATGGCGGCTACCGCAACGACGGCGGCGTGGGCGATGGCGGCAACAGCATCTACCTGGCCAACTCGTACTGGTCCGACTTCAACGGCAAGGACGAGCGCTCCTGGCAGTTGGGCTACGGCGTGAACCTGTCGACCGTCGTCACTCCCGGCCTGAGCTATCGCATCGCCTACGTGCGCGGTGACAACATTGACGACGGCAGCAACCGTGGCAATGGCGACGAGCACGAACTGTTCAGCCAATTGACCTATGTCGTCCAAAGCGGCCCGGCGAAAGACCTGTCCGTCCGCCTGCGTAACTCGATCCTGAAAGTGTCGAACAACGCCAGCAACTACAACGCCGAAGGCAACGAAACCCGCATCTTCGTCGATTACCCGATCAACGTCTTCTGAGTTGAGCGGCCAATAAAAAACGCCCCGGTCTATGGATCGGGGCGTTTTTGCTTTCGTAACCTGTCCCATAGCAATATGGGAGCAACTGTCTTCCCTCTGATTACTGTCGCCTGACATTAAGTCTTCGCGGACAAGTCCGCTCTCAAGGGTTTTGTGATCGACCGGTATTCTGCAAACACCACAAATTCCCTGTAGGAGCCAACGAGCCCGTGCGAGGCCGCGATGCGGTGTGTCAGGCAAATTGCATCGCAGCCTCGCGCTGCTCGTCAGCTCCCACGGGTTTGGCGTCAGCCCCTGATAACGGTAGCGGCTCAAATCCAATGTGGGAGCGGACCTGTCCGCGAATACGGTATTTCAGACACGACAAGGTGCCGGTTGTACTGACCTCTTCGCGGACGGGTCCGCTCCCACGGGACGGTTTGCTACCATCGCCCCATTTCGACTCCGGAAAGTCCATCCCATGGCCCTCGCCGCCCCACCCGATCTCACCAACACCGCCGTCGCCGTGCAGCCGCTGTCGCGCACGTATCCGCGTGGGCAGTACATCGAGCCGCATGAGCATGATTGGGGGCAGGTGCTGTACGCGATGTCGGGAGTGATGTGGGTCGAGACGCCCCATGAGGCGCTGGTTGTCCCGCCGCAGCGGGCGGTGTGGTTGCCACCGGGCGTGCCGCACGGGATTCGGGTGGTGTCGGATCTGCAGATGCGCAACATCTACCTGCGCCCCGAGATCGCTCAAACCCTGGAAACCACCGTGCAGGTGTTTGAGGTCGGCGGCCTGCTGCGCGAGCTGATCCTCAATCTGGTGGCCGAAGCCGACAAGAACTCTGCGTATTACAACGCTTTGGTCGCGCTTTCTTTGCTGGAGCTTCAGCGCGCCAAACGTTCGCTGTTGAAAGTGCCGATGCCGGACAGTTCCGACCGGCGCCTGATGAACCTCTGCCAAGCCGTGATGATCGAGCCGTCCCTGGATATGTCGTTCGAGCAGCACGCCGAAAACGCTGGGGCCAGTGTCCGCACCCTCGCTCGGCTGTTTCAGTCGGTGCTTGGCATGGGCTTCGCTGAGTGGCGCAGGCAGGTGCAGTTGGCAACGGCTGTGGCGGAAATCATTCAAGGGGTGCCGGTCAGCAGAATCGCCCGATCAATGGGCTATTCACCGAGCAGCTTCAGCGACATGTTCCGCCGCGAACTGGGCATGCCGCCTTCGCAATACCCCCTAGGCGCGCAGGCATAGCTGACCCTTGCAGCCCAGCCTGTCCGAAATTCAGAAGCACTTGGCCGATAGCCACGCCAGTGCGTCCCTAAACTCTGGTCATCGCTAAACGCAAACGAGCCGCCGTCGCGCAGCCCGATGCACAGCCCCGGAGTTGACCATGAGCTACGTTATTTCACTCGCAATCGGCATCGCCGTCGGCCTGCTCTACGGCGCGCTGGATTTCCGTTCACCCGCGCCGCCGTTGATCGCGCTGGTGGGTTTGCTGGGCATGCAGGCTGGTGAACAGCTATGGCCAATGGGCCGTCAGCTTTTGGCGAACTGGATAGCCTGAATAACGATGCCGATCCCTGACCTCTTCTGGAAACCACACCCATGCACGCACTGCAATTTTCACGAACCGGCGACTTGGCTGCGCTGGAATACGTCGAGCTGCCGACCCCGACCCCCGCGCCTGGAGAGGTCTTGGTGCAAATTAAGGCGGCTGGGTTGAACCCCAGCGACGTGAAAAACGTCCTCGGCCGCTTTCCCTACACCACGATGCCCCGTATTCCCGGCCGGGACTTTGCCGGCGTCGTCGTTGATGGCCCGCAGGAGTTGATAGGCCAAGAGGTCTGGGGCACCGGTAAAGAGCTGGGTTTTGTAAGCGACGGATCACACGCCGCTTACCTCACGCTGCCCGTGAACGGCATCGCGCTCAAACCCAAATGCCTGAGCTTCGCTCAAGCTGCCAGCCTGGGCGTTCCGTACACCACAGCGTGGGACGCGTTGCAGCGCAGTCTGGTCGATGGCAATACTCGATTGCTGGTGATCGGCGCCAACGGCGCAGTCGGCAGCGCGGCGTTGGCACTGGCCAAGGTGCTGGGGGCGAAGGTCCTCGCAGCGGTGCGTCGCCCGGAACAACTCAAGGGCTTGGCCGCCGAAGGTTATGACGCGATCCTGCTGGATAAAGGCGAGGATTTGGCCGCACAGGTCAAAGCGTTCTTCCCCGAAGGCGCCGACGTGATTTTCGACACCACTGGCTTTTGGTTGCCGGCGTCCGTTACCGCCTTGGCCCCCTTCGGCCGCATCGCCATCATCGCCGCCCCGGTGGACGGCCACGTGCAGCTCCCGGCGTTGGCGCTGTACCGCAAAGGTGGCTCGGTGGTCGGCATCAACTCGCTGTTGTGTGGCGTCGAGGCCTGCGCCCGGATGCTGGAGCATTTTGGAAAGTGGTTCGATGATGCAGCGTTGCCCCTGCCGACCGGATTACTGGAATCCCCACTGATTGAAGGACTGCAGCGGTATGCGCAAGTGAATGCGGGCGGGGCCGATAAAGTGATTTTGATTCCCTGAAGAGAGTACGTCCGGCTCCTTTCTGATCCAAGGCATCGGCTCAGCGCGTGGGCAGGCCGTTTAGATAGTCGTCGATCAGTTGGTTGATCGTGCCATCGCGCCTTAGCCCCTCAACGGCTTGGCTGAGCGAATCAACCAGCGCCGGATTGCACGACTTCGAGCAAGCCAGATACAGGTCCGCCGTCATCACCGGCGGACTCATTTTCAGCGGGCGCCCCGACAGCTGGCGCCAGATGTACTGGCTTTCCGGCACGCCGTTGAACCAGGCGTCGACCCGTCCGCGCAGCAGCATCTGCGCAGGGTTCTCGCCGATTTTCAGCGGATAGATCTGGTCGTCGCGAAAGCCTTCGTCCCGCAGTTTCTGCTCCTGCGCGCTACCCATTCCCACGGCGATCAGGCCGTAAGTCTTCTTGGCCTCGGCGAAAGACTCCACCCGTTTGTTCAACGTGAAGAAGGCACGGTCCATCGTCATGATCGGCGCAATCCACGTGTAGTTATCTTCCCGCTCAGGCGTGCGAGACAGCGGCACGATCAGCCGGTCCGAGCCGGTCTGCACGTCTTTTTGAGCGCGCGCCCACGGCAGAGAGACCAGCCGCAGCTCATACCCTGCAATGGCAGCCGCTTTAAACGCCACCTCGCCCAGGATGCCGTGACTGTCACCTTGACTCAGCATGCTCAGCGGCGGCGCTTCGCCCACGTACAGGTCGACCGTACGTGTCGGGGCGGCGAGCGAACCCAAGGCGTACAGCAGCAAAATAACGCTTGTGAAAATAGAAGCTGACAGCGGTCCGGTACGACGATAAACCCCGGTTATGCGACTCATGGCAGTGAGACTCAAAAGGATGCTGTGAGCAGTTTAGCTGGGGATCAGAGGGAAGGGATTTTCTGTGGGGCCACTTTCTGTAGGAACCAACTTGTTCGCGAGGCGTTTTACCGGGTGTGTCTGGGATAACGCTTCGCGAACAAGTTCGCTCCTACAGTACTGATTTATCACCCAGCCAGGTTGTATTCGCCACCCTGTTTCATCGCCGCCTGATACGCAGGACGCTGCTGAAAACGCTGTGTCCAGGCCTTCAGGTGCGGGTAGTCAGCGAGCAGGCCCTGCTGATTGGCCACTTCACCGATGAAACTCATCTGAATGTCCGCACCGCTCAGTTCATCACCCATCAGGTAATCGAACTGGCTCAGCGCCTTGTCCAGATAACCCAGGTAATTCTTCAGCTCGCTGTCGATGCGCGGACGCAGCGGCGCACCTGCATCGCCCAAGCGGCCAACGTACAGATTAAGCATCAGCGGCAACATGGCCGAGCCTTCAGCGAAATGCAGCCACTGCACGTACTCGTCATAAGTCGCTGTAGACGGGTCCGGCTGCAAGGCGCCGTTGCCATGACGTCGAATCAGATAATCGACGATGGCTCCGGATTCAATCAGCGTGTGCGGTCCGTCCTGAATGACAGGCGACTTGCCCAGCGGGTTGATCGCTTTCAATTCCGGCGGCGCCAGATTGGTCTTTGGGTCGCGCGAATAACGCTTCACTTCGTACGGCACGCCCAGCTCTTCAAGCAGCCAGAGAATACGTTGCGAGCGCGAGTTGTTGAGGTGGTGAACGGTAATCATGGGCAGGTCCGTTGGTGGAGGAGGGAAGACCTGCTGCACCGATCGCATTGCCGTGCAGGGTCTTAAAAGCAGACCTCGCTGAATGGGCGGAGTGCCTGATTTCTACGCGCACCGTTTTCAGGCCTTGGGCGGAAGGCTTTCCAGCCGCGCCTGCACAGCGTCATCAAAAATGATGTAAAGCGTTTCGATATCGCCCTTGCGCACGCGCTTGTCGGACTCCAGATCGTGGATGAAGCTGATCTGCACTTCGGCTTCGCTCTCAACTTCCTCGCGGGTATTGGCCCCTTCAAGGGAGCGCAACAGTCTGTCGATGGGTGTACGAATCTGTTTGTGAAGCTTGATCTGATCGAGCTTGTACTGCGGGCTGTTTTCGTCTGTGTCGGTATTCATGTGGTCGTGAACTCGCTGCTGCCGGGTTTGTGAGAGCCGTACTTGGATTCGTAGCCTGTCCCGAGCTTGGCGGCCTGCGCTTGGGCCAGCTCTTGGGAGGCGAAGATATCGACGAAGCGCCAGGGTGTGCGACGGATGACTGCCCACCCGAGGACGTGAGTGGGGTTGTTCGGATCCTTCGGTAGGGCTCGGACTAGGCTGACGAGGGTCATGAGGACTCCGTGGCGCGAAGGGTGGGGTGGGAAGATAGCATTTTGAAGAGGTGGGGATTTGGGAGTGGTTGCTGTTTTTCGGTAATGCCGAGCATCTCGCTGACTATCAGAGAAGTCCTACGGGGGTTGGTATTTTTAGCCGAGCAGCGTTTCGGGATGTCTGGGTTATGTAGGAGAAGGCGTAGCGATGGTTGAGAGTTTTCCCGTCCAGCGAATAGACGTTTGAGGAAGTTAGCCTCGGTATGGTTCATCCAAGCTTAAAGACCTTAACCGGGAGAGCTTGGAATGTCGGAGTTTTATAAGTATTTCAAAGAGAATATGGAAAGCTTGGGGCTGGAAGCGCCTGAATCGCTTTTCGGGAAAGTGACAACTGCAGCGGCCACTGCGAACACAATTCTTAGTCAAATCGAGAAGCACGGTAAGACCGTGACAGTAGGGGAGCTGATTCGGGCAGGTACAAGAATGGAGCAACTAACGATGGTTGGGGCTTGCTCCGCTGCCTATTACGTTGGGGCAGTGATCGGTAGCATCGCTGTAGCCACCGGTAGGATTTTAGGAAACGGAACGTCGCTTTCAGATGTTCTGTTAAGCGCCCGCAGGGAAGGACTTTACCGTGAATGGCTGGTGGGTTGTTTCCGAGTTTATCCAGGTATTTATGAGCCTGATCAGCCGAATAGAGCTAACCACCACGTGATGCGGTACCTGGCATGAACGACTCATTGCTATTGATATTGGCAGCAGCGCTGGTTGCTTTAGCAGCGTGGGCTTTCTGGCATTATTTTGGGGAAGAGGCGGTGGACGCTTATACCGCAGTGATGGCTGTGCTTCTTGTCTTGGATAATGTGCGTCTGCGTCGAGCTTTGAAAAAATAGTTCGAAGCTGGGATTGCTCTACCTCAATACAGCTTGGCGGCGGCCAGCCTCAACCGTTCAACCGACGATTCAATGGCCTCGATGCTCAAGCTGATATCCAGGTGTCCCCGGTTTGACTGCCTGTGGGCAGAAAAAAGCAGGTGGCCGGACATCACCGCAGAGAGCTGCTCGAAATGCGCAGCAGTTTCTTCGAGGTCACGTTTCATGTTCGACAGCGTTACAAGCATGGATCAAGCTCTCCAGAGGGATGACGCAATGGCCGTTTCCGAAGAGTCGGAGGGCCAAAATCCGGGCAGCGCAGCAAGAGGTCGTCTGCGCAAAGTGCCGGTTAACGTGCCGTATTCAAACTTCATCCATCCGGCGGGGCCAATGAGTTGGCTCAATAGCTGCTCCATGCGAAAGCTATCGGAAACGTGCGCGGATTCTTGAGGGTGAGTGGGGGAGAGGGAAGCAATTTTAATTCGCCACGCAATCGCGATAACGCCGAGCTAAACGGGGACGAACCTTCGTCGCTAAAACGATGCTGATCCGCCCCTCGCTCGTGGCGCATTACCTACCTGTTGGCACCGTGACCGCCGAACTGCCCACCTTGGCGATCGACACCTCAATCAACGCCCTCGCAGCTTCGAGCTGATGCACGACAGACCGAGCCAAAGGCCGGAATTCCAGCGTGCAGTTATCGGCGACTTCATAGGCGGTGGCTGCGGCGCAGGCGAGGTATTCGGAGGCGGTGAGCAATGCGTCTTCAACTCTGACGCCGGGGTTGACCGAGAACAGGCTCAGGTTGCCGAGGTTGGCGTTAGTGCAGGTTGGTTTTGAAGCGGGTGTTTCGGGCGGGTGAGGGGTGGATCTGATCATGGTGTCTCTCCTGACTTGGATGAGACCGACACCGTTCGCGACTAAACGAATAGGTGGCGGCTGTACGCGGGTTAGTCGACCGGGAAGTCAGGCACCCGGCGCACCCGAAGGTGCCCCTCGTACAGCCACCATAAAAGGACAGAACCGATGTCGACGACAGCGGTTCTGGTTATGGGGCGTTACGCGCCTGACGTGTGTTCGGGCGACTAAACCCGGTCGTTGTTTGCAACGACACGCGGGAAGGTAGTCGCCCGATCCGGCGCGTTCAAGCGGTCGGGAGGATATCGCTTAATTTCAGAAGCGTCCTACTGGATTTGGGACTTTTTGTATAGGTTGGGCGGGGAGGTAGTGCGGTGGTGTTGCGAGGGGAGGCTTCGCGAGCAAGCTCACTCCTACAGGATTGGCGGCGTGCCTGACGGCAGCAAATTCGGCACAAACAAAAAAGGCCCACCTTTCGGTGAGCCTCTTCCGCTAAATCTTGGTGCCGGCACCAGGAGTCGAACCCGGGACCTACTGATTACAAGTCAGTTGCTCTACCAACTGAGCTATACCGGCGTGATGGGCGCTGATTATAGGGATTTGGTTTCTTGAGTAAAGCCTTAATTTCAGTTTTTTTAGGTCTTTATGCCGATTCGCTCTGATGCTTATTCACAAGCGGCGCAAAGGCCCTACAACGGGCAGTGTCATTTGTGGAACAGTTCTCATTAGTTCGCAAGCTACTGAATTGCCGGAAATTAATCACCTGTACAAAAAATGACCAATTAGCGAAATAGCCAGCAAGCTACGTATTTCTTGTGGCCGTAAATATTTCGTCAACAGAGTTATCCACAGGACGGGCCTTTTAAACGGTCAGTCTTGCTCGGCCAAAATCATCAGATTGCGTGGGGTGGTCTGGCTGTCGCAGAAGGTGCCGATGCGCACGTCGTAGCCGTGAGCCGTCAGGTAGAGGGCGCGGTCGAGGATGAGCCAGAGTTCGAGTGGGCGGCGGAAGAGGTTGCGCACCAGTTCCAGGTTGCGGACTTCGGCGAGGCGTTGCCAGCCGGCGGCTTCCAATGCTGACCAGTCTCGCTCGCCAATCAGGGAAATCTCCTTCAGCGCTGCGAGATCGCGGATGTAGTCGGCGAAGGGCTTTTCCAGCCAGGCGACAGGCAGCGATGGCGTGGGCAGGTATTGGTCAACACCGCTTAGCTCCCGCTGCAGCAGGTCGAAGGCCAGGCGGCGGGCCATGGAGGTGTCGCGCTGGCGGCGCACGCGGGCGCCTGCGGTGACGGTTTCGCTGAGGGGCAGGCCGAGGTCGTCGATGGACAGTTGCAACGTCGAGGCTTGGCCTTCGGCTGACAACGCCTGATAGCGGTCGGCAGCGATGCGGTTGTAGCAGCACGGCGCGATGGCGAGTTGTTGGCAGTTGGCGTCGCTCGCCAGTTGCATGAGCCGTACGTGCAGATCGCCGCAGGCGTGCAGTGCGACCGGTGTTTGCCGGGCATGCAGGCGCAAGGATGCGTCGGCGGCCATGACGTCTTGTGTGAGGTGTTCAGCGGCGATGTTCAGGCGTGCGCTGAGTTGGTGGCCTGCTTCGACCAGTTTTGGGTCGTACTCAAGGCACGTCAGCGCCTGACCATTCTGGGCCAGGCGACGGCCGAGATGACCTTTGCCCGAGCACCAGTCGAGCCAGTGTTCAGGCGTTTTACGAAAATCCAGAGCGCTGGCGAAGGATTCGATTTGTTGCCACTTTCGGCCCGGAACATCGACTGCCATGCGCGATGACACCGGTTGCAGCTCCATCATGGGCAGCGGGCCGATTGCGCTGAGTGCTGCGGATTGGGCGGCAATCTCGGCGAAAGGCGCAGGGGCGCTCAGGTGTTCGGGATGGTTATGCGCTAACTCGGCTTCGGCCAATGTGCGACTGCGTAGCCAATCGGCCAGCTCAGGGTGTTGGGCTTCCCAAGGCAGTTGCCTGTGGGTGAACGGTTTGGGGCGCCACAGGGTTTGGTGATCGAGCAGAAAGCGATTCAGCGCCTCGAAGCGGGCGCGCAGGTCGGTGGTGTGCAGGATCGGGATGGGAGTCATGGGCTGAGGCGCGGGAGGTCGTGCGTCAGGGTAAGCGTCGGTGGGTTTGGGAGCAATCGCAGCCTTTGGCAGCTCCTACCGAAAGGATGCGTTCAGCATGATGTGTGGCGCCTGTCTGGGCCTCTTCGCGGACGGGTCTGCTCCCACGGGAATGTGCCCAGCCAGGGATTTAGGAGCAGCCGTGAATCTATCGCTCTTTGAGTGACTATCAGAGTCCGTGCCAACGGATACCGAACCTTTTTACCGCCCCTGACACTGATCCACGCGCAGCGCTTTCTCCAGCAGTTTGAAGCCTTGCACCAGCACGAACGACATCAGGAGATAGAACACGCCAGCGGCGAAGAATATTTCGACCGGCAGATAGGTGCGGGCGATGATCGTGCGGGCCATGCCGGTAAGTTCTAGCAGGGTCACGGTGCTCGCCAGGGCGCTGGCCTTGAGCATCAGGATGACTTCGTTGCTGTAGGCGGGCAGGCCGATGCGGGCGGCGCGGGGCAGGACGATGTAGATCAGCGCCTTGGCTTTGGACATGCCCAGCGCGCGAGCGGCTTCGACCTCGCCCACCGGGACGGCCTGTATCGCGCCGCGCAGGATCTCGGCGATATAGGCGGCGGTGTGCAGCGTCATGGTCAACGCCGCACAGAAGAACGGATCACGCAGATAGGGCCACAGCGGGCCTTGTCGCACTGCATCGAACTGCGCCAGCCCGTAATAGACGAGGAACAGCTGCACCAGCAACGGCGTGCCGCGAAAGAAGAAGATGTAGGCATAAGGCGCACTGCGCACATAAGGATTGCGCGACGCGCGAGCGATGCCCAGCGGGATCGCCAGCAGCAAACCGGCGATGACCGCCACGGCCACCAGCTCCAATGTCAGCGTCGCGCCTTGCGCCAGTTTCGGCAGCCATTTGATGATCACGTCCCAGTTCACGAGGCGCTCCTTGCAAAGCCACGGGCGGCGCGTTGTTCGAGAAAGTGCATGCCGGTCATCGCCACCACGGTCAGGCCCAGGTACATGAAGGCCGCCACCATATAGAAGGTGAACGGCTGCTTGGTCGATGTCACCGCGATCTGCGAATGGCGCATGATTTCTTCCAGCCCGATGACCGACACCAGAGCCGTGTCCTTCATCAGGATCATGAACAGATTGCCCAGGCCGGGCAGGGCGATGCGCCACATCTGCGGTATGATCAGCTTGATGAAGATGCGCGAGCGCGACATGCCGAGTGCTAAACCTGCTTCACGATGCCCTTTGGGGATCGACAGAATCGCCCCGCGGAACACTTCGGTCGCGTAAGCGCCGAAACACAGACCCAACGCAATGACGCCTGCCGAGAAGGCACTAAGCTCAAGGCTCGGCATGCTCAACGCTTCGCCGATAGCGCGCATGGCGTTGACGGTGCCGAAGTAAATCAGCAACACCCACAGCAATTCGGGAATGCCACGCACCAGCGTCGAATAAGCACTACCTAGCCAGTTGAGCGCTCGATAGGGGGAGGTTTTCGCCAGCGCGCCGAGCAGGCCGAGGACCAACCCCAGGCACAGCGCCGAGAGCGCAAGTTGGACAGTCATCAGCACGCCAGCGGCAAGCGCGGGGCCGAATCCGTAAAGATCAAAATTCATGGCAGGGCTTGTTTCAAGGACGTGCGCTGCTGCGCCTCTCTATAGAGGCACAGCAGCGCGCGTCGGGCGGATCAGAGAATGCTGAACGGGAAGTACTTGTCGTTGATCTTCTTGTAGGTGCCGTCTTCGATGATTTCTTTCAGCGCCAGGTTCAGCTTCGCGCGCAAGGTGTCGCCTTTTCGCACAGCGATACCGATCTTGTCGTCGTTGTAAACCGGGTTGCCCTTGAACTCGTAAGCCTGGCCCGCTGGGCTTTTCAGCCATTCGTAGCTGACGTATTTGTCCGAGAGGATGGCGTCAAGTCGGCCGGAGGTCAGGTCCAGGTAAGCGTTTTCCTGAGTGTCGTACAGCTTGACGGTAACATCGCTGCCCCAGTTGTCGTCCAGCCAGGTGCCGGACAAAGTTGCGCGCTGGGCGCCGATGGTCTTGCCGTTCAGGGACGCTTTCAGCTCATCGACAGTGTTGCCCTTGATGTCGGTGCTTTTCGGTGCGATGAACTGCAGCTTGTTCGAGTAGTAGGGTTCGGTGAAGTCCACAGCGGCTTTGCGTTCGTCAGAGATCGACAGTGAGGAAACGATGAAGTCGAACTTCTTGGCATTCAGGGCGGGGATGATGCCGTCCCAGTCAGAGGTCACGATTTCGCACTCGGTCTTCATCTTGGCGCACAGGGCCTGACCGATTTCGACGTCAAAGCCCACGACCTGGCCGCTGGCGTCCTTGTTATTGAAGGGGGGATAAGCGGCCTCGACCCCCATTTTCAGTGTCTCGGCAGCAAATGCGCTGGAGGTGAAAGCCAGCGTGGTGGCTGCGGCCAGCAATAGTTTTCTGAAGATCTGCATGGTGTTGCTCCGTTAACGATTGCTGGACATGAATTGTTTGCAGCGCGCCGACTGCGGGTCTTCAAAGACCTGCTGCGGCGATCCTTGTTCCTCTATCAAACCCTGATGCAGAAACACCACTTCGCTCGACACCTGCCGCGCGAAGCTCATTTCGTGGGTCACCAGCAACATCGTTCTGCCTTCTTCGGCCAGCGCGCGGATCACGGCGAGGACTTCTTGCACCATCTCCGGATCGAGGGCCGAGGTTGGCTCATCAAACAAAATGACTTTGGGCTGCATCGCCAGCGTGCGGGCGATGGCGGCGCGTTGCTGCTGGCCGCCGGACAACTGTGCCGGATAGATATGTCGTTTGTCACCGATGCCGACTTTAGCCAGCAACGCTTCGGCCACCTCAATGGCCTCGGCCTTGCTCTGACCCAGTACCCGGCGCGGCGCTTCGATGATGTTATCGAGCACGCTTATGTGTGGCCACAGGTTGAAGTTCTGAAAGACAAAGCCGATTTCGCTGCGCAGGCGATTGATCTGCTTGTTGTCGGCGGCGATCAATTCGCCGTTGCGCGCGGGCTTGAGTTTCAGCTCTTCGCCGGCTACCAGAATCTGACCCTGATGGGGATTTTCCAGCAGGTTGATGCAGCGCAACAACGTCGATTTGCCAGAGCCGGATGAGCCGAGGATCGAGATCACATCGCCGTCCCGCGCCGTCAGCGAAATGCCCTTGAGCACTTCGAGGTCGCCGTAGCGCTTATGCAGGTTGCGAATTTCCAGCGCGGGCGTGGCCTGAGCCATGTGCGGTCCTCACGGTTGTGTGTCTGCGTTCGGTGTCGAGCTAAATGATGCACTGTTTGAGTGCCATCTCGGCGAGTGGTCTGCGCAAAAAACGCGCGATATTGCCAGCTTTGACCTGCCATTTAAAGCTTGGAAAAGCCTGTTTGGCTTAAGCGAAGCACACGGCGTGCATTTAAACGGGGCGCGTTGAGACTTAATGTGTATTTTCGGTGCGCACAAATGCACTTAGGCTGGGGTGGCCGGTAACAAATCCTACATGGCTGGCGGAATGCCATAGCAATCAACAGGTTGTGAAACAGCGCTGGGCCGGGCGTTTCCAAGAGCGACGTCGTTTCTGAAATAATTTGGCGTATTTCTTGCGTAAAAAATAAATAACAGAGCCGTAAGGATATTTTTACGAATGTCCTCAGCGCGTCTCGATCCGTTCGAAAAGTCCTTCAAAGGTTGTTCCTATGAGCAGTACTAGTTCTTCGAATCTTGAGCAGGGCCTCAAACCGCGCCACATCACGATGCTGTCCATTGCCGGCGTCATCGGCGCAGGTCTGTTTGTGGGGTCAGGGCATGCCATCGCTGAAGCGGGCCCTGCCGTGCTGCTGGCGTATGGCGCTGCAGGTACGTTGGTGGTGTTGGTCATGCGCATGCTGGCGGAAATGGCCGTGGCGTCGCCCGATACCGGGTCTTTTTCAACGTATGCCGACCGCGCGATTGGACACTGGGCGGGTTTCACCATCGGTTGGTTGTACTGGTGGTTCTGGGTGTTGGTGATTCCGCTTGAAGCCAACGCTGCCGCGACCATTCTGCATGCCTGGTTTCCGAACGTAGCGATCTGGGCCTTTACGCTGGTGATCACGTTGCTGCTGACCGCGACCAACCTGTTCAGCGTGAAAAACTACGGCGAGTTCGAGTTCTGGTTCGCGTTGATCAAGGTCCTGGCGATTCTCGGATTCGTCGTGCTGGGCGTACTGGCTATTTTCGGTCTGTTGCCGAACACCCAAGTCAGCGGCGTTAGCCATCTGTACGACACTCAGGGCTTCATGCCCAACGGTATCGGCGCTGTGCTGGCGGCGATGCTGACCACCATGTTTTCGTTCATGGGCACCGAGATCGTCACCATCGCTGCGGCTGAATCGAAGAACCCTGGCCAGCAAATCACCAAGGCCACCAACTCGGTGATCTGGCGGATCTGCCTGTTCTATCTGGTATCGATCTTCATCGTCGTGGCCTTGGTGCCATGGAATGACAGTCGTCTTGCCGACGTTGGCTCGTACCAGACCGTGCTCGATCTGATGGGCATTCCGAACGCCAAGTTGATCGTTGATCTGGTGGTCCTGGTCGCCGTGACCAGCTGCCTGAACTCGGCGCTCTACACCGCTTCGCGCATGATGTTCTCTCTCGGCAAACGCGGTGATGCGCCCGCTTTGTCGCAACGCACCAGCAAAGCCGGAACGCCGGTGTGGGCCGTGTTGCTGTCGACTGCTGCAGCCTTCGTGGCAGTGTTCGCCAACTACGTCGCGCCCGCTGCCGTGTTCGACTTCCTGCTCGCCAGTTCCGGCGCGATTGCGCTGTTGGTGTATCTGGTGATCGCAGTTTCACAGCTTCGTATGCGTCAAAAGCGCCAGGCTGCGGGTGAGAAAATCGCCTTCAGCATGTGGCTGTTCCCGGGCCTGACCTATGCCGTGATCGTCTTCATCATCGGCGTGCTGGCCATCATGCTGGTGCAGGAAGCCCACCGCATGGAAATCATCGCCACCGGTTTGCTCAGTGTGCTGGTGATTGCGGCGGGGCTGATCGTGTCGAGCCGCCGCAAGAATGCGCGGGCGGGGAAGGTTGTGCTCAATTGATGTGAGGGGTTGAGCTGTTGGGGCTATAAAAACGGCCGCGATCACCAGTGATTGCGGCCTTTTTTTGGATTGCACAAAGCCAAAACGAAGGTGCAGTACATATTTAGGCTTTTATGCGTATTCTAAGTGGCACTATTAAAGGGTCGATATGTTTCAGGTTGGCCCCTTGAAAGGATCGGATATCAGTCTCTTTTTGTGATGTGAAGGACTGGTTTCGAGCTCTCGGCAAAAGGCTGAACAGGAGAATAAACGATGGCGTATGCACTGCTGGCGGAAGTGGCTGCATCGGTAACAGATCTGAAGAGAGATCCCATGGGTACTTTCCGCGAAAGCAATGGCGATCCTATGGTGATTCTAAATCGCAACGAGCCAGCGTTTTATATCCTCTCTCCCGAGCGATATGAAGAGCTTCTAGATCTGCTGGATGATGCCGAGCTTGTCCGCATCGTGAAGCAGCGACGGGGCGGCCGGACGGTAAAGGTAGATATAAATGACCTCATCGCGGAGGCTGAAAAATGACCGGGCGTTATCCTTGCCAATCAGCACCTACTCATTGGAATTTCTGCTAGAGGCAAAAAAGAATATGACCGACTGGATAAAAGCATCCAGTTGCAGCTTCTTAAAAAACTGCGCTCAAGGCTCTCAGAACCCAGAGTTAGCGCCGACAAGCTGCGTGGGATGGCTGACTGCTACAAAATTAAGTTGAGAGCCTCTGGCATCCGTTTAGTTTACGAGGTCATAGATCGCAGGCTTGTGATCACCGTTATCGCGATCGGCCGCCGTGAAAACGATGCAGTGTACGACAGTGCCAAAAAGCGGATCCGATGATCTTCAATCGTAGCTAACACTTTGCCCACATCCGCCCCAACACCGACCGCCCCAGCACCTGATGCTGCACCACCGCCGTCACATGTACCGCCACCAACCCCGCCAACCCCGCGCACAAGACGTGATGCACTTCATGCAGCGTGCTTAGCGCCGTGGCTGAATGAATCAGCTGCGGCAATTGGACAAGATCAAGCATCGTTACCGGGTGAGTCATCATCAACACGCCAGTGATCAGCACGCCCGTCACGGTCAGGTAAATCGCCAAGTGCGCCCAATGGGCCAGTTGCTCTTGCAGGGTTTGCGGCGTTGCCTTCGCATTCGCTGTCATGGCCAGCCATGCGCGCCACAAGAACACCGGAATGAACACGCTGGTGAGTTGTGGATTGAAGGACTCGACCCACGCACGAAAGCTATCGTCGGGTGCCAGTAGCGCAACGCCGAACCCGCTGAACGTCGCCCACAGGATCACCGCAGCGGATACCCAGTGCAGATAAATGCGAGGTGTGGAGTAAGGCGGGGAAAACTCGGTCAACGTGCGGGCCTTGTTGAGAAGAGATGTCATTCTCGTTAAGGTCGGCACGCTAACCGCGTAGTGGCACTTTGTAAATTAAATTCGCCGTTACGGGTGCGGCTGAACCGGGCGGCTGGTGCGGGCATTCTTCTTTTCGAGGATCTGCGAAGCCTGGTTGTAGTCAGCCTGGAATGCCTGACTGCTGATCCACTCGATGGCAGTGTCTTCGTCTTCGTTGTGCTCGATGGCGCGATAAGTGATCAGCAAGCCCATCATGAAATCGGTAGCGGGTTCTTCCTCTTCCTCGGCGATGACCAGTTCCAGCACCGGGTATTGGAGGAACACCACGCAGAGCGCCAATTGGCTGATGGCTTCTGCGTTTTTCATGGCCTCAAACAGGTCATCGAAGTCGGCAGGGTCGAAACCGTTTTCTACGATGTCTTTGAAATCGAACGTGCTCAGGTCGATCTCGACGTCATCGAAAGGCTCGTTGACGAACGGATTGCCGAGTACCGGGTGGATAACGCTGGTCCCAGCCTTGCCCATGCGGTTCTGCTTGGCTTTGACTTTCGCCCGCTTGGCGCGTTTCTGTTGTTTGTCAGGGGAGGCCATTCAGGTGATTTCCTTGTGCGGGCGAGTTAGGCGCTGGTGCGGTATTGAAGCGCAGACGTTGCTAATAGCCAAGAGGAAGACGAGTCGAAATCGCGCCCAATAAAAAACCCCTGAATCTTTCGATGCAGGGGTTTTTCGGTATTTATGGTGCCCAGAGACGGAATCGAACCGCCGACACGGGGATTTTCAATCCCCTGCTCTACCGACTGAGCTATCTGGGCAACGGGGCGCATTAAACGTGTTTTTCAGGTGGTCGTCAAGCGAGTTTCTAAAAAAAATCGAATTATTACCGTCGCTTACGACCCGCACTGCTCAATAGCCTTTTATTCTGCGGGCGGGACATACCCTTCAGCCTTGGCGTATTCCTCGCCGGACAGGAACTTGTCCATCTCGGCCTGGAGAAATTTCCGGTCCTCGGCGTTCATCATGTTCAGGCGACGCTCGTTGATCAACAGGGTCTGGTGTTTCTGCCAGTCGCCCCAGGCTTTCTGCGAAACGTGATTGAAGATGTCTTCGCCTTTGGCGCCCGGGTAAGGAGCACGTTCCAGGCCTGGCAGTTCTTCTTTGTATTTGCGGCACATTACGATGCGGGTCATGAGGACTCTCCTGCATTCAAGACGTCGGCTGCGTTTTTCAGCAGCTTCTTCACCGGGGCGGCAAGGCCCAGGCGCGGCGGGGTGGCGAGGTTATACCAGAGCCAGTCGTCCTCGGCCACGTGATGGGCGGACTCCTGAACCTGAACCAGCCAAGGCTCGATGGTCAGCTGGAAGTGGCTGAAGGTGTGAATCAGCCCCGGCAAGGCGTGATGCTTGCCAAGTTCCAGTGCGTGTTGCGATGCCAGATGCTGCACGTCATCGAAATCGTCCAGTTCCGGCAGGCTCCATAAACCGCCCCACAGGCCGGTAGATGGGCGGCGATAAAGCAAGATCGCGCCATCGCGGTTGGCGAACATCGGCATCAGCGTGCGCTTTTGCGGGATGGTCTTGCGCGGCTTGGGGATCGGGTAGCGCGTTTCCAGGCCCAGCATGTGCGCCTCACAGCCGCGCTCAAGCGGGCACAGCAGGCAGCTCGGTTTGCTGCGCGTGCAGAGCGTGGCCCCCAGATCCATCATCGCCTGCGTGTAGTTGTTCACGCGCTGATGCGGCGTAAAACGCTCTGCAGTGGCCCAAAGCTGTTTGGCGACCTTGGGCTCGCCCGGATAGCCTTCCTGCGCCGTGAAACGCGCCAGCACGCGTTTGACGTTGCCGTCCAGAATCGGCGCGCGAAGGCCCATGCTGATACTGGCGATGGCGCCAGCGGTAGACAGCCCGATACCCGGCAGCAGGATCAGCTTTTCCACGTCACGCGGGAATTCGCCATCGTGATCGGCAACTACGATCTTCGCGGCTTTGTGCAGATTGCGGGCGCGAGTGTAATAACCCAGGCCTGTCCACAAGTGCAGCACTTCGTCTTCCGGCGCCTCGGCCAGTGCCTGGACACTGGGCAGCGCTTCCATGAAACGATCGAAGTAGTTGAGCACAGTGCTGACTTGGGTCTGTTGCAGCATGATTTCCGAGACCCACACTCGATACGGCGTGATGTCGTGTTGCCACGGCAGGTCGTGACGGCCGTGACGGTCATACCACTCCAGCACGGCGCTGGAGAATTGTTCGGCTTGCATGGGGCTTCCGGGATGACTGAAAGGGTTGTGGCGTTTCGAGATGCCTGATCCTGGCGCGCAACCGTGGGAGCGGACCTGTCCGCGAAGGCGATCATTCGGCCGATACAGATGTATCGACTGAACAGACCTCTTCGCGGACAGGTCCGCTCCCACAGTTGTCACGGCAGCCGTTGGTTATCTTTTGAACAATCCCTTGATCGCGTCTTTGAGCTCCGGGCTGACCTTGTCGCCCAGCTTCTCATCAATTTTGTCGCCAATGCGGTCACCCGCAAGTTTCGCGGCGACCTTGCCCAGGCCTTCGTTATCCAGACGGCAGGCTTTGGCACCCAGCTCCAGCGGGCCACGGCACTGTACGGGCCATTCTACGCCGACGAAGCGCGGGTTCACTTCACAAGCAGGATCCGGCATGTCGCTCTTGTCGCCTTCGATAACGATGCCGACCCGATAATTCATGCCCAGCACGCGCAAGTCGATGTCACCGTCGCCATTGACGGTCAGACCGGGCGTACGCACTTTCAGGTCCGGGTTGCTGGCGACGCCGTTACGGAACACTAGATTGCCGTTCAACTGCTGGAAGGGCGTGTCCTTGCCTCGGGGTTCGCCGCTCAGAGATTTGCGGTTAAGCGCGGCGATCCCACGGCACAATTGCTGTTCCAGATTGGCGTTGACCAGCACGCCATTGTTCAGCGCAAAACTGGCGGTACCGTTGAGGCTGTCGATCAATGCTTTTTCGCTATTACCCTTGCCGGTGAGGTCGCTGTTAAGGGTCAGCAAACCACGCAGCGGCGGGGTTTCGTCTTGCGCTTGGATGAAGCGCTCGACCGGCACTTTGGCGATGCGCGTTTGCACGCTGGCGAGCGGCACTTCCGGACGTACATCCAGATTGCCTTTGACTTCGAAATTACCGTTATAGAGGTCACCTCGCAGGCTGTCGACCTTGACGATCCCGTCCAGCGCAGAGGTTTTCAGCGCGGCGTTCTGGATCAGCAATTTCTGCACTGTCAGCTGGCCAAACGTCAGGTCCGCATCGACATCCAGTTTGCGCATGCGCTCCAGAGGCAGCAGTTTGGCATCGCTCCACGCCGCTTTGGTCGGTTGCTCCGGCAGTGGGGTCGTGCCTGCGCCGGCCAATGCCTGAGCTTCGCCGCCTTCGACTTCAGCCTTGCGCGCGGCACTTGCGCCCTTGCGTTCTTCGCTCGGCGCCGGGCGATATCGATCAGCATTAAAAGTATCGGCCTTGAGCTGAAGACGCAGCGACTGTTTGGCGATGTCCTCGACCGCAATGCGGCCGGTGATGGTGCTGTCGTCGAGCTTCAGGGTCAGGCCGTCCAGGGTAACGCTGGTCGGGTTGGCGGCGATGCGGGTGACGATTTCAAACTTGTTGAGACTGCCTTCCCCCAATGCCGGCGCCGGCTGGCCGATGTTTTCGAGAAAATCGCGCAGGTTGATCTGGGCGATCGACAGCGCGCCGCTCAGTTGCGGTGTCTTGTCCAGATCGCGGACATGCAGCTCGCCCAGCGCACGAAGCTGATTGGCCGACAGCTTCATACCCGTCCACTCGGCGACGTTGGCAGCCTGGTCCACCAGCAGATTGCCTTGGGCGGCAAAGGTAACGGTTTTACCCTGCAGAGGATCTCCGGCCGCTTCGCCCGACAGACGCATGTCTTCAAATTGATAGCGCTTGAGCGCGCGGTCGAAGCGCAGCTGACCGGACAGTTCGGTCTTGGTGCGGATGACCGGTTGATTAGTACTGAGGAAGGCGGTCAGCTTGACCGGAATGTCAGTCGCTTCATGCACTGCTCCGGTGCTGATCTGAATGCTCTCGGCGGTAAATTGCCGGGCTTTGGGAATGTCGTTGTATTCAACGCGCGCGTTGTTGACGGTCAGGCTGTCGATGTCGAGCTTGATAGGCTGCGAAGGACGATCAGGTTTTGCTGGTGCAACGGAACCGTCCGGGGCAGGGGTCGTGGCGTCGGTCGAAGCGGTGGCAGGCACTTTGCCGATGTCTTCCCAATTGCCGTGGCCGTTGGCATTGCGGGTCAGCATCAGGTTGAGGCCTTCAACACGCACATCGCTCATCTGCACTTCTTTGCGCAGCAGCGGCAGCACGCGCACCGACAGGCCGAGCATCTGCAGATCGGCGAACGGTTTGGTCGGGTCGGTCAGGGTTGCGACGCTGGCGTCATGCAGCTCCAGCCCAAGCCAGGGGAACAGGCTCCAACCGATATCGCCATTGAGCGTCAGCTCCACATGGGCTTTGTCGCGTGCCAGTTGTCGAATCTCGTCTTTATAGTCGTTGGGATCAAACAGATGGCTCAGGGCGAAACCGAGAGCCACGATGATCAGCAACAGCCCGAGAATAAACAGTCCCAGGATTTTGCCGAACGCTTTCATGGGCGAGTCCTTGTTGTCGTGTCGTTCAAAAATTTAGCCCGCGAGTATAGCGGTGTCACGCAAGAGTAGTTCGCATCGCGACTCATGTGCCAAATTTCCGGCATTTTCCTACGGCTTAATTAGCCGTGAGCAGCAAAGTGTCAGCTTTTTTACGCACTCTAAGTTGCAGGACAGACGGCATAAAAAAGGTAGTAGCAGATTGCTTTCTTTTGCCCGGTAAATGGTAGAGTTTCGCGCTTCGGGGCTTATCCTGCGTCGAATTGTCACGTAATCAAATGTGCTGCCGATAAAACAACCGTTGCCATCGTGCATCAAGGTTGTGGGCGGACACATTGCCATTGCCTTGCGTGACACAACTAAAAAAATTGGGGGAATAACAATGAGTACAAGTACTGCGTTGGGCGGCTCTGTTGCTCAACCTGCGTTCTTGTCCAAAGAGCGCATTATCGCGAAGAGCGGTTTCAACCGCTGGCTGGTACCACCTGCAGCCCTCGCGATCCATTTGTGTATCGGTATGGCTTACGGTTTCTCGGTGTTCTGGCTGCCGCTGTCCAAAGCAGTTGGCATCAAGACCGCCGTTGCCTGTGCACCGGACATGAGTTTCTTCGAGCAAGTCTTCTCTTCTACCTGTGATTGGCCGATCTCTATGCTCGGCTGGATCTACACCCTGTTCTTCATATTTCTGGGTTGCTCGGCAGCTATTTGGGGCGGCTGGCTGGAACACGCAGGCCCGCGCAAAGCCGGTGTAGTTTCGGCACTGTGCTGGTGTGGCGGTCTGCTGATTTCGGCGCTGGGCGTGTATACGCACCAGATTTGGCTGATGTGGATTGGTTCGGGCGTAATCGGCGGTATCGGTCTGGGTCTGGGCTATATCTCGCCAGTATCGACGCTGATCAAGTGGTTCCCGGACAAGCGCGGCATGGCGACCGGCATGGCGATCATGGGCTTCGGCGGCGGTGCGATGGTCGGTGCGCCACTGGCGACCGCTCTGATGAGCCACTTCGCAACGCCTGACAGCGTCGGCGTATGGCAGAGCTTCGTGGCCATGGCGGTGATCTACTTCATCTTCATGATCGGCGGCGCTTTGTCTTATCGCGTTCCGCCAACCGGCTGGAAACCTGAAGGCTGGACCGCTCCGGTCAAAAAAGCCAACAACGCGATGATCACCAACCGCCACGTCCACGTGAACGTAGCCTGGAAAACTCCGCAGTTCCGTCTGGTCTGGCTAGTGCTGTGCCTGAACGTTTCGGCCGGTATCGGCATCCTCGGCATGGCTTCGCCGCTGCTGCAGGAAGTGTTCGGCGGCAAGCTGCTGGGTACCGATCAGGGCTTCACTCAGCTTGACGCTTCGCAACTGGCCGCGATCGCTGCGATTGCAGCTGGCTTCACTGGGTTGCTGAGCCTGTTCAACATCGGCGGGCGTTTCTTCTGGGCCTCGTTCTCGGACTACATCGGCCGCAAAGCTACGTACTTCGTGTTCTTCGCCTTGGGCTTCCTGCTTTACGCGTCGGTACCGACCTTGGGTCACATGGGCAGCGTTGCGCTGTTTGCGGCGGCTTTCTGTGTGGTGTTGTCGATGTACGGCGGCGGTTTCGCGACTGTCCCGGCTTACCTGGCTGACCTGTTCGGTACGCAAATGGTCGGCGCGATCCACGGCCGTCTGTTGACTGCCTGGGCCGCCGCCGGCGTGCTGGGTCCGGTGTTGGTGAACTACCTGCGCGAATACCAACTGAGCCACGGCGTTGCCCGTGCCGATGCTTACAACATCACGTTGTACATCCTGGCGGGTCTGCTGGTGCTGGGCTTTATCTGCAACCTGCTGGTGCGTCCGGTGGCCGACAAGTACTTCATGACCGACGCGGAGCTTAAAGCCGAGCAGTCCATTGGTCACGACGTAGGTGCCGATCACAGCACTTCGCTTGAGTGGAAAGCTGCGCCGAGCACCAAGCCCCTGGCGATCCTGGCCTGGCTGGCCGTGGGCATCCCGCTGGCATGGGGCGTGTGGATCACGCTGCAGAAAACTGCGGTGTTGTTTCACTAAAACGCTGTAGGTGTCGGCCTGAGACTTCAGGCCGACACTGAACCTGTAGGAGCGCGCTTGCCCGCGATGGCGGTCTGACAGTCGACGTAGTTGTCGAACGTGACGGCCTCATCGCGAGCAAGCTCCCTCCCACAGTTGTTTTCAGAGGGTTGTGATTGCTTGTACAGACATGTATGTCCCCTTAACCCGCTGGTTCCCTCTGTCAGCCATAGCGCGTCTCGTGTTTATGTTTCATGCGCTGCACGCCTATAATGCTCGCCTTTTTCGCCCAATGATTTTGCGGAGCTGGTGATGGCCGAACGTATGGCGTTCGTCGAGCGCGACACCCTGGAAACCCAGATTAAAGCCTCGATCAACCTGGATGGCACCGGAAAGGCCCGATTCGACATCGGCGTTCCCTTCCTTGAACACATGCTCGATCAGATCGCCCGTCACGGGTTGTTCGATCTGGATATCGAAAGCAAAGGCGACCTGCACATCGACGACCACCACACGGTGGAAGACGTTGGCATCACCCTGGGTCAGGCTTTCAGCAAAGCCATCGGCGACAAAAAAGGCATCCGTCGTTACGGCCACGCCTACGTCCCGCTGGATGAAGCGCTGTCACGGGTGGTCATCGACTTCTCCGGCCGTCCTGGCTTGCAGATGCATGTTCCTTACACTCGCGCCACCGTTGGCGGTTTCGACGTCGATCTGTTCCAGGAATTTTTCCAGGGCTTCGTCAACCACGCCAATGTCACGCTGCACATCGACAACCTGCGCGGCCACAACACCCACCACCAGATCGAAACCGTATTCAAGGCTTTCGGCCGCGCGCTGCGCATGGCTGTTGAGCTTGATGAGCGCATGGCTGGTCAGATGCCGTCCACCAAGGGCGTGCTCTGATGCAGACGGTCGCGGTTATCGATTACGGCATGGGCAACTTGCACTCAGTGGCCAAGGCCTTGGAGCACGTGGGCGCCGGTCGTGTGCTGATCACCAGCGATGCCGATGTGATCCGCGAAGCCGACCGCGTGGTGTTCCCGGGTGTCGGTGCGATTCGCGATTGCATGGCCGAGATTCGGCGTCTGGGTTTCGATGCGCTGGTGCGCGAAGTCAGCCAGGATCGCCCGTTTCTCGGCATCTGCGTCGGCATGCAAGCGCTGATGGACCGCAGTGAAGAGAGCGGCGGCGAAGACTGCATCGGCCTGTTTCCAGGTCAGGTCCGGTTCTTCGGCAAGGGTCTGCACGAAGACGGCGAGCACCTGAAAGTGCCGCACATGGGCTGGAACGAAGTGGCGCAAGCGGTGGATCACCCGTTGTGGCACAGCATCCCGGACATGGCGCGGTTCTACTTCGTGCACAGCTATTACATCGAATCGCCCAATGCCAGGCAGATCGTCGGGCGTGGTCATTACGGTCTGGATTTCGCCGCAGCACTGGCGGACGGCTCGCGCTTCGCTGTGCAATTTCACCCGGAGAAGAGCCATACCCACGGCCTGCAGTTGCTGCAGAACTTCGCCGCGTGGGACGGTCGCTGGTAATGAGCAAGAAGAGCAAGCCCCCGATCCTGACCCTCACTCCCGAGCAGGAGAGTGAGGCATGTCACAAGATCAAGCGCTTCATGGAAGACCGCTTCGAACTGGACCTGGGTTCGTTCGAGGCTGGGGAAATCCTTGAGTTGTTCACCCGCGAAATTGCGCCGCACTATTACAACCGAGCGATCTTCGATGTTCAGGCGCACTTGAAAGAGCGCTTCGAGAGCATCGAAAGTGACGTTTGGGCGTTGGAAAAGAGCAGCTGAAAGCTTCAGGTTTCAAGCTGCAAGAATTAGTACGCTCGCCTGCTTGCAGCTTTTAGCTCGCAGCTTGCAGCTCTTTGACGAAGGAAAAGCTCATGCTCATCATTCCCGCAATCGACCTTAAAGACGGTGCCTGCGTGCGTCTGCGTCAGGGCCGTATGGAAGATTCGACGGTGTTCTCCGATGACCCGGTGGCCATGGCCGCCAAATGGGTTGAGGGCGGCTGCCGCCGTCTGCATCTGGTCGATCTGAACGGCGCCTTTGAAGGTCAGCCGGTCAATGGCGAGGTAGTCACGGCCATCGCCAAGCGCTACCCGCAACTGCCAATCCAGATCGGCGGTGGCATTCGCTCGCTGGAAACCATTGAGCACTACATCAAGGCCGGCGTGAGCTACGTGATCATCGGCACTAAAGCGGTCAAGGAACCTGAGTTCGTGGCTGAAGCCTGCCGTGCGTTCCCCGGCAAAGTGATCGTTGGGCTCGATGCCAAAGACGGCTTTGTCGCCACCGACGGCTGGGCTGAAGTCAGCTCGGTTCAGGTGATCGATCTGGCCAAGCGCTTTGAAGCGGACGGCGTTGCGGCCATCGTTTATACCGACATCGCCAAAGACGGCATGATGCAGGGCTGCAACATCCCGTTCACCGCGGCGCTGGCTGCGGCCACGCGGATTCCGGTGATTGCGTCCGGAGGTATCCACAACCTGGGCGACATTCAGGCGCTGCTCGACGCCAACGCACCTGGGATTATTGGCGCCATTACCGGCCGTGCGATCTACGAAGGCACGCTGGATGTGGCTGAAGCTCAGGCGCTTTGCGATCTGGCCCAGCGGTAGACATTCACTGTAGGAGCGAACTTGTTCGCGAAGCAATTTGATAGCCGCCAAAGTTTCAGCGGATCGAAAGATGTCTCGCGAACAAGTTCGCTCCTACAGCTACGGATTTCGGAGATAACCCCATGGCCCTCGCCAAACGCATCATCCCTTGCCTGGACGTCGACAACGGCCGAGTGGTCAAGGGCGTCAAGTTCGAGAACATTCGTGACGCCGGCGACCCGGTGGAAATCGCTCGGCTGTACGACGAGCAGGGCGCAGACGAGATTACCTTTCTCGACATCACCGCCAGCGTTGATGGCCGCGACACCACGCTGCATACCGTCGAGCGCATGGCGAGCCAAGTGTTCATCCCGCTGACCGTGGGTGGCGGCGTACGCACTGTGCAGGACATCCGCAATCTGCTGAATGCGGGCGCAGACAAAGTTTCGATCAACACTGCTGCTGTATTCAATCCTGAGTTCGTCGGTGAAGCTGCGGCGCGTTTCGGCTCCCAGTGCATCGTCGTCGCGATCGATGCGAAAAAGGTTTCACTGCCGGGCGAGACTCCGCGCTGGGAGATCTTCACTCACGGGGGTCGCAAGCCGACTGGGCTTGATGCGGTGCTGTGGGCCAAGAAGATGGAAGATCTGGGCGCAGGCGAAATCCTGTTGACCAGCATGGACCAGGACGGCATGAAAAACGGCTTCGACCTGGGCGTCACCCGCGCGATCAGCGATGCATTGGGGATTCCGGTGATCGCCTCAGGCGGCGTCGGCAACCTTCAGCATCTGGCTGATGGCGTGCTGGAAGGTCACGCCAGTGCAGTGCTGGCCGCGAGTATTTTCCACTTCGGCGAATACACCGTGCCCGAGGCCAAGGCGTTCATGGCCAAGCAGGGGATTGTGGTTCGGTAAGCAGCGTCTGACCGACACACACATATCCCGTGGGAGCGGACCTGTCCGCGAAGAGCCCCGTGCAGCCGATACATCTCTATTGGCCGTAGTTGAGCCTTCGCGGACGAGTCCGCTCCCACTGGGGTTGCATCAGACTCCTAGTCCGTCACCGCCGCCAAATTGTTGGAGCGAGGCTTGCCCGTGAAGCTGACACCACGGTTTGCCTGACCCCACGCATTCGCAGGTTCGCGGGCGAGCCTCGCTCTAGCAGGCCCTGCACAGCCTTGAAATAGACACCTCTGTTCTGAAAGCGACTTCCTACGTCACCAAACTGGACTTCCCACAACGTTCGCGGCACTCTTCTGCCGTCGTCAGGAGAGGGTGCCAGGGATATGTTCAAAGGTGTTGTTCTAGCGCTGATCAGCGTTTTAACTTTGGTGGTTGGTAACGCCCGTGCCGGCGATGCGTCGCCTTACTCGATTGTCCTGCTGACCGAGAATTTTCCGCCGTACAACATGGCCACGGACGGGAAAAACTTTGCCCAGGAAAGCAACATCGAAGGCATCGCCGTCGAGATAGTGCGCCAGACCTTCAAGCGTGCTGGCATCGGTTACAACATGACCCTGCGCTTCCCGTGGGATCGCATCTACAAACTCGCACTGGAAAAGCCCGGCTATGGCGTCTTCGTCACGGCGCGGTTGCCTGAGCGCGAGAAACTCTTCAAATGGGTCGGGCCGATCGGTCCGGACGACTGGATCATGCTGGCCCGCAGCGACAGCCCGATCGAGCTGAAAACTCTGGAGCAAGCCAGGCAGTACAAGATTGGCGCCTACAAAGGCGATGCAATTGCCGAAGAGCTTGCGCGCCAAGGGCTCAACCCGATCACAGTGCTGAGCGACAAAGACAACGCCAGGAAGCTGGTCGATGGTCAGATCGATCTGTGGGCCACCGGTGATCCGGCAGGACGTTATCTGGCGCGGCAGGAGGGCGTTTCGGGGTTGAAGACGGTATTGCGCTTTAATCAGGCTGAGCTGTTTCTGGCGCTGAACAAAGAGACACCTGACGCGGTGGTCGCCAAGCTGCAAAAAGCGCTGGATGACATGCGCGCGGAAGGGCTGGTGGACAAGATTCTGGGCAGTTATCTGTAGATCTTCTGTAGGAGCGAACTTGTTCGCGAGGCGCCGCAACTGTCACACCCTGTTGCTCGGCTCGCCAACAAGTTGGCTCCTACAGGGCTGTCGCTACCGATACACCCCATTTCTGCCATGCCCAGCCATCGCCTCATTCCCACGCTCAGTCACCATGTGGCGAATTTCGATCCACTCGATGCCTTGTGATTTGAGCTTGGGCAGTTCGCGCTCAAGCACGTCCAGCGTCACCGGATAAGGATGGCCGATCATCACGGCTGAGCCCTGCTTGTGCGCCAGTTTGATCGCCGTTTGCAATTGCCCGGTGATCGCCTCGGCGGTGCGCTCATCGTCCAGAAACACATCCCGCGAAACGCTCGCCAACCCAATCTTCTGCGCCTCAGCGGCGGCAACGGTTTTCGCGCTGGTGCGACTATCGACCAAAAACAAATGACGGCGCTGCAACTCACCCACCAGCCAAGTCATGGCGACCGGTTCAGCCGTCATGCGGCTGCCCATGTGATTGTTGATGCCTGCGGCGTAAGGCACTTTGAGCAGCGCCGCGTTCAGGCGTGATTCAAGTTCGGGCAGGGGAAGTTCGGGGTGCCAGGCGTAGGGCCCGGTGGCCGGGTCCATCGGCATGTGCAGAATCACGGTCTTGCCGGCTTTGTGAGCCTGACGTGCGAATTCTGTGGCGTGTGGCGTGTCGGGCATGATCGCCAGCGTGACAGGCCCTGGCAATTTGAGCGCACGAGTGTCGCGCTCAGGATTCTGTCCCAGGTCATCGATGATCAAACTGAGGTAAGCGACTTTGGCCGATTTGCCAGGGGCATCGGCCGCGTTGACTGGCGCCGCGTGAACGGCGCCAGTCAGGGCAGCAAGGGCGCCAATGAGCCCGGTCAACCAGACGCGCATATTAGTTGCCGCGCGTCACACTCAGGCCTTTGAGCAAGCTGAGCGCCTGATTGAGCTGGTAGTCGTCGTCCTGCGGACGCGCTTTGCTCGCCTTGGCCTTGGTGGTCGGTTTGTCTGCGCCGCCGTTGCCGTTGCCCAAGTGGCCAAGCAGATCGGCTTCCTTGTAGTTCTCGGCGTCGGTTTCAGCGGTCAGCTTGGCGCGACGCACTTCGATGTCCGGGTTGATGCCCTGAGCCTGAATCGAGCGACCATTCGGCGTGTAGTACAACGCCGTGGTGATCTTTAACGCGCGGTCGTTGTTCAGCGGCAGGACGGTTTGCACCGAGCCTTTGCCGAACGTATCAGTGCCCATCAGAATGCCGCGCTTCTGGTCTTGCAGCGCACCGGCGACGATTTCCGACGCCGAAGCAGAGCCGCCGTTGATCAGCACTACCAATGGCACGCCTTCGCTGGCGTCGGCAGGGTCAGCCGAGAAGCGCAGTTCGGAGTTGGCGATGCGGCCCTTGGTGTAAACGATCAGGCCTTTGGTCAGGAAGTGGTCAGCCACTTCGACAGCCGCTTGCAGCACGCCGCCAGGGTTGTTGCGCAGGTCCAGAATCAGCCCGCTCATCTTCTTGCCGTTGTCTTTGCGCAGTTTCGCCAGTGCCTTGCCGACCTCTTCGCCGGTCTTGACCTGGAACTGCGTGATGCGGATATAGCCGTAGCCGTTCTCCAGCATTTGCGCTTTCACGCTCTTGACCTGAATGGTCGCGCGCGCCAGCGTCACGTCGAACGGCGTGCCGCCATCGCGCACCAGCGTCAGAGTGATCTTCTCGCCGAGCTTGCCGCGCATCTTGTCGACCGCTTCCTGCATGGTCTGACCTTGGGTCGGTGCGCCATTGATCTTGACGATCAGGTCGCCCGCTTCGATGCCAGCCTTGGTCGCGGGAGTGTCGTCGATAGGCGAGACGACTTTGATAAAGCCATCTTCCACGCCGACTTCGATACCCAGCCCGCCGAATTCGCCGCTAGTGCTTTCCTGCAGCTCCTGGAAATCTTCCGGACCCAGGTAGGCCGAATGCGGATCAAGGTTGCTGAGCATGCCTTTGATGGCGTTCTCCAGCAGGGTCTTGTCATCCACCGGCTCTACGTAAGCGGCTTTGATCCTGTCCATGACCTCGGCAAAGGTGCGCAGCTCGTCGAGCGGCAGCGGCGCTTTGGCGTTAGGCGCAGTGGCGGCAGTCGATGCGGCGGGAGTCGCTGCTGGAGCGGCACCCGCAGCGTGGGCCAGAGGCGCGCCGATAACCACGGCGATAGTCAGGGCCAGCGAGGTGAGGCGGGACGAAAACAGCATGTCTTACGAACTCCTGAATGAGGCGTCGACTTATCCTTGAGTGCGACACCATTGGGCCGGATCACTAGGGCGACCCTGCTGACGAATAGCGAAATACAACGCCGGAGTGTCTTGACCGCCACCACTGTTACCGACAGTGGAGATCGCTTCCCCGGCTTTTACAACGTCCCCAGCCTCTTTCAACAGACTCTGGTTGTGACCGTACAGACTCAGATAGCCGTTTCCATGGTCGAGAATGACCAGAAGCCCTGCGCCACGCAACCAGTCGGCGAACACCACACGGCCACCGTGCACAGCGTGTACCTGACTGCCTGCGGCAGCGCTGATCATCACGCCGTCCCACTTGGTTCGCTCGTCGTCGCCACGTGTTTCACCGAAGCGCGCCAACAATCGACCATCGACAGGCCAAGGAAGTTTTCCTTTTGCCTGATCAAAAGCGCCGCCATACGACTGACCGGCACTGGAAACCATCGCGCCGGGCGCTTTTACCGGGCGGCGAGGGGGCTCATCGCTATCATCTTTCTTGCTCCGGCTGGCTGCCAGCGCCTCTTGCTCACGCTGGCGCTTCTCGGCTTCCTGCTGGGCAATCAGCGCTTTCTGACGCGCTTCTTCGGCTTCTCGTGCCTGGCGAGCCAGGGTTTCTTCGATGGTTTTCAGCACTTTCGCCAGATCAGCTTGATCTTGCTGGCGTGATTGCAGTTTCTGGTCGCGAACCTTGTAGTCCTGATTCAGCTTGGCCAGCGCGCTCTGGCGCTCTTTGCGCACGTCGTCGAGCTTGGCTTTCTGGTCATCCAGCGAGCTTTTCTGCACCAGCAATTGCGCTTGCTGCAGATCAATGTCTTTTTCCACCCCGGCCAGTTGGCGCAAGGTTTCGTTGAAACTGCGTAACTGCTCCAGGCGCGCCTGGCTCAGGTAATCGTAATAGGTCAGGGTGCGGGCAAATTTTTCCGGGTTCTGCTGATTAAGCAGCAGTTTCAGGTATTCCTGGCGGCCGCTCTGATAGGCGGCGCGGGCCTGCATGGCAATCAATCGTTGCTGCTCAACGCGAGCGGTCTGGAGTTTTTTTTTCTCCTGGTCGAGCCGTTGCAGCTCGCTTTCACTCTTTTTTAGTTCCTTTTGCAGGACCTCGACCTGCTTTTCCAGCTTGCCCATTTCGGTTTCAGTGGTGCGCAGGTCTTTCTGAACGCCGGATTTTTCTTCCTGCAACTGCCCGAGCACCTTCTTCAGCTCGGTAATGTCCTGACGCGTGGCATCCAGTTGTTTCTGAGTCTGTGCGCGATCGTCGTCGGCGAACGCCGGGTTGAGCAAGCACATCAAAGCAAGGGCGATCAGGGCGCGAAGCATGGGGGCGGGCGATACCAAGGAGTGAAGACGGGCCTAGTATGCCCGCCGGACGCTGCAAAAAAAACGCTCAGAGGGCGCGGCTTACAGACATTTCATACAAAAAACCGGCCTGCCATCCGATGACAGACCGGTTATAGGCCGGTTTAGAGCGAGTTAGTTCGCAACCAGAATGGAGTGGCCGGTCATCTCTTGCGGGACTTCCATGCCCAGCAGCTGCAGCATGGTCGGCGCAACGTCAGCCAGAACGCCGCCTTCACGGACTTTCAGGTCCCGCTTGCCGATATAAATGAAAGGCACGGGCTCAGTGGTGTGCGCGGTGTGTGGCTGATGGGTTTGCTCATCGGTCATCTGCTCGACGTTGCCGTGGTCAGCGGTGATCAACGCTTCGCCGCCGACCTTCTCCAGCGCTTCAGTAATACGGCCAACGCACACGTCCAGGCATTCAACCGCTTTGATCGCCGCTTCCATGATGCCGCTGTGGCCGACCATGTCGCCGTTGGCGTAGTTGACCACGATCACGTCGAAACGCTGGTTTTCAATGGCATCGACGATCTTGTCGGTGACTTCCGGCGCGCTCATTTCTGGCTGCAGGTCGTAGGTCGCGACTTTCGGTGACGGGATCAGGATGCGCTCTTCACCGGGGAACGGTTCTTCACGGCCGCCCGAGAAGAAGAACGTCACGTGCGCGTACTTCTCGGTTTCAGCGATGCGCAGCTGAGTCTTGCCGTTGTTCGACAGGTACTCGCCCAGCACGTTGTGCAGGCCCGCTTTGGTGAAGGCCGCCGGGGCGTGGATGCTGGCCGCGTACTGGGTCAGGGTCACGAAGCCGGCCAGTTTTGGCTGACGGGCGCGAGCGAAGTCTTTGAAGTCATCTTCGACAAACACGCGGCTCAACTCACGGGCACGGTCAGCACGGAAGTTCATGAACACCACGGCATCGCCGTCTTCGACTTTCACCTGCTCGCCAATGCGCGTGGCTTTGACGAATTCATCGTTCTCGCCGCGCTCGTAAGCCGCATCGAGGCCCGCCTTCGGAGTCGCAGCCTGAAATTCCGAGGTGCCGTCGACGATCAGGTTGTAGGAGGATTCGACACGGTCCCAGCGGTTGTCGCGGTCCATGGCGAAATAGCGGCCAATGATAGTGGCAGTGCGGCCTTTGCCTAACCGCGTGTAGGCGGTTTCCATCGTTTCCAGGTATTTGTGCGCGCTACGCGGTGGGGTGTCGCGGCCATCGAGGAACGCGTGCAGATAGATCTTCTCGGCGCCACGCTTGGCTGCCAGTTCAACCATCGCCACCAGGTGATCTTCATGGCTGTGCACGCCGCCATCCGACAGCAGGCCGAGGATGTGCACCGCTTTGCCAGCGCCGACCGCAGCATCGACGGCTGTGCAGATGGCCGGATTTTCAAAGAACTCGCCATCGCGGATCGCTTTGGTCACGCGGGTGAAGTCTTGATACACCACGCGCCCGGCGCCGAGGTTCATGTGACCGACTTCGGAGTTGCCCATCTGACCGTCCGGCAGGCCGACATCCATGCCCGAGCCGGAAATCAGACCGTTGGGCATGGTTTTGTACAAGCGGTCAAAAACCGGCATTTTCGCGGAATAGACGGCGTTGCCTTCGTGGCTGTCGCTGTGTCCGAAGCCGTCCAGGATGATCAGGACCAAAGGTTTAGGCGTGGTAGTCATAGATCCCTCGTCTGCGAATGGTGTGAAAATTACGCGCTGATTTCACATCACTGGCATGGCTTAAAGAAGAAGTAGAAAAAAGATCGACAGTTTAAGGACAAGTTCAAACGGCGTCACTGCCGTACGGGCTTTGGCCGACCTTGGGGGCTGTGTATACTGGCCGACATTTTAACGCCCTGGAACCTAATGATGGTCGCTCACCTGATCCAATTTGCCACCGAACACTATTTACTGGTTGGCGCGTTTGTCATTTTGCTGGCTCTGCTGATTGCGTATGAGCTCAGCAAAGGCGGCCGTAGCCTGAGCACTGGCGAGCTGACCGCGCTGGTCAATCGCGACGAAGGCGTGGTGATCGACGTGCGCACCAAGAAGGACTTCACCGCAGGCCATATCGTTGGCGCGTTGAGCTTCCCCCAGGACAAGGTGATTTCTCGCGTTTCCGAGCTTGAGAAGTACAAGGAAAAAACCCTGATCATCGTCGACGCAGCCGGTCAGCATGCTGGGGCCACTGCCCGCGAATTGCTCAAGACCGGTTTCAAGGCAGCCAAGCTGTCTGGCGGCATCTCCTCCTGGCGCGCAGATAACCTGCCATTGGTGAAATAAATGCCTGAAGTCATCGTTTACTCCAGCGACTATTGCCCCTACTGCTCGCGCGCCAAGCAACTGCTTAACAGCAAGAAGGTGGCGTTCGACGAGATCGTTGTCGACGGCAAGCCGCAGCTGCGTTCAGAAATGATCAAAAAGGCAGGGCGCACATCTGTTCCGCAGATCTGGATCGGCTCGGTTCATGTCGGTGGATGCGATGACCTCTTCGCCCTGGAGCGCGCCGGCAAGCTGGATGCGCTGCTGGCCGCCTGAATTCAACCCTACAAGACCTTAAAGTAAGAAGGATTTGAGATGACTGATCAACCCAACACCGGCGCCGTCTCCAACGAAGAAGGCCCACAGTTCTCCTTGCAGCGTATCTACGTGCGCGACTTGTCCTTCGAAGCGCCGAAAAGCCCGGCGATCTTTCGTCAGGAATGGACGCCAAACGTCAGCCTGGATCTGAACACCCGTCAAAAGCAGCTCGAAAATGATTTCTACGAAGTCGTGCTGACCCTGTCGGTTGAAGTGAAGAATGGCGAAGAAATCGCCTTCATCGCTGAAGTACAGCAGGCTGGCATCTTCTTGATCAAAGGTCTTGATCAGGCGTCGATGAGCCACACCCTCGGCGCGTTCTGCCCGAACATTCTGTTCCCTTACGCTCGCGAAACCATCGACAGCCTGGTTGTGCGCGGCTCGTTCCCTGCGCTAATGCTGGCGCCGGTGAACTTCGACGCCCTGTACGCGCAAGAACTGCAGCGCATGCAGGAAGCTGGCGAAACGCCAACGCCGACTGTTCAGTAAGCGTCTGCTGCTGGCATGAAAAAAGCGCCCCGTGTGGGCGCTTTTTTGTGGGTGCAGTAGGAGCGATGGGTTATTTAAACCCCAACTGCCGCCATCCTTCGTACACCGCCACCGCCACGGTATTGGACAGGTTCAAACTTCGGCAACCCTCGCGCATCGGCAGTCGCAGGCGCTGTTCGCTCGACAATGCGTCCAGCACATCTGCCGGCAACCCTCGGCTTTCGGGGCCAAAGAGAAACGCGTCGCCCTCGGCGAACTGTGCATCGTGAAAAACCCGCGAACCCTTTGTGGTAAAAGCAAACAGGCGCGGGTGGCCGATGCTTTCCAGGCAACTGGCAAGGTCGGCGTGACGATGCAGCGTGGCGTATTCGTGGTAGTCGAGCCCGGCGCGGCGCAAGCGCTTGTCGTCCAGCTCAAAGCCCAGCGGCTCGATTAAATGCAGGCTGCAACCGCTGTTGGCGCAGAGCCTGATGATGTTGCCGGTATTCGGCGGAATTTCTGGTTGAAAAAGGATCACGTGAAACATGCACGGCTCCGAACGAAAGGACGGGATGCATTCTACCCCTGAAGACGATCCAAGACCGAAGCTCTGGCCGAAGGTTTTGGGGTCGTTCGCTATCGTCGGCTTTATGGTCGGGTTGATGATCGGTCGCATTACCACGCCCGATCCCACGCAGTTGCAGCAGATTGAAGCAATCCCCAACGGCCTGGCCCTATGGTTCAACAACGAGCCGCAACTGCACGGCGAGCACATCGACGGCGCGATTGCTTTGTTGTTCAACGCCAAAGGCGAGCCGCAGCGGGGCGAGTTCAAATTTGAAGGGCGTGATGTGCGATGGAGGGTGCAGCGAAGTGACAAGGGGTTGTTGCTGAACCTACTGGCGGCCCGCCCGTTGCACGGTGACTGGCACGGTGCAACTCAGGACGGGCGCTGGAGACTGGAGGTCAGTCTCCGAGAGGAATAAAAGAGGGGAATCCCCGGCCTGCCTGTACCAAGGTCCCCAAAACTGGAATTACTTTATGTATTGCAGAGCGCGTGCCAGTTTTGGAAAAACGCAGCAGGTAATATTGAAAATCTCTCGTAAGGCCCTTATCCAGCGCGGTTCAGGAATATCTGAATGCGCGAATCGCTTTCGCTTGGTCACGCAGTCTTTTCGAATCTGGCTATTTTCTGATCGCTTTTGCACGCTATTCGCGCATTTTGGTGCGGTGAGTGACCAAAGTGATGCACGGCCGCGACTCAACGCCGTTTCTCTGTAGGAGCCAACTTGTTGGGGAGCAAACTATGCAGTGTCAGTCGGACCGCCTCGCGAACAAGTTCGCTCCTACAGATTCACCGCCAACCATTCAGAACGGCACATCCCCCAGAATCGTCGCCCGGTGCATCACCCTGCGGTGCGGGCGGTAGTCGTCCACGGCGTAGTGCTGGGTCACGCGGTTATCCCAGAAGGCCACGTCGTTTTCCTGCCAGCGCCAGCGGAGGGTGAATTCCGGGCGTGTGGCGTGGGCGAACAGCAGTTTCAGAATCGCTTCGCTTTCCGCAGGCTCTAACTCATTGATGCGCGTGGTGAAGCCATCGTTGACGAACAGCGCCTTGCGTCTGCTCACCGGATGCGTGCGCACGACAGGGTGCGACAACGGCCGGTTCTTGCGGCGGGTTTCTTCCCAGCGCGCAAGGTCCTCAGCGGTATTGCCGAAGCGCTCCAGCGGAAACGACCGCGTAAAGTCGTGTGTCGCGCTCAAACCATCGAGCAACGCCCGCATCGGCGCAGACAGGGCCTCAAACGCCGTAATGCCGCTGGCCCACAACGTGTCGCCGCCATAGGGCGGCAGCTGCTTGGCGCTCAGAACAGCGCCAAGGGCGGGTGTTGGCAGGAAGGTCACGTCGGTATGCCAGATCGCGTTGTCGCGCACGTCGGTCACGGCCGTATCGAGGATCAACACCTCAGGCTGCTCCGGGACGTTCGGGTAAATGGGGTGAACGTGCAGATCACCAAAGTTTGCGGCGAACCGCGCCTGCTGCTGCGGCGTGATCGGCTGGTCGCGAAAGAACAGCACTTGATGGGTCAGCAATGCCTGCTCGATGGCGTTGCGGTCTTCATCGCTTAGCGTCTGGCTGATGTCGATGCCGCTGATCTGGGCACCCAGGGCAGAACTGAGTGGGGTGATATGAAGGCTCATGGTGAATCTCTTCTCTCAAGCGCCGATATGTCGGCGTGGTCAGGGTGCTCAGCCTGGGGAAGTCAATGCGACTGGCCGTGCCACGGCACCAGTTTGCGCTGCAGGGCGCGCAGGCCCATTTCCATGGCGAAAGCGATCATGGCAATGACCAGAATCCCAAGCACCACCACGTCGGTGACCAAAAATTGCGCGGCGGACTGGACCATGAAGCCCAAGCCACTGGTGGCGGCGATCAACTCGGCGGCGACCAATGTCGACCAACCCACGCCAAGACCGATGCGCACGCCGGTCAATATGTCTGGCAATGCGCTGGGCAAAATCACATAACGAATCAACTGCCAGCGCGTCGCGCCCAGTGATTGCGCCGCACGCAATTTGGCACCGTCGACCGTACGCACACCGTTAGCAGTGGCGATTGCAATCGGTGCGAAAATCGCCAGGTAAATAAGCAGGACTTTGGAGAACTCGCCGATGCCACACCAGATGACGATCAATGGCAGATAAGCGAGCGGCGGAATCGGGCGGTAAAACTCGATCAGTGGGTCGAAAATCCCCCGCGCAATGCGGTTATAGCCAATGGCGATACCCACCGGAATGGCCGTCAGAATCGCAAACCCCAGTGCCAGGCCAATGCGTTGCAGGCTTGCGCCCAAATGCTGCCACAGCGTTGAGTCCATGTAGCCCTTGGTCATCAGCAGCCAGCCCTTTTCGAGCACGGCCGAAGGCGGTGGCAAAAATAACGGTTCGATCCACTCAAACGCTGTGACTGCCCACCAAGCGGCGAGCAAGGTCACCAAGGTAAGCACGCTGATAGTGCGCGTGCTCAGGCGCCAGCCTGCCGTAGCGGGCCGTACCTTATTAATCACGGCTTCTTCAACTGGCGCTTGAGCAGTCGATTGCGGTTGATAGCTGCTCATGCGCGCTGCTTCTGCAAGGCATGGCGTTGCGAGAACACCCGCGCCAGGACATGCTCGCGGGTTTCGATGAAGCGCGGATCGGATTTGATTGCGCGAGCCGATTCACCGGCGCCGTAACGCTGACCGAAGTCCAGCTGCAGTCGCTCGACCACCCGACCGGGGTTGGGCGCCAGCAGAATGAGGTCTGTTGCCAGAAAGACGGCTTCTTCTATGTCGTGAGTGATCAGGAACACCGGCTTGGCGCTGCGCTTCCAGACTTGCAGCAGCAGCTCCTGCATTTGCTCGCGGGTGAAGGCGTCCAGTGCGCCGAAAGGCTCATCCATCAGCAGTACGCGCGGGTCTGCCGCCAATGCGCGGGCCAGACCAACACGCTGCTTTTGGCCACCAGACAGTTCCCAGACACGGCGCTTTTCGAAGCCGGCGAGGTCGACTAAAACCAGCATCTCCCGGGCTTTTTTCTCCCGCTGCTCACGGGGGATGCCGGCCAGCTCAAGGCCGAAACCGACGTTGGCGAGCACGTCTTGCCAGGGCAGCAGCACGTCGTCCTGAAACACCACGCCGCGCTCGGCACTCGGGCCATTGACCGGCACGTCATCAAGCGTGATGCGCCCGGCGCAGGGCTCGACGAAACCCGCGATCAGATTAAGCAGCGAGGTCTTGCCACTGCCGGACGGGCCAAGGGCAACCAGCAACTGCTGCGGGCCCAGGGTCACTGAAATGTCCGACAACACAGGCTCGGCAGCGCCGGGATACTGTGCGCTGATGCGCTCCAGCTGTAACAAGGCCATCGCGTGGTCTCCTGCCTCGAAGGGCTTATTGAGTGACGAACCTGGCGCTGACGTAAGGGGTGTAGTCGGCCAGGACGGAGTCGACCTTGCCCTGCTCTTTAAGGAAAGCGGCGGTTTTGGTGATGGCGTCGGTAGTGGGTGCGCCTAGCTCGGTCGCTTGATCAGCGGCCAGCGGATAGACGTTGCCTTCCAGCAGGCCAGGAATGTCGCTGGCTTTAGCACCGGAGAGCTTGACCAGTTTGTCGACATTGCTGGCGTCGGCGATCCAGGCGGCCGGGTCTTTGCGGTAGGCGGCGTAGGCGTCGAGGGTGGTTTTGGCGAAGGCTTTTACGATCTCTGGATGCTTGTCGGCAAAATCCTTGCGCACGATCCAGGCATCGAAGGTAGGCGCGCCGACTTTGGCCAGCTCACCGGAAGTGATCAACACTTTGCCGGTTTCCTTGGCAACGCCTAGCGCCGGGTCCCACACATAGGTGGCGTCGATGTCACCGCGTTTCCATGCCGCGGCAATGGCCGGTGGTGCGAGGTTGAGAATGGTGACTTTCGAAGGGTCGATGTTCCAGTGCTTCAATGCGGCAAGCAGGCTGTAATGCCCGGTGGACACAAACGGTACAGCGATTTTCTTGCCGATCAGATCCTGCGGCGAGTTGATGCCGGAGCCGTTGCGCGCAACCAATGCTTCAGCCGCGCCAATCTGGGTGGCGATCAAGAACGTTTCTACGGGCAGCTTGCGGGTAGCGGCAGCGGTCAGCGGGCTTGAACCCAAGTAGCCGATCTGTACGTCACCCGAGGCGATCGCGGTAATGACGTCGGCACCGTTATCAAATTTGCGCCAGGAGATCTTCGAGCCGGTGGCTTTCTCGTAGGCACCATCCGCTTGGGCGACTTTGGCAGGGTCGACGGTGGTTTGGTAAGCGACAGTGAAGTCTGCTGCTTGGGTGAGCATCGAAGCACCGGCCAGCGACAGCGCAGCCAACAAACGAAGAGGGATGGATAATTTCATGGGTGCAGCTCCGAATCAGGCAGGCCGGGGACAGCGTGAAGCGGATCGTAAATGATCTAAGAATACGGAAATAAATAACCTTTTAGCATTAGCTTAGAGGTGATTAAGGTGGGAAGGGAGGAGTTCAAACGGGGAGGGTTCGGCTATTTATCCGATTGTCACAATCTGTAAGTAGGATCAGCGCGCGTACCTGGCGGCCCCGATAAGCAGCCTAGCGAAATCCACCGATTTTCGGACTTGGTAGCGCCAAGGTCACCGCTTAGGCCGCAGATTTGACGCAGATGACCTAAAAAATCGTCGATCCCAAGAAATATTCTGAAGAACGTAACAATCAGACCGGCAGCAGGGTGACAACTGTAACAATGCGGGCTAGCGGGTTGAATAATTCTACTAATCAACAGGTTAGATCGCTGGTTGTAATCCGATTTCGCAACTATTTCGTGACTGAGTGGTCGCGAGCTGGTTGTACGACGTGGCAAAACTAATCGATCTGACCAGCGGTGTAGAAATATTTTTTGGGAATTACGTTATCGGGCCGATACACTCCGCAACGGACGGCTGAAACGGCTTGTGACATATGTCTGTTTTGACTAAAAACAGAACATTTAAGTCTTTTTAGGATTAAAGGTAGTGCCTTACCTTGCAGCCAGCTGCATACGCGGTCTAGTCAATTAGTCTTGAGGCCATTGACTCTCTGAGTCGGGTCCAGCGCTAATCGCGCATCTGCGGTTTTGAGCCTTCGCTCGAAGCCCTGGAAATACAAAAATTAGATTCATGAGGAGCGAAACACAATGAAGAAGTCCACCCTGGCCTTGGCCGTATCTGTAGGTGTTCTGGCCACTCAGGCCGGTGCCGCTGGTTTCATCGAAGACAGCAAGGCAACACTTAGTTCCCGTACCATGTATTTCGAAAACGACCTGCGTGATGGCGTTCGTGCTGCTGACCAGCGCGAAACGGCTGAAGGTCTGTTGTTCAACTTCATCTCCGGATACACCCCAGGTACCGTTGGTTTCGGTCTGGATGTACAGAGCGTGTTGGGTATCCACTTGGGTGGCGGCATTGATCACCACGGAACGGGCACATCCAACTCCTTCTTCCCGACTGATACTGACGGTTCGTCCGTAGACAGCTGGAACCGCACTGGCGCCAACGCCAAGGCCAAGTTCTCGAAGACCGAGCTGAAAGTAGGTACTGCACTGCAGCCTAACCTGCCGATCCTGGTATCGAACGATGGTCGTTTGCTGCCTCAGAACTTCACCGGTGGCACGATTCAGTCGAAAGAAATCGACAACGTCACCCTGAACTTCGGCAAGCTGGAACATCAGTCGGCTCGTGCTTCGAGCAACTACTCGGGTCTGTCGGTCAACGGCGCATCCCAGGACTCCAACAACTTCATGTTCGCCGGTGCAGACTGGAGGGTCACCAAAGACCTGACCTTGCAGGCTTACCACTCTCAGCTTGAAGACTTCTACAAGCAGACCTTCCTGGGTCTGGTACACGTCTTCCCGATCGCTGACGACCAGTCGTTCAAGACTGACCTGCGTTACTTCGACAGCAGCTCTGACGGCAAAAACGGTCAGGCCGCTACGGGCTACCGCTTCAACAACAACGGCGGCTACGCAAACAACGCCGGCGAAGTTGACAACAAAACCTGGTCCGCCATGTTCACGTACACCTTGGGCGGCCATGCTTTGATGCTCGGTCACCAGAGTGTGAGCGACGACGGCGGCATGGTGTGGTTGAACCAGGGTAGCGTCACTAAAGACGGTACTGCCGGCAGCCACAGCGATGGTCAAGGTGGCTCGAGCTTCTACCTGTTCACGGACAGTATGATTGGTCAATTCGCCCGTGCCGGCGAAGACACCAACTTCGGTCAGTACTCGTATGACTTCGCGCGTCTGGGCATCCCTGGCCTGAAAGCAGCATTCGCTTACCTGCACGGTACCAACATCAAGGCCACCAGCGGTGCGTCGGGTGTGGGTGACAGCTCCGAGTGGGAACGTGACATGCGTATCGACTACGTGTTCCAGGACGGTCCTCTGAAAGGCTTCGGCGCTACCCTGCGTCGTGCAAACTACCGTTCGGACTTCGACAACCACGGTACTGCTGCTCAGAACACCCGTATCTCAGACGCGGATCAAACCCGTCTGATCTTCAACTACACCTACGCTTTCAAATAAGCCGGTTGAGTTGATGAAAAAGAGCCCCGCTTCGTGCGGGGCTTTTTTATGCGTTTAAGAAATAGGATCTTCGTTATTTATTCTTTTTATTCTTGGTCGCCGCAGTGCACAGTGGCCTCATAACTCAAGCCAAAGGAGCCGCACCATGGGTATCAAACTTGGCGATATCGCCCCGGATTTCGAGCAAGAGTCCAGCGAAGGGCGTATCAGATTTCACGAATGGCTGGGCAGCAGCTGGGGGGTGTTGTTTTCTCACCCGGCTGACTTCACGCCCGTTTGCACCACCGAGCTGGGCTACACCGCAAAGCTCAAAGGGGAGTTCGACAAGCGCGGGGTGAAGGCTATTGCCCTGTCGGTCGACCCGGTCGACTCGCACATCAAGTGGATCGATGACATCAACATCACGCAAAACACCACCGTGAACTTCCCGATCCTCGCCGATGCCGATCGCAAGGTTTCGGATCTGTACGACCTTATTCACCCCAATGCCAATGACACGCTGACTGTGCGCTCGCTGTTCGTGATCGATCCGAACAAGAAAGTGCGCCTGACCATCACCTATCCAGCGAGTACCGGCCGTAATTTCAACGAGATCCTGCGGGTCATCGATTCGCTGCAATTGACCGACAGCCACAAGGTCGCGACGCCCGCCAACTGGCAGGATGGCGACGACGTAGTGATCGTGCCTTCGATCAAGGATGAGGAAGAGATCAAGCAGCGCTTCCCCAAAGGTTACAAGGCCGTCACGCCATACCTGCGCCTGACGCCACAGCCCAACCGCTGATCAACCGTTTCAACCACGATCTTTGGGCCGATTCGTCGGCCCTTTTTTTCGCCCGGGATTTGTGGTGTTGGGAAGGGGACTGATTTATTTACAGCGCTTCTTCGCGGCCATCGGAGACTGATTTATTTATCGCGCTTTTTGATAAATCAATCTGTCCCCTTTCACGTTGTCGCAAACGCAAACCCGTGGGAGGGGGCTTGCTCGCGAAGGCTTCATTCCAAACGCGAGAGATATTGCGCAGGTACTGACCTCTTCGCGAGCAAGCTCTCTCCCACATGGAAATTGCTTATTTCTTTTAGTGCTAACCAAATGAATAAATAAGATTTATAGGAATAAAAATCTCCTGTTAAGGTCTGCTTCTTCCTGGCGTATTTGCCGGCAATGAATCCCGAAAACACCTTACTTGTCCGCCATCGTTCGAGCAGGTGCCACCTGACAGCTACAGCAAAGGAGCGCGCCATGCGCACTGTTATTTTGCGTCAAGGCCTGGTTGCTCTGTTTGCCGCGGCGGTGTCGTTTGGCATCGTGTCTCAGGCGCAGGCCGATACCTTGCGAATCGGTTACCAAAAGTACGGCACGCTGGTGCTGCTCAAAGCCAAGGGTTCGCTGGAAAAGAAACTGGCCGACCAAGGCGTGCAAGTGCAATGGACCGAATTCCCCGGTGGCCCGCAGCTGCTGGAAGGCCTGAACGTAGGCTCCATCGATTTCGGCGTGACCGGCGAGACGCCTCCAGTGTTTGCTCAGGCCGCAGGGGCAGATTTGCTCTACGTCGCCGCCGAGCCACCGGCACCGACCAGTGAAGCGATCCTGGTCCCGAAAGACTCGCCGATCACGTCGGTCAAAGAGCTCAAGGGCAAGAAGGTCGTCCTTAACAAAGGCTCCAACGTGCATTACCTGCTGGTCCGCGCGCTGGAAGAAGCGGGCTTGAAATACACCGACATTCAAACCGTGTTCCTGCCGCCTGCCGATGCGCGTGCCGCATTTGAACGCGGCAGTGTCGACGCCTGGGTCATTTGGGACCCGTATCAGGCCGCCGCCGAGCAACAGCTGAAAGCCAAAACTCTGCGCAACGGCACTGGCATCGTCGACAACAACCAGTTCTACCTGGCTACCAAGCCTTACGCGCAACAGCATCCGAAAGTGATCCAGACGCTGGTTGAAGAAGTGCGCGCGGTGGGGGAATGGTCCAAGGCCAACCCTGAAGAAGTCACCAAGCAGGTCGCCCCGTTATTGGGCCTGCCGGAAGACATCACCCGCACTTCGGTCAAGCGTCAGGGCTACGGGGCTTTGTTCATCACGCCTGAGACAGTCGCCGCGCAGCAGAAAATCGCCGACACCTTTTACGAACTCAAGTTGATCCCTAAACCGCTCCGCATCGCTGACGTGATCTGGACTCCGCCCGCTGCTGTTGCGAAAGCACAGTAAGCGCCGGCCCCAACAGGAGACAACTCCATGAGCCTCAGCTCAACCGAACGATTTACTCACAGACTGGCGCCCTGGGTGCTACCGGTCTTGCTGTTGGCAATCTGGCAACTGGCAGTCAGCGCGGGCTGGTTATCGACGCGCATTCTTCCGGCCCCGAGCGCTGTGATTGAAGCTGGCGTGAACTTGGTCCGCAGCGGCGAAATCTGGACCCATCTTGCAATCAGCGGCTGGCGCGCAGGCGTCGGTTTTGCCATCGGCGGCAGCATTGGTCTTGTACTGGGTTTCATCACTGGTCTGTCGAAGTGGGGCGAACGCCTGCTGGACAGTTCAGTGCAGATGATTCGGAACGTGCCGCACCTGGCGTTGATCCCGCTGGTGATCCTGTGGTTTGGCATCGACGAAACCGCCAAAGTGTTTTTGGTCGCCCTCGGCACCCTGTTCCCGATTTACCTGAACACCTACCACGGCATCCGCAATATCGATCCAGCGCTGGTGGAGATGTCGCGCAGCTACGGCTTGTCTGGCTTTCGTCTGTTCTGGCACGTGATTCTGCCGGGTGCCATGCCATCGATTTTGGTGGGCGTGCGCTTCGCCTTGGGCTTCATGTGGCTGACGCTTATCGTCGCCGAAACCATCTCGGCCAGCTCCGGCATCGGTTATCTGGCGATGAACGCCCGGGAGTTTTTGCAAACCGACGTCGTGGTGCTGGCAATCGTGTTGTATGCCGTGCTCGGCAAGCTGGCTGATCTGGCGGCACGCGGTCTGGAACGGGTCTGCCTGCGTTGGCACCCGGCCTATCAAGTACAGAAGGGTGGTGCCGCATGAGCAATCTCCAACAACCGGCAAACCTGTTGCGCGGGATTCCAGTGAAAGTCCGCAATCTGAAAAAAACCTTCGGCTTGCGGGAAGTACTCAAAGACATTGATCTGCACATTCCCGCGGGTCAGTTCGTAGCCGTGGTCGGACGCAGTGGCTGCGGCAAGAGCACGTTGTTGCGCTTGCTGGCCGGGCTGGACAAACCCACCAGCGGCCAACTGTTGGCAGGCTCGGCGGCGTTGTCCGATGCGCGAGAGGACACCCGATTGATGTTTCAGGAAGCGCGTTTGCTGCCCTGGAAGAAAGTCATCGATAACGTCGGTCTTGGCCTCAGTGGCGACTGGCGTCCCAAAGCCCTTGCCGCGCTGGAAGCTGTTGGCCTGGCCGAACGTGCTGATGAATGGCCAGCCGGCTTGTCTGGTGGGCAGAAGCAGCGTGTGGCTCTGGCCCGAGCGTTGATCCATCAACCGCGGTTGTTGCTGCTGGACGAGCCGTTGGGGGCGTTGGACGCCCTGACCCGCATCGAGATGCAGCAACTGATCGAGCGTCTGTGGCAGCAACATGGATTTACCGTGTTGCTGGTGACCCACGATGTCAGCGAAGCGGTAGCGATTGCTGACCGCGTGCTGCTGATCGAAGAGGGCGAGATTGGCCTCGATTTGCTGGTCGATCTGCCGCGTCCTCGTGCTCGCGGCTCTTATCGCCTGGCCGCTCTGGAAACCGAAGTATTGAATCGCGTGCTGTCGATCCCCGGATCGCCGCCTGAACCCGAACCCTTTTCACCGTTGCCCACGCAATTGCGCTGGGCCAATTAACCAAGTCGCCCTACGGCGTCAGACATCGATCTCAAACAGGAAGCCTCATCATGACTATCAAAGCCATCAACGTTCGCAACCAGTTCAAAGGCACCATCAAAGAAATCGTTTTCGGTGACGTGCTGTCGGAAATCGACGTGCAGACCGCGTCAGGCGTCGTGACTTCGGTGATCACCACCCGCTCTGTGAAGGAGCTGGAACTGGTGGTTGGCAGCGAAGTGATCGCGTTCGTGAAATCCACCGAGGTGTCGATCGCCAAGTTGTGATCAATGCGTCGCTCGCAACCCCGAAGCGCGCAAGCCCTTCGGGGGTTTTTGTGGGTTTAGCTGCTTCGCGTTCTTCTGTAGGAGCCAACTTGTTGGCGAGAGGCTTAGCGCGGTATGCCTGATACGCCGCCTCGCGAACAAGTTCGCTCCTACAGAATGTCGGTGTGTTTCGGAAGATAGGGCGGCAGATAAAGGCCTAGATAAGCATCAAACACCCGCATGCCTTCTTCAGCCATGCGTTCGGTGATTTCTTCATGCAACTGCACCGAGCGCGCATAGACCCGGTCTGCGAGTTCAATCGCGAGGGCGAAGACGTCCACGTCGTCAGGTAATGCGGGCAGTTGAAAGTGCCGGGCAAACAGCGCCTGCAGCAGATTGCCCAATTCAATGTCGTGCTGGCGATCGGCCTGGGTGACTTCGGTCAAGCCGTGTTGCGCGAGGATCAACTGCTGCGCTGCAGCATCTTGTCTGTAGATCGCCAGCATGCGCGCTTCAACTACTTGGGTCAGATCCCGCCAAGTGTTCAGCCGGTCATGATCAATGGGCTGCTCAAGGGTCTCGCGAAAGGCTGCGTGCACATCAGCGGTGAGAGCCTGGAGCAAGGCTGGCACGCTGGCGAAAAAGTGATAAACCGAGGAGGGCGGGATCTCGGCGCGCTCGGCCACGCTGTAGATCGACAGCCCCGCCACACCTTCTGTTGCCAGCAGCGTGCGCGCCGCGTCGAGGATCGAGTCGATCCGGGCCTGGCTGCGTGCGCGGGGTTTGCGGGGTGTGGCGGGGCGGGTCATCGGAGGGTCTCTGGGCGCGCGGGGTTGGGGGATTGTACGCGACGCCGTGAGTTCAGATGCGGACCTTGTAGGAGCGCGCTTGCCCGCGATTGTGTTGTGTCAGCCAACTCATTCATAACTGATCCACCGCCATCGCGGGCAAGAGCGCTCCTACCGTTCTTCGTCGCTGTCACAAAAAACGCCGCCAACCCTCTCGGGCCAGCGGCGTTCTTTTTATTGCGCACAGCCATCAAACGGTGTGCAGGTACCAGTTGTACTCAAGGTCGGAGATGGAGTGCTCGAACTCCTCCAGCTCGCTTTCCTTGCAGGCGACGAAGATATCGATGTACTTCGGATCGATGTACTTGGCCATGACCTCGCTGTCGTCCAGCTCGCGCAATGCATCGCGCAGGTTGTTCGGCAGACTTTGCTCGTTCTGCTCGTAGGAGTTGCCTTCCACGGGCGGGCCCGGTTCGATCTTGTTGGTCAGGCCGTGGTGAATACCGGCCAGCACCGACGCCATCAACAGATACGGATTGGCATCTGCACCGGCAACCCGGTGTTCGATGCGCACCGAGTCTGGTGTGCCGGTCGGTACGCGTACAGCGACCGTGCGGTTGTCCAGACCCCAGCAGGGCGAGTTGGGCACGTAGAACTGAGCACCGAACCGGCGATACGAATTGACGTTCGGACACATGAACGCCATCTGCGCCGGTAGGGTCTCGAGCACACCGCCGATCGCATGACGTAATGCGGCGTTCTGCTCGGGATCCTCGCTGGTGAAAATGTTTTTGCCATCGCGATCAAGAATCGAGATGTGGACGTGCAGACCATTACCCGCCTGGCCAGGATACGGCTTGGCCATGAAGGTGGTGTCCATCTCATGGTCGTAGGCGATGTTCTTGATCAGCCGCTTGAGCAGTACCGCGTAGTCGCATGCCTTGAGGGCATCAGCGGTGTGGTGCAGGTTCACTTCGAACTGCGCCGGGGCACTTTCCTTGACGATCGCGTCGGCAGGAATGCCTTGCTCCTTCGCACCTTCCAGAATGTCCTGGAGGCAATCGACGTATTCGTCGAGGTCGTCGATCAGGTAGACCTGGGTCGAGTGCGGGCGTTTGCCGGAAATCGGCGAGCGCGGAGGTTGCGGACGACCGTTCACGTTCTCCTGATCGATCAGGTAGAACTCCAGTTCGAACGCTGCGCAAATGGTCAGACCCATTTCATCGAACTTGCTGACCACCTGACGCAGTACTTCACGCGGGTCGGCAAAGAAGGGCGTGCCTTCCAGTTCGTGCATGGTCATCAGGAGTTGTGCGGTAGGACGCTTCTGCCAGGGCTCATTGCAGAGAGTGTCAGGGATTGGATAACAGATTCGGTCTGCGTCACCGATGTCCAGACCCAGACCGGTGCTTTCCACCGTTGAGCCATTGATATCCAGAGCGAAAAGAGAAGCTGGGAGGTTGATGCCTTTTTCGTAAACCTTATGAAGGCTGGTGCGTTCGATGCGCTTGCCGCGCACCACTCCATTCATATCTGCAATCAGAAGGTCAACGTATAGAACCTCAGGATGTTCCTTAAGGAACGCGTTCGCTTCGTTGAGCTGAACGGCACGCGGGGGTACCGACATGATGCAACACCTTTGTTGTTGAAAATATCAATCATCGAGCATTACGGGTTTCAGTCAATCCGAAAGCCCTCATGAAGTCAAGAGAGCCCGCAATTGCCCTAAAAGGGCGCCGAACGAGCATTTTTGCCGCCCTTTAGGGCAAATTTTAGCGGCTGAACGTCACCAGAACTGCGGGGTTCAGAGGACTGTGTTGTATTTTTTACGGGGGTGTTGTGTAAAAAAATGAACAAGGCTAAGCTCGATTGCAACCCATAACAGCAATAATTCCGGGGGTCACATGTCTCGCCTGCCGCTGATTCTGCCCTCGCTGGCGGCGCTGTTCGATCCTCTCGAAATACCTTCCGTGTCAAAATCCTGCAATCGGGCTGCTCCAGTCTTAATACTGACCCTTTCTGTACCTTCCTGGAAAATCTGCCCGTCGATGCCCGCACGATGGGTTCAAGTATCACCTTATCCCTTATTCGCGCCTCACGCAGAAACCCGGCTATCGTTCAAACGTCCGGCATTTGGCGATGCCCGGGGAAAACCAGCAACATAACGCAGCACAGCGCGACGCCGATGCGTCGAAAAAACGCCTGATCGCCATGACGGCCATCAGGAACCGAAACCCTGAGGTATTTATGAGTACCAACCTCGACCAGCTCACCGATTGGTTGAAAGAGCACAGGATTACCGAAGTCGAATGCATGATCGCCGACCTCACCGGTATCACTCGCGGCAAGATCTCACCGACCAACAAGTTCATCGCCGAAAAAGGCATGCGCCTGCCTGAAAGTGTTTTGCTGCAGACGGTGACCGGCGATTACGTCGAAGACGACATTTATTATGAGTTGCTGGACCCTGCAGACATCGACATGTTCTGCCGCCCGGATCAGAACGCAGTTTTTGTCGTGCCCTGGGCCATAGAACCCACTGCGCAGGTGATTCATGACACCTACGACAAGCAGGGCAACCCCATCGAGCTGTCGCCGCGCAACGTCCTCAAAAAGGTTTTGAAACTCTACGCCGATCAAGGCTGGCAGCCGATCGTGGCTCCGGAGATGGAGTTTTACCTGACCAAGCGCAGTGACGACCCCGACTATCCGTTGCAGCCACCAGTGGGCCGCTCGGGCCGTCCGGAAACCGGTCGCCAATCGTTTTCCATCGAAGCGGCCAACGAATTCGACCCGCTGTTCGAAGACGTCTACGACTGGTGCGAACTGCAAAACCTCGATCTCGACACGCTGATCCACGAAGACGGCACGGCGCAGATGGAAATCAACTTCCGTCACGGTGACGCGTTGTCTCTGGCCGACCAGATCCTGGTGTTCAAACGTACGATGCGCGAAGCCGCGCTCAAGCACGATGTCGCCGCCACCTTCATGGCCAAGCCCATGACCGGTGAGCCCGGCAGCGCCATGCACTTGCACCAGAGCATCATCGACATCGAAACCGGCAAGAACATCTTCTCCAACGAAGACGGAACCATGAGCCAGTTGTTCCTGCACCACATCGGTGGCCTGCAGAAACTCATCCCCGAGCTGTTGCCGCTGTTCGCGCCTAACGTCAACTCCTTCCGCCGCTTCCTGCCGGACACATCCGCGCCGGTGAACGTTGAGTGGGGCGAAGAGAACCGCACCGTGGGCCTGCGGGTGCCGGACGCCGGGCCGCAAAACCGCCGCGTTGAGAACCGCCTTCCGGGTGCCGACGCCAATCCGTATCTGGCGATTGCCGCCAGCTTGCTGTGTGGCTTCATTGGCATGGTCGAGGGCATGAACCCGAGCGCGCCGGTGGTGGGGCGTGGCTACGAGCGCCGCAACCTGCGCTTGCCGTTGACCATCGAAGATGCGCTGGAACGCATGGAAAACAGCAAGACCGTCGAAAAATACCTCGGCGAGAAATTCATCAAGGGCTACGTCGCGGTCAAGCGCGCCGAGCACGAGAACTTCAAGCGCGTGATCAGTTCGTGGGAGCGGGAATTCCTGCTCTTTGCCGTCTGACTATCCCGGTCGCCGATCAATTTCCACCTTGTTGGAAATCGTCGGCGTCCGACACGCGATACCGGAATCTGGAGCGCTACATGAGTTCGAACAACCCGCAAACCCTCGAATGGCAAGCCTTGAGTAACGACCATCACCTGGCGCCATTCACCGATTTCAAGCAGCTCAAAGAAAAAGGCCCGCGCATCATCACCCGCGCCAAGGGTGTTTATCTCTGGGACAGCGAAGGCAACAAGATCCTTGATGGCATGGCCGGTCTCTGGTGCGTCGCCATCGGTTACGGTCGTGACGAACTGGCCGAAGCCGCCAGCAAACAGATGCGCGAACTGCCTTATTACAACCTGTTCTTCCAGACCGCTCACCCACCCGCGTTGCAACTGGCCAAAGCCATCTCCGATGTCGCGCCTGAAGGGATGAATCATGTGTTTTTCACAGGTTCCGGTTCCGAAGGCAACGACACCGTGCTGCGTATGGTTCGTCATTACTGGGCGATCAAGGGTAAGCCGAGCAAGAAAATCATCATCAGTCGCGTCAACGGTTATCACGGCTCTACCGTGGCAGGCGCGAGCCTGGGCGGGATGACTTACATGCACGAGCAGGGCGATTTGCCGATCCCGGGCATCGTCCACATCCCTCAGCCGTACTGGTTTGGCGAAGGCGGCGACATGACCCCGGACGAATTCGGGGTCTGGGCTGCCGAGCAACTGGAGAAGAAGATTCTCGAGCTGGGCGTCGATAACGTGGGCGCTTTCATTGCCGAGCCGATCCAGGGCGCGGGCGGCGTGATTGTTCCGCCGGACACCTACTGGCCCAAGATCAAAGAAATTCTCGCCAAGTACGACATCCTGTTCGTTGCCGACGAAGTGATCTGCGGTTTCGGCCGCACCGGTGAGTGGTTCGGTAGCGATTTCTACGGCCTCAAACCCGATTTGATGACCATTGCCAAGGGCCTGACCTCGGGTTACATCCCCATGGGTGGCGTGATCGTGCGCGATGAGTTCGTCGCTGTGCTGAACGAAGGCGGCGACTTCAACCACGGCTTTACCTACTCCGGGCACCCGGTGTCGGCGGCGGTAGGCTTGGAGAACATCCGCATCCTGCGCGACGAAAAGATCGTCGAACGGGTGAAATCGGAAGCGGCACCATACTTGCAAAAGCGTTTGCGCGAGCTCAGCGATCACCCGCTGGTGGGCGAAGTACGCGGTGTGGGGCTGTTGGGCGCTATCGAGCTGGTGCAGGACAAAGCCACTCGCAAGCGTTACGAAGGCAAAGGGGCCGGCATGATTTGCCGAACGTTCTGCTTCAACAATGGCCTGATCATGCGGGCTGTTGGCGACACGATGATTATCTCGCCGCCGCTGGTGATCAGTTTTGCCGAGATTGACGAGTTGGTCGAGAAAGCCCGCAAGTGTCTGGACCTGACTTTGGAAGCATTACAGGCCTGAATTGTAGGAGCGCGCTTGCCTGCGAAATCGGTATGTCAGGTATGAACATCTCGACTGACAAAACGCAATCGCGGACAAGCGCGCTCCTACAAGGGCGGTTCAGAAAATCATTAACAGTTTCATGAACCCCGGCTTGAAAGATCGCTTTGGAAATTGCCAGACTAATGGCTAGAAGCCGCTACCCTAACGGTCGTGATTAACAATGGAGCTGTACGCATGAAGATATTTGGCAAGACCCTCCTCGCGCTTTCCCTGATGGGCGCAGTGGCCGCAGCTGCTCAGGCCGACGACAAAGTTCTCCACGTTTACAACTGGTCCGATTACATCGCACCGAACACCATCGCAGACTTCGAAAAAGAGTCAGACATCAAGGTCGTCTACGACGTCTTCGACAGCAACGAAACCCTGGAAGCCAAGCTGCTAGCGGGCAAGTCCGGCTACGACATCGTTGTGCCGTCGAATAACTTCCTGGCCAAGCAAATCAAGGCTGGTGTCTATCAGGAGCTCGATAAGACCAAGCTCTCGAACTACAAAAACCTGAACCCTGCGCTGCTCAAGGCCGTGTCGGTCAGCGACCCGGACAACAAGCACGCCTTTCCCTACATGTGGGGCTCGATCGGCATCGGCTTCAACCCGGAAAAGGTCAAGGCTGCGCTGGGTGCTGATGCGCCCGTCGATTCCTGGGACTTGCTGTTCAAACCGGAAAACGCAGCCAAGCTGAAAAAGTGCGGCATCAGCTTCCTCGATTCGCCAACAGAAATGTTGCCGGTCGCGCTGCACTACCTGGGCCTGCCAACCGATTCCCAGAAGAAAGAAGACATCGCCAAAGCTGAAGACCTGTTCAAGAAGATCCGTCCTTCGGTCACCTACTTCCACTCCTCCAAGTACATCTCGGACTTGGCCAACGGCAACATCTGCGTAGCCGTGGGTTACTCGGGTGACGTGTACCAGGCCAAGGCGCGTGCTGAAGAAGCGGGCGGCAAGGTCAAAGTCAGCTACAACATTCCCAAAGAAGGCGCTGGCAGCTTCTACGACATGATCGCGATCCCTAAAGACGCCGAAAACGTCGAAGGCGCCTACAAGTTCATGAACTTCATCCTGCAGCCTAAAGTCATGGCGGAAATCACCAACGCCGTGCACTTCCCGAACGGTAACGCCGCTGCGACTGAGTTCGTCGACAAGGACATCACCTCCGATCCAGGCGTTTATCCACCTGCGGACGTGCTGGCCAAGCTGTATGCGATCGCCGATTTGCCTGCGGCAACGCAGCGGATCATGACCCGCAGCTGGACCAACATTAAATCGGGTAAATAAGCCTTACGCGTCGTCCCTGACGACGCAAACCCCTGTAGGAGCGAACTTGTTCGCGAGGCGGTGTGACTGACACACCGCATCAATCTCTCGCCAACAAGTTGGCTCCTACAGAATTACCGTAAGCCAAATTTCAGGTCCGTCACAAAAAGTTGTTTTGCGAGAAGGGTTTATCACAGGTAAGTTGCGCGCCGGATTTGTCACTGGCGGTCATCACCGTCAACGACGACACGGGCAACAGGCCCACCTACTAAAAGGACTGCAAACGTGTCTATTTCTTTATTTTCAAAAAGCGTGCTCCTCGGCGCAGGTCTGACGTTCGCCGTCAGCGCTTTGGCTGAGTCCACCGTACGCATTTATAACTGGTCCGATTACATCGGCACCGACACCCTGGCGGAATTCGAATCCACCACGGGCATCAAGACCAAATACGACGTCTTCGACTCCAACGAAACCCTGGAAGGAAAGCTGCTCGCCGGTCACACCGGTTATGACGTGGTGGTGCCGTCCAACCACTTCCTTGGCAAGCAGATCAAGGCCGGTGCGTTTCAGAAGCTCGACAAGTCTCAACTCCCCAACTACAAAAACCTCGATCCCGCACTGCTCAAGCGCCTTGAGAAAAACGATCCCGGCAATCAGTACGCCGTGCCGTATCTCTGGGGCACCAATGGCATCGGTTACAACGTCGACAAAGTAAAAGCTGCGCTGGGCGTCGACACCATCGACTCCTGGGCCGTGCTGTTCGAACCCGAGAACATCAAGAAACTGCAGAAATGTGGCGTCGCCTTCCTCGACTCGGCGGATGAAATGCTGCCGGCTGTGCTCAATTACATGGGCCTGAGCCCGAACAGCACCAACGAAGCCGACTACAAAAAAGCCGAAGAGAAGCTGCTCAAAGTGCGTCCCTACGTGACCTACTTCAACTCCTCCAAATACATCTCGGACCTCGCCAACGGCGAGATCTGCGTTGCCGCCGGGTTCTCCGGCGACATCTTTCAGGCTCAGGCTCGGGCCAAGGAAGCCGACAAGGGCGTGAACATCGCTTACGCCATTCCCAAAGAAGGCGGCAACCTGTGGTTCGACATGCTGGCGATCCCGGCTGATGCGCCGGACGTCAAAGCCGCCCACGCCTTCATCAACTACATCCTCAAGCCTGAAGTGATCGCCAAGGTCAGTGACGAGGTCGGTTACGCCAACCCGAATCCGGCTTCGGACAAGATCATGGATCAGGACATTCGCAACGACGACGTGGTGTACCCGCCACAGGAAATTCTGGATCGGCTGTACGTCAATTCCGAATTACCGCCCAAGATTCAGCGTCTGATGACTCGCAGCTGGACCAAGATCAAATCCGGTAAATAAAGACCTCGCGCCCGGCCATGCAGGCCGGGCAGCAAACCAGTTGGGAGTTTCACCCATGGCAGTTGCCTCCGGCGCCTACAAAAAAGCCCTCGAAGGTGATCAGCAACCGAAGCAGGTGCTGGTTAAAATCGATCGGGTCACGAAAAAGTTCGACGAGACGATTGCTGTGGACGATGTGTCTCTGCAAATCAACAAGGGCGAGATCTTTGCCCTGCTCGGCGGATCTGGCTCAGGAAAATCCACGCTGCTGCGCATGCTGGCCGGTTTTGAACGGCCTACCGAAGGCCGCATCTATCTCGACGGCGTAGACATCACTGACATGCCGCCGTACGAACGTCCGATCAACATGATGTTTCAGTCCTACGCGCTGTTTCCGCACATGACCGTGGCGCAAAACATCGCCTTCGGTTTGCAGCAAGACAAGCTGCCCAAGGCCGAAGTCGAAACCCGCGTCAACGAAATGCTCAAACTGGTGCAGATGACCCAGTACGCCAAGCGCAAACCGCATCAGCTTTCCGGCGGTCAACGCCAGCGTGTGGCACTGGCGCGGTCATTGGCGAAGAAGCCAAAACTGCTGCTGCTCGACGAGCCGATGGGCGCGCTGGACAAGAAGCTGCGCTCGCAGATGCAGCTGGAGCTGGTGGAAATCATCGAGCGCGTTGGCGTGACCTGCGTGATGGTGACGCACGACCAGGAAGAGGCCATGACCATGGCCCAGCGCATCGCGATCATGCACTTGGGCTGGATCGCGCAGATCGGCAGCCCGGTCGACATCTACGAAACCCCGACCAGCCGTCTGGTGTGCGAGTTCATTGGTAACGTCAACCTGTTCGATGGCGAAGTGATCGAGGACATGGAAGGTCACGCGCTGATCCGCAGCCCGGAGCTGGAACGCGATATCTACGTCGGCCACGGCGTGAGTACGTCGGTGGAAGACAAGCACATCACCTACGCGATTCGCCCGGAAAAGCTGCTGATCACCACCGAGCAGCCAACGGTCGAATACAACTGGTCGCGCGGCAAAGTGCATGACATCGCCTACCTGGGCGGGCACTCGGTGTTCTACGTGCAATTGGCCTGCGGCAAGCTGGTGCAGTCGTTCGTGGCTAACGCCGAGCGCCGTGGCGCGCGTCCGACCTGGGACGACGAAGTCTTCGTCTGGTGGGAAGACGACTCCGGCGTGGTACTGCGCTCATGAAAGTACGAAAAATAAAGCGCGCCCTGAATCGAATCATCCCCAATGGCCGGCAGATGGTCATCGGGGTTCCGTTTCTCTGGTTGTTCCTGTTTTTCGCACTGCCGTTTCTGATCGTCATCAAGATCAGTTTCGCCGAAGCCGACGTCGCGATTCCGCCGTACACCGAGATATTCACCTACGCCGAGCAAAAACTCGACGTGGTGCTCAACTTCGCCAACTACGCGCTGCTCACTGGCGATGACTTGTACATCTCGGCGTATCTGGGCTCGCTGAAAATGGCGTTCTTCAGCACGCTGCTGTGCCTGTTGATCGGCTATCCGATGGCCTACGGCATCTCCATCGCCCGCAAAGATATGCAAACCGTGCTGTTGCTGCTGATCATGATGCCGACCTGGACCGCGATCCTGATCCGCGTTTATGCGTGGATGGGCATTCTCAGCAACAACGGTCTGCTCAACGCGTTTTTGATGTGGCTGGGGTTGATCAACGAGCCGTTGCAGATTCTCAACACCAACCTGGCGGTGTACATCGGCGTGGTTTATTCGTACCTGCCGTTCATGATCCTGCCGCTGTACGCCAACTTGGTGAAGCACGATCAGAGTCTGCTGGAAGCCGCGTCTGATCTGGGCTCGAGCACCTTCAACAGCTTCTGGAAAATCACTGTGCCGCTGTCCAAGAACGGCATCATTGCTGGATGCATGCTGGTCTTCATTCCGGTGGTGGGCGAGTTCGTGATTCCTGAACTGCTCGGCGGCCCCGAGACGCTGATGATCGGTAAAGTCCTGTGGCAAGAGTTCTTCAACAACCGCGACTGGCCGGTGGCGTCTTCGCTGGCGGTGGTGATGCTGTTGATCCTCATCGTGCCGATCATTCTGTTCAACCGCAGCCAGGCCAAAGAACTGGAGGGCAAGGCATGAGAGGCTTCCGATTCTCGAACCTGATGTTGGTGCTGGGCCTGATTTTCATCTACGCGCCCATGGTCATTCTGGTGATTTACTCGTTCAACGCCTCCAAGCTGGTGACGGTGTGGGGCGGCTGGTCGGTGAAGTGGTACGTCGGCCTGCTCGACAACACCCAACTGATGAGCTCGGTGATGCGCTCGCTGGAAATCGCTTGCTACACAGCCATTGCGGCTGTGGCACTGGGGACCATGGCGGCCTTCGTCCTGACCCGGATCACACGTTTCAAGGGCCGCACGTTCTTCGGCGGTCTGGTGACGGCGCCGCTGGTCATGCCCGAGGTGATCACCGGTCTGTCGCTGTTGCTGCTGTTTGTGGCGATGGCGCAGATGATCGGCTGGCCGCAGGAGCGCGGCATCGTCACCATCTGGATCGCTCACACAACGTTCTGTGCAGCCTACGTGGCGGTGGTGGTGTCGGCGCGCTTGCGTGAGCTGGACATGTCGATTGAAGAAGCGGCAATGGATCTGGGCGCGCGGCCGTGGAAGGTGTTCTTCCTGATCACCATCCCGATGATTGCGCCGTCGTTGGCGGCGGGGGCAATGATGTCGTTCGCCTTGTCCCTGGACGACCTGGTGCTGGCGAGCTTCGTATCTGGGCCGGGCTCGACGACCTTGCCGATGGAGGTTTTTTCGGCGGTGCGTCTGGGCGTGAAGCCTGAGATCAACGCCGTGGCGAGTTTGATTCTGTTGGCAGTGTCGATTGCCACGTTCATGGTCTGGTTCTTCACTCGTCGTGCGGAGAATGCTCGCAAGAAAGCCATTCAACTGGCCATCGAAGAGGCTGCGGCCAACACCTATCAGCAACCCGATCCACGCCGGGCCGCAGCGCCGGTTTGATCAACGATCGATAACCTGTTCGATGAACAGGTTATCTCTGTAGGAGCGAATTTATTCGCGAGCAATGGTCAGGCGATGGAGATGTGTCGCTGTGTTGACCTCTCGCGAATGAATTCGCTCCTACAGAACTCCAGCTTTGCTTAGTTTCCGGGTACCAACCGCAACGTCGACTGCGTATTCCCCGCCACATCCCCCTCACTGAACCGCTCCGGCATGTACTCGCCTTTGACGTAGGCCGCTGCCTGATCCGAGTAATGCTTGTCGAACAACACACCGCTCTGCCCAACTGGATTGATACCCAAGGCATGAGCCGGGTCGGCGAAGTCGATCAGGCGCCGGGTCGATGGGCCGTAGGTCACCGGCCAAGGCGCGGTGGTGATGCGCGCCGACAGGTTGTTCGGCACTTCGTGGGTGCCGGGCGCGGCAAACGGCCCGACGTTGAACAGCATATCCAGCGGCGGCTGGCGGCCCAGCGGATGCTCATGGGTCAATGTGTGCGCCTTGCCCCACATCCATTCGTCCGGGTTCACGCCGTACAGGGATTTCAGGTGCGAAACCGTGGCATGCCAAGCCATCTTCACTGTATTGCCACGGCTCTCCTCGGCGGGCGAGTTGACGTTGTTCCACCACGGTGAATGCTCGTCCGCTGCCAGGCGGGGCAGGGCGCTGTCGATCACTCTTGTGGACAGCAGTGTTTCAAACAGGCCGTCGCCAAGCTGGTCGTGAAAGGTCTTCTCGGTCAGATCGAACAGGAACTGGTTAAACAGCGTGGCGCCCACTGAATCCACGGAGTACTCGCCGTTCCACTGCGCCAGACGCTCAATCAAATCGTGTTCTTCTGGATCGCTGATTACGCTTCGCAACACAGGAATCAGCGGCTTGAGAATCTTCTGCGCGTAATCGGTGCGGGTGCCCAGTTGCAGCTTTTTACTGTTTTGCAGATCCCACTTCACCGAGTTATCACTCAGCTGCTTGTCGAGCTGCTGACCGCGCTCGGCGAGGTTGTAGTAACCCGGAATCTGCATGCCGGTGGGCGAGACGGGCTGGAAGTTCGCGGAAACGATGTAGCCACGCGAAGGGTTTTCTTCCTGCGGGTTGGCGCTGAACGGGTAAAAACCATCCTTGTCCGCTTGCGCGCTGCTGCCGTCGAGAATGAATGCCGGGTTAACGCCTTCAGGCCGTTTCGGCAATTGCGCCGCAGCCCACCAGCCGATGTCACCCTTGGCATTGGCCCAGACCACGTTCAGCCCCGGCGATTGAATCTTCTCAGCGGCACTGCGCATCTTGTCCAGCGTGTCAGCGCGATTGGCTTCGTAGAACCCTTGCAGGATCGGGTTTTCCGATTCGAGGAACGACCACCACATGGCAATCGGCGCGGTGCCGGCGTTGCTCCCCAGTGCGTCGTTGATGATCGGGCCATGGGGCGACTGGCGCAGTGTGAGCGTCACCGAGGTGCCGCCTTTGACGCTGATGTGTTCATCCCGCGAGGTCATGTCGACCCACGCGTCGTGGTACCAGACTTGATTGGGATTGTCGGGATTGACCTTCTCGGCGATCAGGTCGAGGTCATCGTTCTGGAACATCGTCAGGCTCCAGCCAAAATCCATGTTGTGGCCGAGCAGGGCGAAGGGGTTGAGGGCCTGAAAGTGGCCGTACAGCTCGAAACCCGGCGCTGACAATTGCGCCTCGTACCACACCGACGGCACCGAGAATCGGATGTGCGGATCGCCCGCCAACAGCGGTTTGCCGCTTTTGGTGCGAGTGCCCGACACGGCCCAGGCGTTGCTGCCCTCGAATTGCGGCAGGCCGGCTTTTTCCAGCGCCTGCTCGCTGAGCAGGGCGAGATCATTGAGGCCCTTCCAGTCTTTGCTGCCCAGCGTCGGCGCTTGACCGAGTGCGCCCTGTGGCTGCCAGCCCAGATCAAAGACCTTCAGATATTCAGGGCCCAGTTGATCGCGCACATAGGTCAGCAATGGCTCGGTGCGAAACGCGGCGGCGAAGCTGTAGGCCAGATAGCCGCCGATGCTCAGGGTGTCTTCGGCGGTGAAGGGGCGTTCGTTTATGCCGAGCACGTCGAACTCGATGGGTTTGGCGTGGGTGTTCTGGTATTGATTCACGCCGTCCAGATACGCTTCCAACGCCTTCCACTGCGGCGTGTTTTTGTCCTGTTTGGCGACGTAGGCGTCGGCGTGTTCGCGAATGCGCAGGCTGCGAAACAGGCGGTCGGTGTCTAGCAGCTTGGGGCCCAGGACTTCAGCCAGTTCGCCGCGCGCCAGACGGCGGAGCATTTCCATCTGGAACAAGCGGTCTTGGGCGTGCACGTAACCAAGGGCGCGGTAAACGTCCGCTTCGTTTTCGGCCTTGATGTGCGGTACACCGCGCTCGTCGTAGCGCACTGTCACTGGCGCTTGCAAATGCGTCAGCGCCATCTCGCCGTGACGCACTGGCTGTTTGCTGTGGACATACCAAAAGGCGCCGCCGGTGATGAAAACGATCAGGACGAGGAGAACAATGAGGCTGCGTTTCATCCGGGGGCTCAAACGGTAATTGAGAAAGATTTGCAGGCTACAGATTTGCGTTGCTGCTGGGTAGGTGGCCACCGCTCGCCCAACCAATACCGCTTCTGTAGGAGCGAACTTGTTCGCGAGACGGTGTGCCTGAAACCGCGATATCAAGCCCTCGCCAACAAGTTGGCTCCTACAGGTCGGCGTTGCATTCTCGATTTCGATTAAGCTCCCACTCAATTCCCGCCAAGAGTCCCGACGATGCGAATTCATTCATGGTGTGCCGCGCTGCTGTTGGGCGTGTTCGCGGTTCAGGCTCATGCAGGCTTTACGGCTCCCAAGCCGGGCGATGTCGTCGAAGTCACCCTGGACCAATTGCATCCGACCCAGGCTGTGATCGGTTTCGACCAGATCTACTACAAGCTCGGACGCTTCTCCAAAGTGCGGCAGAAGCTCTTCGATGAAATCTGCGAAACCAACGGTCAGCATCAAGCCAAGAAGATCAAGCCTGACGCTGACCCGCTGCGGCCTGAAACCTACACCTGCGAAGACCGACCGAACGCTCATCCCCAAGACATGAATACAGTGGTGGTTGGGCCAGAAGGCAAGTTCTATCTCACTGACGGCCACCATGGTTTCACTACGTTGTGGGAACAGCCTGGTGCAGGGCCGCAGATGAAAATGAAAGTCCGCATCACCGATAACTTCAGTGACAGCCAAGACCTCCCGGCGTTCTGGCAGCGGATGGAGCAGACCCACAAAGTCTGGTTGAAAGACGGCAACGGTCAGTCCATTTCTCCGGCTCAGCTTCCAGAACACTTAGGGCTGCAAGGCATGCAGAACGACATCTTTCGCAGCATCGTTTATTTCGTGCGGGACGCCGCTTACGCCAAGCCGAAAGCGGGCGATGTGTCGCCCGAGTTTCTTGAGTTCTACTGGGGTGACTGGCTGCGCGATCATTTGCGACTAGAGGATTTCAATCTCAGTCAACGCAGCGGTTATCACCAGGCCTTGCAGGCGGCGAGCGATCTGATCGTGGCCAAGCCCGCGAACAAGATCATCGGGGGCGGATTCAGCGCCAGACAGCTAGGTGCGTTTGCCAAGGTCAGGCGCAACACCCTGACCCGAACGGCCAGCGACAAGCTGCCTTATGTGCTCGATTACAAAAAGCCTCATTGAGTGGAAGACTGGCCTTCAGACCACGAGCAGTAACAACCCATCGCCATGTTGTGCGTCGCGCTGACGGATCGACTGTCGAGCAGCGCCAGCAAGATAGGTTCGATGAAGCTGTTGCTTGCGTTGCAGGTCAGCCCTTCGCTGTAAGGACCGAAATAGGCCAGTCGTCCCTCCCGATCCCAGATGGCGACGGCGGGTGTCGAAGTGATGTGTTCGGCGCCGGGCAGGCTGTTCAAAGGCGTCATCGTATTCAGGCTCGAGGGCAACTCGCCCTGAGTATCGGGCTTCTGGACCGAGTAGAACTTCACACCTGATTGGCCAGCGGCGTCGTCGCCAGCAAAACGCTCGATCAGTTCTGTCAGGTGCTGTTGATTGCCTACGTTGCACGGGCAGGCCGGGTCCCAGAAATGCACCAGCCGAATTGGCCCGGGGCCAGCCAGCTCGGGCGGCAGACTCAAGCTGTCGCCCGCAAACAACGCTGCATGATTGCTGAACACGCGGACATAGCGACCCTCAAACCACTGGTAGGTCAGCCACAGACTTGCAGCACACAAGATTGCGATCATGGCGTAGAGAACGGTACGGCGTGGCTTGAGGTTCATTCTTTGGCTTCGATACAAGGTGGCGTTACTTGCCATAGCAGGGCAGACGGAAGAATATCCCAGCCCGTTTAGCCGTCCTGCATAACTATTAATATTTTTTGATCTGGAATACCGATGTCCCATTTGTTCGACCCCGATCGCCTGCGTGCCAGTTTGCAACCTTTGGCCGCACTGCAGCCATTGTCCGAAGAGGGCCGGGCTTATCAGCGCTTTTACGGGTTAGAGCAGCTTACTCACGACGGGATGGTCAGCAGCCGTTTGGGACGTTTCGATGTGGGCGGTTACGAGATCGTCATCCAGATATGGACGCCTGAGCAGCCCGTTGCGACGCTAATTCTGATGCACGGCTTTTACGACCACATGGCGCTGTATCGCCACGTTATCGAGTGGGCGTTGGCGCAGGGTTTTGCGGTGATTGCCTGCGATTTGCCAGGGCACGGTTTATCGAGTGGCAGCCGGGCGAGCATCCGGGATTTTGCCGAATACCAAAGGGTGCTTGAGCGTCTGTTTGTCGAGGCGGATGAATTGGCGCTGCCCAAGCCCTGGCACCTGTGCGGGCAAAGCACGGGCGGGGCGATTGTCGTTGACCACGTGCTCAACAGCGGCGCTGCGAGCCCGGCGAAAGGGGAGATCATCCTGCTGGCGCCGCTGGTGCGACCGCGCGCGTGGGGCTGGTCGAAACTCAGCTATTACCTGCTGCGCCCGTTCGTCAAAGGTATCGAGCGACGTTTTAGTGAAAACTCCACCGCCCCGGATTTCCTGCCGTTTCTGCTGACCGATCCGCTGCAACCGCGCCGCCTGCCCACCGCCTGGGTAGGCGCACTCGCCAAGTGGATCACGCGCACAGAAGCCGCTCCCCGCAGTGAGCGCAGCCCGTTGATCATTCAGGGAGAGGCCGACATGACGGTGGACTGGGCGCATAACCTTGGCGTACTCAACGCCAAGTTCACCCGGCCCCGTGTGCTGATGATTCCCGAAGCGCGGCATCATCTGGCCAACGAATCCCCGGAAATTCGCGCGCGGTATTTTGAGTTTTTGAAGCAGCGGATGGGGTGAGCTAACTCGCAGGCCGCCTTTTTATCCGCTTGATCGTACGACGCAGGCGATGGTTGTCGATTGCTGTTAACAACAGCATCCCCGATAAGAAGACAGGCAATGCGCCCTCGTCGAGATAGTGCCAGAACGCCCAGGATACAAGGCTCAATACGGCTGCGGACGATAAGAGCAGTAGTCGATCTTTCATGCCAGACAGGCATCCAGTTGATGGTGATCGCCCGGAAGATCGGCAACGTAAATGGCTGGATATTTGCGCAAACAGTCAGCGAGCCACTCGGTATGCAGCCCTTTCGATCTTGCGACAAATAGCACGTCGCTCAAGCTTGTGCCGTTACCCAACGTCCTGCCTAACGCGACGGCAATGCTTCCGATGACTGCTCCGGCGTAATACGCGGCCGAGCAGGCACCAATGACTGCCAGCTTTTCAAGCTGGGTGCCTGCCCGATGATTTCTCTAATCGTCACTTTTTTCCCGAACTTCTCCACTTGGGTAAGGATAGTGGTCGACGTAGCTATTGCCGTGGAAACGGAGCCGAACAGTGACTGAGGCGCTGGCAGCCCCAGGCTTTCCATGTTCTCTCTGAAGTAATCGTAAAAAGACGGCATCTGGGTGCTCCTCGGCGCAATTGATGGGCCGGTGAAAATGGCTTAATGACCGAAGGCGAACGTAGGGTTTTCTTTTTTGCGACGGTAGGATTTTTCTGGAGCGTAAGACAGGCTGGTCCTACGGATAGGGCGTTAGCGGCGTTGGAACCCAATGCGGCATCACCTAGCCAACGAATCCCCGGAAATCCGCGCGCGGTATTTTGAGTTTTTGATGCGGCGGATGGGGTGAGGGAGTGAGTGTTATTTCTGTAGGAGCCAACTTGTTGGCGAGACGATGGGTTGGCAGACAGGGCGTCTCGCGAACAAGTTCGCTCCTACAGATTGGCGTCCATCAATTGCCGTTTTGTCCCACCGCCAATCCTGCGCGGATCGAGGCCAGGGCCGCCTGGTAATAGGCCTTGCCCTGAGGGGATTCGGCGAACGTGGCGAACTCGTCCAGTTCGGGGTCGGTGAGGTCTCGGTAGACGTAGAGCAGCGTGTTGTTCATGTCCTGGGCGATCTGCGCCATCAGTCGTTGGCGCTGGCCGTCGAGCATGCCTTGCGCCTGACCACCGCCTATTCCCATCAGCCCAGGGATCATCGAGCTCAGACTGTCAGCGGCCACACCAGCGATTGCCAGGCTGACTTCCGCTCCTGCTTCTTTGGCTGGCAGGGCCTCGGCCAAGTGGCCGATGATCAACTGACGACTGTCGCTGACTTGCATCTTCGGCAGGCCTTGGGCGTTTTTCGCAAGTTGATCGGAGCGAGTGGCGGTCAGCTCCGCGTTGACGATCTTGCGTCCCAGCGGCGACTGAAAAAACTGCAGCGCGGGGGCAGGGTCCTGCAGGGTTTGACGCAGCTTCTGCTCGGCGCGCTGATCCATGGCCTGGGGCGCAAAGCGTTGGTTGCTGTTGCTGACGAGCGCATCATACACAGCGGGCGGCAGGCTGTTTTTGTAGCGTTGCTGGGCAGCTTTCAAGGCGTCGTTAAAATGCGCGCGCTGTTCTGGCCAGCCCGCGACCTTATATAACTGGTCGTGGCTGTCTGCCCAGGCGGGCATCGTGCAGAACATCAGCAGCAAGAAAAACAAACGGCGCATAGAGACTCCTGTCGGCAGGCCGCTATTCTCAGTGGCGCGGCGGGGATTTGTCGAGTTAACAGTTGCCCAGACCCCACGAAAATCAGTGTGTTCGCAAATCCTTCGTTGAAAACGCCATCGACTGTTTAAACAGCCGAAATATTTCGTTGCCGTGCAGACCGCAGGCTCTGTCCCATTGATTGGCGTATGGATACTATGCGGCCCATGCAAATACCCCTGGATCACCCGCTGCTGTTACGAATCGTTGACGATGTAGCCGAGCGCGGCTGGTCGCAGCAGGACATCTTTTTGCCCGAAAGCCTGACCCGTGAGCTGGCGCTCGAATGCCGCAAACGCGCAGCCGAAGGCGAACTTGCGCCCGCATCGGTCGGGCGCGGTCTGCTGCAGGAGGTACGCGAGGGCATTCGCGGTGATCACATTCAGTGGATCGAGGCCGGACAAGCCGAGCCCTGTGACCGATATCTGGGACTGATGGACACCCTGCGCCGAGCGCTGAACCGCGGCCTTTTCCTGGGTCTTGAGGACTACGAAAGCCATTTTGCGATGTACCCGCCGGGCGCGTTTTACCTCAAGCACGTCGACCGTTTTCGCGACGACGACAAACGCATGCTGTCGGCGGTGCTGTATCTGAACGACGCCTGGTTGCCCGAACACGGCGGGCATCTGCGCATGTACCTGGAAGGCGGCGTTGAATACGACGTTCAGCCGTCAGGCGGCTGTCTGGTGGTGTTTCTCTCCGGCGATATCCCCCACGAAGTCCTGCCCTCGACCCGCGATCGGTTGTCGTTGACCGGGTGGTTTCGCAGGCGCGGGACAGAGCCGTTTGAGTTGTGAGTGATCGACGCGGCATGTGTTTCTGTAGGAGCCAACTTGTTGGCGAGAGATGCGTCGACTGAAACACCGGCTCGCGAACAAGTTCGCTCCTACAGGGTTCAGCGTTGGCAATATCGCGGCGTCAGGGCGATCTGCGGTCAGCCCAACATGAAACCTTTTTCAGAAACGCATCTTCAGGACCGGGCTAAGGTGATAGCAGCCCACTGAGCCAAACAACAACCTGGAGAAACCATGAAAGCCTTATTCGCAAAACCCGCCATCGCTGGCCTGCTGCTTGGTTCCGCGCTGCTCGGCGCTGCGTTCACCGCCCAGGCGGCGGACGTTCCGCGCACCGCATCTCCTGCGGGAGCGGAGGTGTACATCATCTCACCCAAAGACGGCGCGACCCTGAACGGGACGTTCAAAGTGCAGTTTGGCCTCAAAGGTATGGGCGTTGCGCCAGCCGGAGTCGACGTCCCGGATACCGGCCACCACCACCTGCTGATCGACGTTAAAGATCAGCCGTCCATGGATGGTCCGCTGCCGATGACCGACAACATTCGCCATTTCGGCAAAGGCCAGACCGAAACCGAACTGACCCTCACGCCCGGACAACACACCTTGCAACTGCTGGTCGGCGACAAGAACCACGTACCGTTGAACCCACCGGTTGAATCGCAAAAAATCACCATCACCGTGAAGTAACAGTTCAGCTTCAACGCTGCTGGCAAAGAGGCCGCACCCGGCGGCCTCTGCTCAAGCCTTACAGGCGAAACCGCGAGACCATCCCGTTCAAATCAACCGCCAGGCGCGCCAGTTCGTTGCTGGCAGCGGTGGTCTGATTCGCGCCGGTAGCCGATTGCGCCGACAGATCGCGGATGTTCACCAGATTGCGATCCACTTCGCGGGCGACCTGTGCCTGCTCTTCCGCTGCGCTGGCGATCACCAGATTGCGCTCGTTGATTTCCACTACCGCGACGTTAATGGTGTCCAGCGCCAGACCAGCGCCTTTAGCGATGTTCAGGGTTGATTCTGCGCGCTCGGTGCTGCTGCGCATCGAGTTGACGGCCTGTTCGGTCCCCCCCTGAATGCTGCCGATCATGCGTTCGATTTCGCTGGTCGATTGCTGGGTGCGATGCGCCAGGGCGCGTACTTCATCGGCGACCACGGCGAACCCGCGACCCGCTTCGCCCGCACGGGCTGCTTCAATGGCGGCGTTAAGGGCCAGCAGGTTGGTTTGATCGGCCAGGCCACGGATTACGTCCAGCACCTTGCCGATGTCGCGGGATTCCTCGGCCAGATTGCCGATCAGTGTGGCGGTACTTTGCACGTCGCCGCTCATGCGCTCGATAGCGCCGACCGTTTCTTGCACCAGATCACGGCCATCGCTGGCAGAAGTGGTGGCGTTTTTCGACGCTTCGGAGGTGCTCACTGCATTACGCGCCACTTCTTCGACGGCGCTGGTCATCTCATTGACGGCGGTGGCGGCTTGCTCGATCTCATTGTTCTGCTGCGACAGGCCGCGTGCGCTTTCGTCAGTGACCGCATTCAGCTCTTCGGCGGCCGATGCCAGTTGTGTGGCCGAGCCGGAAATACGCTGCAGGGTGTCACGCAGCTTGGACTGCATCTTGAGCATCGCGGCCAGCAGGCGACCTGCTTCGTCGGTGCCGTCGGCTTTGATGGTGCGTGTCAGGTCGCCTTCGGCAATTTCTTCGGCGGCGTTCAAAGCCGCGGCGATAGGCTGGGTAATGCTCTTGGTGAGTAACCAGGCAAACAGTATCGTCAGGATGGTTGCGACGATGAGCAGCCCCACGACCATGTTGAAAGCGCTGGCGTATTGATCAGTTGCAGCCTTGTTGGCTTCGTTCATCTGTTGAGTGTTGATCTCAACCAGCTTGGCCAGCACGGTATTCATCTGGTCCGAGTTGTTTTGCAAACCGACGTTCAGCAGATTGGCGAGTTCGTCCAGTTTGTTGGCCTGGCTCAGGGACCTCATCTGGCTTTCCAGCTGACGGTATTCGGCGAGTAACGACGCATACTGGTCGTAAGCAGCTTTTTCCACTGGGCCGTCAATCAACTTAATGTAGTTGTTCTGCGCCTCGTCGATCTGGCGATTACGCGTGGTCAGCAACTCGAGAGTTTTCTCAACAGTACTGTCTTCGCGATTGAGCAACAGGCGATACGACAACACCCGCAAGCGAACGATGGCCTCGGTGAGTTTGTCGATGCTCTTGATGCTCGGCACGGTATTAAGCGCAATCCGGTTGGTAGCGTCGTTGATTTTGCTCATCTGGGTCAGCGCGAACACGCCGAGGACCAGCATCAGCAGGCCGATGATGGAAAACCCGAGGAACGCGCGAGGCGCGATGTTGATATTACGCAGAGACATGTCAGTACCTGAAAAGGAGCACGCGTTCCGTGCGGCGGGGCGAAGAGAAACCGGGGGAGTTGCTTAACCTATCGGTCATGCAGCGAAACTCTTGAGCCGCGGTTTACCCGGATTGGCGGGGTGTGCGCTTTTGTCACGGTCTGACGAACAGCAGGAACAAGATGCCAAAAACGCAGTCAACAGGGCCCTTATGCGTTTTCGTCACTGAAGATCTAACGGCGCTGAATGGCCGGAGTATTACCTGGGGCCTAACCCCCGATGGTTCTGGTGTGAACAGCGTCTTTTCTTTATCGTACGCGCCCGTTGAAATTTGCTTGAGAATTCAAAATGTTGGAAGCATCCCTAAGCCAGTTGGAACAACTTGTCGGTGACCTGGTACAGCAGAACCAGGACCTGCAAAACACAAACGCGCAACTCGCCACTGAGTTGGCGCAAGCCAAGGATGACAACGACAGCCTGCAACTGAGCCTGATGGAACAGGAAGACAAGCACGGCGCCACTGCCGCGCGTATTCAGGCGTTGGTTGACCGCGCGACCGGCGTTAACGCCGTCAGCGCATGATCATCAATGAGGAAGGGGTGAACGTCGTTTCCATTCTGGGCAACGACTACTCGATCAAGGCCCCGGAAGGACAAGAGCAGGCGCTTTCTGACGCCGTGATCATGCTCAAGACCGCGCTGGCAGAAACCAAGCGTAATTACCCGACGCTGATCGGCGACCGCTTGCTGGTGCTGGCGGCGCTGAATCTGTGTTCGAAGCAGGTCGAGTTGAAAAAGCAGCACGCCGAAGAGCTGGAACGCTGCCAGCAACAGGTGAGCGCGACGGTTGATGTGATTTCAAAGGCGATCGGGCAGGTTTAACGGTTTTACCAATTTCCCTGCTGACCACGAACCGTGGGAGCGGACCTGTCCGCGAAGAGGTCGGGACAGCCAAGACAGATGTATCGGCTGTACCTAAGCATTCGCGGACAGGTCCGCTCCCACGGTTTTGAATCGTGCCGTTTTTGGTCAGGCGCTCATCACCACCCGAATATCCGCAGCCAGCTCTCGCACGCGGGCTTCTTCGGTGTCCCACGAGCACATGAAGCGCGCACCGCCGTTGCCGATAAAGGTATAGAAACGCCAGCCCTTGGCCGTCAGCGCCGCAATAGCCGCTTCGGACAGTTGCAGGAACACCCCGTTGGCCTGCACTGGGAACATCAGCTCAACCCCCGGAATATCCTTCACCAGTTCCGCCAGCAGTTGCGCGCAGCTGTTGGCGTGACGAGCGTGTTTTAGCCACGCATCGTTTTCCAGCAAACCCACCCACGGCGCGGACAAGAAGCGCATCTTCGACGCCAGTTGCCCCGCCTGTTTGCAGCGATAGTCGAAGTCCTCGGCCAGCTTGTGGTTGAAGAACAAAATCGCCTCGCCCACCGCCATGCCGTTCTTGGTGCCGCCGAAGCACAGCACGTCGATTCCGGATTTCCAGGTCAACTCAGCCGGTGAGCAGCCCAGGTACGCGCAGGCGTTGGCGAAGCGCGCGCCGTCCATGTGCAGGTTCAGACCCAGTTCTTTGCAGGTCGCGCTGATGGCCTTCAGCTCGTCGGGCTGGTACACGCTGCCCACTTCTGTGGCCTGGGTCAGCGTTACGACGCGGGGTTTGGGGTAGTGAATATCAGCGCGTTTGAGCGCCACTTCGCGAATCGATTCCGGCGTCAGCTTGCCGTTCTCACTGCGAGCAGTCAGCAGTTTGGAGCCATTGGAAAAGAATTCCGGCGCGCCGCATTCATCGGTCTCGACGTGGGCAGTTTCCGAACAGATGACGCTGTGATAACTCTGGCACAGCGACGAAAGGGCCAAGGAGTTGGCGGCTGTGCCGTTGAAGGCAAAAAACACTTCGCAATCGGTTTCGAACAGCTGACGGAATTGATCGGCGGCACGGGCGGTCCATTGATCGTCGCCGTAAGCGCGTTGATGACCGTGGTTGGCTTGCTCCATCGCCGCCCAGGCTTCCGGGCAGATTCCCGAATAGTTGTCGCTGGCAAACTGCTGGCTTTGGTCTGTCATGGCCGGTTCCCTGTAAACGAATAGGGTGCGACTTTAACCAACAACGGGGGTGTCGGTCATGCCCTGTTATCGAGCGTTGTCATTGCTACTCATAGAGCAGGTATTGGAACGGCATGACTGACGCGAATATCCCGATGAACCATGGGCGCAACAAGGCGCTGGACCTGCTCAAGTGGCTGGCGATGCTCAGCATGGTCATGGACCACCTGCGTTATGTCGGCTGGCACGCAGACTGGCTGTACGTGCCGGGTCGGCTGGCGTTTCCGTGGTTTTGCCTGGCGATCGCATTGAACCTGGCGCGCAGTCGGACCGATGACGCTGAGCCTTTGGTTCAATGGAAGTATCTGGCGTGGCTGGCGGTGTTCGCTGTCGTAGCGGAGGTGCCGTATCGACTGTTCATGACGGACGAGGCCTACACGCTGAACGTGCTGCCGACGCTGGCGTTGGGGTTGTTGGTGGCGCAGGGCTGGGTAGGGCGTGCTTGGTCGGTTCGTATATTGGGGCTTCTCGCGTTGGGGATCGGTGTGTTGTTCAGCGAGCACCTGATGTTCGGGGCCTTTGGCGTGCTGCTGCCGCTGGCATGTTTGCTAGTGCTCAGGCGGCCTGTCTGGCTGGCGATCATCCCCGGCGTGGTATGCCTGTTCAGCAATGCCTGGCGGCAGATCATCGATGGGGCGCAGTGGGGCGATCCGATTTCGGTGGGTGCGCTGATTTTTTGCCTGATCGGGCCGTTGTTAGGGATTGCGCTGTTGCGCGTGCAGCCTCCGTTTGCTGTCCTGCCCATGAGGCGATGGGCTTATGCGATCTACCCCGTGCATTTTTTGCTGCTGCTGGGTGTGCGGCAGATGCTTGCGCTTTGACGGGCTGTAACTCTTGTTGGAGCGAGGCTTGCCCGCGAAGTCCAAAACGCGGTGTGTCAGGCGAAACCGGGTCGCAGCTTCGCGGGCAAGCCTCGCTCCAACAGAAGACGAGTTCGGCTTGAAATCCCGATAGACAAACCGCCACCCGCGCCATTATCTTGCGCACAGGCCACCGCAGTGGCCTGCGTCGCTCGGACGGTTCCGGGCGCTTACGTTTTCTGAGGCTCACATGGCTGACCACGCTTCGCCGCGCCGTTTTGCGCGCATCGATCGACTCCCCCCTTACGTCTTCAACATCACTGCCGAGCTTAAAATGGCTGCCCGCCGTCGTGGTGAAGACATCATCGACCTGAGCATGGGCAACCCCGACGGGCCAACCCCGCCGCACATCGTCGAAAAACTAGTCACTGTCGCCCAACGTGAAGACACGCATGGCTATTCGACTTCGCGTGGCATCCCGCGTCTGCGTCGGGCGATTTCCAACTGGTATAAAAAACGCTACGAGGTCGACATCGACCCTGAAACCGAAGCCATCGTCACCATCGGCTCCAAAGAGGGCCTGGCGCATTTGATGCTGGCGACGCTGGATCAGGGCGATACCGTCCTTGTACCGAACCCCAGCTACCCGATTCACATTTATGGCGCCGTGATTGCTGGCGCCCAGGTGCGTTCGGTGCCGCTAATACCGGGTGTGGACTTCTTCGCCGAGCTGGAAAAAGCCATTCGCGGTTCGATCCCCAAGCCGAAGATGATGATTCTGGGCTTCCCGTCCAACCCGACCGCGCAGTGCGTCGAGCTGGATTTCTTCGAACGCGTGGTGGCGCTGGCCAAGCAGTACGACGTGCTGGTAGTACACGACTTGGCTTATGCCGACATCGTCTACGACGGCTGGAAAGCCCCGTCGATCATGCAGGTGCCCGGTGCCAAGGACATCGCTGTCGAGTTTTTCACCCTGTCCAAGAGCTACAACATGGCGGGCTGGCGCATCGGTTTCATGGTCGGCAACCCGGAACTGGTCAACGCGCTCGCGCGGATCAAGAGCTATCACGACTACGGCACGTTTACGCCGCTGCAAGTGGCCGCGATTGCTGCGCTGGAAGGCGATCAGCAATGCGTGCTCGACATCGCCGAGCAATATCGCCAGCGCCGCAACGTGTTGGTCAAGGGCCTGCATGAGCTGGGCTGGATGGTCGAAAACCCGAAAGCGTCGATGTACGTCTGGGCCAAGATCCCCGAGGCTTACGCCGCCATGGGCTCGCTGGAGTTCGCCAAGAAGATGCTGCTGGAGGCAAAAGTCTGCGTCTCGCCCGGTGTCGGTTTTGGTGAATACGGCGACGATCACGTGCGTTTCGCCCTGATCGAGAATCAGGACCGGATTCGTCAGGCCGTACGCGGCATTCGCAGCATGTTCAGGGCTGATGGGCAGTTGCCGGCTAAATCGGTCTGATTGCGACATTCGCCTTACAAAATCCCCGGCCTCGACCGGGGATTTTCATGTGTACTGCGTTTCTCGTTCCCGCTTCTGCCCGGAGGGCGTAGGAGTCCGGCTTGCCGACGATTGGCGGCGAAGCCGTCATGAAACCTGAAAGCAGCGTCCCCCTAACACACCGCATTTTAAGGGCTTGCTGCCGGTCCCCGGCAGGTCGTCGGCAAGCCGGACTCCTACGCCCTCCGGGCAGAATCAAAAGCAGGTCGCCGCAAGCCGAGACGAAATCACAGGTCCGAGCAGATCATTTATCCCTCCCCGCCAACCCATGTCGTAAACGCACCTTTGCGTGGCGCCCGTAGGCATCTAGCCAGTGGGCGTCGGCCCTACCATCGCTTCCAAGGGGCATTCCACACGCCCTACCGAAAAGTCAGGCGCCGCGCCGCCGCTGGGAGAACCGCGATGTTCAGCAAGCAAGACCAAATCCAGGGTTACGACGATGCACTGCTGGCGGCGATGAATGCCGAAGAGCAGCGTCAGGAAGATCACATTGAGCTGATCGCCTCGGAGAACTACACCAGCCAGCGCGTGATGGAAGCTCAAGGCAGCGGCCTGACCAACAAATACGCCGAAGGTTATCCGGGCAAGCGTTACTACGGCGGTTGCGAGCACGTCGATAAGGTCGAGCAACTGGCCATCGACCGCGCCAAGCAACTGTTCGGCGCCGATTACGCCAACGTTCAACCGCACTCCGGCAGCCAGGCCAACGCCGCTGTTTATTTGGCCCTGCTCAATGCAGGCGACACCGTGCTGGGCATGAGCCTGGCCCACGGCGGTCACCTGACCCACGGCGCCAAAGTCAGTTTCTCGGGCAAGCTCTACAACGCTGTCCAATACGGCATCGACACCACCACTGGCCTGATCGATTACGACGAAGTCGAGCGTCTGGCCGTCGAGCACAAGCCGAAAATGATCATCGCCGGCTTCTCGGCTTACTCGAAAACTCTGGATTTCCCGCGTTTCCGCGAAATCGCTGACAAGGTGGGCGCCTACTTCTTCGTCGACATGGCCCACGTTGCCGGTCTGGTTGCTGCGGGTCTGTACCCGAACCCGCTGCCGTACGCCGACGTTGTGACCACCACCACCCACAAAACCCTGCGCGGTCCTCGTGGCGGTCTGATCCTGGCAAAAGCCAACGAAGAACTGGAAAAGAAATTCAACTCCGCCGTGTTCCCCGGTGGTCAGGGCGGCCCGCTGATGCACGTCATCGCCGCCAAGGCCGTGTGCTTCAAAGAAGCCATGGAGCCGACGTTCAAGGCGTACCAGCAGCAAGTGATCGATAACGCCCAGGCCATGGCGCAAGTGTTCATCGATCGTGGTTTTGATGTGGTGTCCGGCGGTACCGACAACCACCTGTTCCTCGTCAGCCTGATTCGCCAGGGCCTGACCGGTAAAGAGGCCGACGCCGCATTGGGTCGCGCTCACATCACCGTCAACAAGAACTCGGTACCCAACGATCCACAATCGCCGTTCGTGACCTCGGGCCTGCGCATCGGCACCCCGGCCGTCACCACCCGCGGCTTCAAAGTGACCCAGTGCATTACGCTGGCCGGCTGGATCTGCGACATCCTCGACAATCTCGGCGACGCCGATGTCGAGGCCAATGTGGCCGGTCAGGTTGCCGCCCTGTGCGCCGATTTCCCGGTTTACCGCTGAGTCAGGAGTAGCACCATGCAGCATTACTCAGGCTTCGGCCTTCTGAAACACTCCCTCAGCCACCACGAAAACTGGCAGCGCATGTGGCGCACGCCGACCCCGAAAAAGGTCTACGACGTGGTCATCGTCGGCGGCGGCGGTCACGGTCTGGCGACGGCGTACTACCTGGCCAAAGAACACGGCATCACCAATGTGGCCGTGGTCGAGAAGGGCTGGTTGGGCGGCGGCAACACCGCGCGTAACACCACCATCGTGCGCTCCAACTACCTGTGGGACGAATCCGCTCACCTGTACGAACACGCGATGAAACTGTGGGAAGGCCTGTCTCAGGACCTGAACTACAACGTCATGTTCTCGCAGCGCGGCGTGTACAACCTGTGCCACACCCTGCAAGACATGCGTGATTCCGAGCGCCGCGTCAGTGCCAACCGCCTCAACGGCGTCGATGGCGAACTGCTCAACGGCAAGCAAGTGGCGGACGAAATTCCGTACCTGGACTGCTCTAAAAATACCCGTTACCCGATCATCGGCGCGACCGTGCAACGTCGCGGCGGTGTAGCACGTCACGACGCCGTAGCCTGGGGCTTTGCCCGCGCTGCCGATGCGTTGGGCGTGGATTTGATCCAGCAAACCGAAGTCACCGGTTTTCGTAAGGAAAACGGCGTGTGCATCGGCGTTGAAACCAACAAGGGCTTCATCGGCGCCAAGCGCGTCGGTGTGGTGACAGCGGGTAACTCCGGTCATATGGCCAAACTGGCGGGCTTCCGCCTGCCGATCGAATCTCACCCGCTGCAAGCGCTGGTGTCTGAGCCGATCAAGCCGATTATCGACAGCGTCATCATGTCCAACGCCGTACACGGTTACATCAGCCAGTCCGACAAGGGCGACCTGGTGATCGGCGCCGGTATCGACGGCTGGGTCGGCTATGGCCAGCGCGGTTCGTACCCGGTGATCGAACACACTATTCAGGCCATCGTCGAGATGTTCCCGGTGTTGTCCCGCGTGCGCATGAACCGTCAGTGGGGCGGCATCGTCGACACCACGCCGGACGCCTGCCCGATCATTTCCAAGACGCCTGTGCCGAACATGTTCTTCAACTGCGGTTGGGGCACCGGTGGTTTCAAAGCCACACCGGGCTCGGGCAACGTGTTTGCCGCAAGCCTGGCGAAAGGCGAAATGCACCCACTGGCTAAACCGTTTTCCATCGACCGGTTCCACAACGGCGCTCTCATTGACGAACACGGCGCTGCCGCGGTCGCGCACTAACCACTCACAGGAGAAATCCCATGCTGCACATCTTCTGTCCTCACTGTGGCGAACTGCGCTCCGAAGAGGAATTCCACGCGTCAGGTCAGGCTCATATCCCGCGTCCGCTGGACCCGGCTGCCTGCACCGACGCCGAGTGGGGCGACTACATGTTCTTCCGCGACAACCCGCGCGGCCTGCACCACGAACTGTGGATTCATGCCGCCGGTTGCCGTCAGTACTTCAACGCCACGCGTGACACCGTGACGTACGAGATTCTCGAAACCTATCTGATTGGCACCAAGCCGCAGTTCGTCAATCAGGCGCCTGCTGTCGGTCGCGGAGACAAGGTATGAGCCAGAACAATCGACTGCCCAATGGTGGCCGCATCGACCGCAGCAAGGTGCTGAATTTCACCTTCAACGGTCAGGTGTATCAGGGCTTTGAAGGCGACACTTTGGCCGCAGCCTTGCTGGCCAATGGCGTTGACATCATTGGCCGCAGCTTCAAGTATTCGCGTCCTCGGGGCATTTTCGCCGCCGGTTCCGAAGAGCCGAATGCGGTGTTGCAGATCGGCGCCACCGAAGCCACCCAGATCCCCAACGTGCGTGCCACTCAGCAAGCACTGTATTCGGGCCTGGTCGCCACCAGCACCAACGGTTGGCCGAGCGTCAACACCGACATGATGGGGATTCTGGGCAAGGTCGGCGGCAAGCTGATGCCGCCGGGCTTCTACTACAAAACCTTCATGTACCCGCAATCGTTCTGGATGACTTACGAGAAGTACATCCGTAAGGCGGCAGGTCTTGGTCGTTCGCCGACTGAAATCGATCCGGATTCCTACGACAACTTTAACCAGCACTGCGACGTGCTGATCGTCGGCGCAGGCCCTGCTGGACTTGCGGCTGCACTGGCTTCGGCTCGCAGCGGCGCCCGTGTGATCTTGGCTGATGAACAGGAAGAATTCGGCGGCAGTCTGCTGGATTCTCGCGAGAGCCTGGACGGAAAGCCGGCTGCTGAATGGGTCGCCACCGTTGTTGCCGAACTCAAAAGTTTGCCTAACGTGGTGCTGCTGCCTCGCGCCACCGTCAACGGCTACCACGATCACAACTTCCTGACCATTCACGAGCGCCTGACCGATCACCTCGGCGATCGCGCGCCGATTGGCCAGGTGCGTCAGCGCATGCACCGTGTCCGCGCCAAGCGCGTGGTGTTGGCGTCCGGTACTCACGAACGTCCTCTGGTCTACGGCAACAACGACGTGCCGGGCAACATGCTGGCCGGCGCGGTTTCCACCTACGTGCGTCGTTACGGCGTCGCACCGGGCAAAAAGCTGGTGCTGACCACCAACAACGATCACGCCTACCGCGTTGCTTTGGATTGGCTCGACGCCAGCCTGCAAGTGGTGGCCATTACTGATGCCCGTCATAACCCGCGCGGCGCGCTGGTTGAAGAAGCGCGCGCCAAGGGGATTCGCATCCTGACTGGCAGCGCCGTGACCGAAGCCCGTGGCAGCAAGCGCGTGACTGCCGCCCGTGTCTGCGCCATTGACGTCAAAGCCCACAAAGTCACCAGCCCAGGCGAATGGCTCGATTGCGACCTGATCGCCAGCTCCGGTGGCTACAGCCCTATCGTTCACTTGGCCTCGCACTTGGGTGGCAAGCCGGTCTGGCGTGAAGACATCCTCGGTTTCGTACCGGGCGAAGCACCGCAAAAACGCGTGTGCGTCGGCGGCGTGAATGGCGTCTACGCCTTGGGCGATGCACTGGCTGACGGTTTCGAAGGTGGCGTGCGCGCTGCCAGCGAAGCCGGTTTCAAAGTGGTCGAAGGCGTGCTCCCAAAAGCCTTGAGCCGCGTTGAAGAACCGACGCTGGCGCTGTTCCAGGTGCCCCACGACAAAGCCACTGCCCGCGCGCCGAAGCAGTTCGTCGACCTGCAGAACGACGTCACCGCTGCCGCCATCGAACTGGCGACCCGCGAAGGTTTTGAGTCGGTCGAGCACGTCAAACGCTACACCGCGCTGGGTTTCGGCACCGATCAGGGCAAGCTGGGCAACGTCAACGGTCTGGCCATCGCGGCCCGCTCGCTGAACGTGACCATCCCGGAGATGGGCACCACCATGTTCCGCCCCAACTACACGCCCGTGACCTTCGGCGCTGTGGCCGGTCGTCACTGCGGTCACATTTTCGAGCCTGTGCGCTTCACTGCGCTGCACGCCTGGCATGTGCGCAATGGCGCCGAATTCGAAGACGTCGGCCAGTGGAAACGTCCGTGGTACTTCCCCAAAGCCGGTGAAGACATCCACGCCGCCGTCGCCCGCGAATGCAAAGCCGTGCGTGCAAGCGTCGGCCTGCTGGACGCCTCCACCCTGGGCAAGATCGACATTCAAGGGCCGGATGCGCGGGAGTTTCTTAACCGCATCTACACCAACGCCTGGACCAAGCTCGATGTGGGCAAGGCGCGTTATGGCCTGATGTGCAAAGAAGATGGCATGGTGTTCGACGACGGCGTGACCGCCTGCGTTGCCGACAACCACTTCATAATGACCACCACGACCGGTGGCGCTGCACGCGTGCTGCAATGGCTGGAAATCTACCAACAAACCGAATGGCCGGACCTGAAGGTTTACTTCACCTCCGTGACCGACCACTACGCGACCATGACCTTGTCGGGCCCCAACAGCCGCAAGCTGCTGGCCGAAGTGACTGACATGGACTTGGGCCGTGAAGAATTTCCTTTCATGACCTGGAAAGAAGGTTTGGTCGGTGGCGTACCGGCGCGGGTGTTCCGGATTTCGTTTACAGGTGAGCTTTCCTACGAAGTGAACGTCCAGGCCGACTACGCCATGGGTGTTCTGGAAAAAATCATCGAGGCGGGCAAGAAGTACAACCTGACGCCGTACGGCACCGAGACCATGCACGTGCTGCGGGCCGAGAAGGGTTTCATCATCGTCGGTCAGGACACCGACGGCTCGATGACCCCGGACGATCTGAACATGGGCTGGTGTGTCGGTCGCACCAAGCCGTTCTCGTGGATCGGCCAGCGCGGCATGAACCGCGAAGACTGCGTGCGCGATCAGCGCAAGCAGCTGGTGGGCTTGAAGCCGATTGATCCGAACAAGTGGCTGCCGGAAGGCGCGCAACTGGTGTTCGACCCCAAACAGTCGATCCCGATGACCATGGTCGGTCACGTCACGTCGAGCTATGCGGCCAACTCCCTGGGTTATTCGTTCGCGATGGGCGTGGTGAAAGGCGGGCTGAAGCGCATGGGTGAGCGGGTGTTCTCGCCGCAAGCGGATGGCAGCGTCATCGAAGCCGAAATCGTGTCCTCGGTGTTCTTCGATCCGAAGGGTGAGCAGCAGAACGTGGAATAAGCCCGCCGGGCTGGTGATTTCTCTGTAGGAGCGAACTTGTTCGCGAGGCGGGCGCCCTGATACACCGCGTCGCCTGCCTCGCCAACAAGTTGGCTCCTACAGAATCTACGTTCACTACAGAATTCAGGAAAGGTGCTCTATGACCACAGCCAACGTTTACCAACAACGGCCAACGACCGGCGCGAAAGCCGAGTCACCGTTGTTTCACGCTGACCTCAACAGCCTGGTCGGCAAGGGCCGCGCCAACGCTGGCGTGACCATTCGCGAGAAGAAACTGCTGGGCCACCTGACGATTCGTGGCAATGGCCATGACGCCGCTTTTGCTGCTGGCGTACACAAAGCTCTGGGCATGGAATTGCCAAGCGCGCTGGCAATGGTGGTCAGCGGCGAAAGCTCGATCCAATGGCTCGGGCCGGATGAATGGTTGCTGATCGTGCCAAGTGGCGAAGAGTTCGCTGCCGAGCAGAAACTGCGTGAAGCGTTGGATGGCCTGCACATCGCGGTCGTCAACGTCAGCGGCGGGCAATCACTGCTGGAACTGACCGGCCCGAAAGTCCGTGAAGTGTTGATGAAATCCACCAGCTACGACGTGCACCCGGACAGCTTTCCGGTGGGCAAAGCGATTGGCACTGTGTTCGCCAAATCCCAACTGGTCATCCGCCGTACCGGCGAAGAAACCTGGGAGCTGGTCATCCGCCGCAGCTTCGCTGATTACTGGTGGCTGTGGTTGCAGGATGCGAGTGCGGAATATGGCCTCGCCATTGTTGAGTAATAACGGCTGATACAAAACCTGTGGGAGCGGATCTGTCCGCGAAGAGGCCAGCGGGTCAGATAAATATCCATCGTCTGGCAGATGGTCTTCGCGGACAGGTCCGCTCCCACAATGAATTTGCGTTCATCGCGCAGTTTCGTGACCTAAGGAATCAATATGAGCCGCGCCCCCGACACATGGATTTTGACCGCCGATTGCCCCAGCGTACTGGGCACGGTGGATGCGGTGACGCGCTACCTGTTCGAACAGGGCTGCTACGTCACCGAGCACCATTCGTTCGATGACCGTCTGTCCAGCCGCTTCTTCATTCGTGTGGAATTTCGTCAGCCCGACGGCTTCGACGAGCAGGCCTTCAGGGCAGGGCTGGCCGAACGCGGACAATCCTTTGGCATGATTTTCGAGCTGACGGCGCCCAACTACCGGCCAAAAGTGGTGATCATGGTCTCCAAGGCCGATCATTGCCTCAACGACTTGCTCTACCGCCAGCGCATCAATCAGCTGTCCATGGACGTGGTCGCCGTGGTGTCCAATCACCCCGATCTCGAACCTCTGGCGCGCTGGCACGAAATTCCCTACTACCATTTCCCTCTCGATCCCAACGACAAGCCCGCGCAGGAAGCTAAGGTCTGGCAGGTGATTGAGGAGTCCGGCGCCGAACTGGTGGTGCTCGCGCGCTACATGCAAGTGCTGTCTCCGGACCTGTGCCGCAAGCTCGATGGCAAGGCGATCAATATTCATCACTCGTTGTTGCCAGGGTTCAAGGGCGCCAAGCCGTATCATCAGGCCTACAACAAGGGCGTGAAACTGGTCGGCGCGACGGCGCATTACATCAACAACGATCTGGACGAAGGTCCAATCATTGCGCAGGGCGTCGAGGCGGTGGATCACAGCCATTACCCCGAAGACCTGATCGCCAAAGGCCGCGACATTGAAGGCCTGACGTTGGCGCGTGCGGTGGGGTATCACATAGAACGGCGGGTGTTTTTGAACGCCAATCGAACGGTTGTCCTTTGACCTGTAGGAGCCAACTTGTTGGCGAGATGAATTTACGCGGTGTGTCAGGTAAGCCGCCTCGCGAACAAGTTCGCTCCTACAGGGTTTGATCCACTCTCTTCTACAACAACAAATAAAGAGGTGACATGCATGTCTGGTAATCGTGGTGTGGTGTATCTCGGCGCTGGCAAGGTCGAAGTACAGAAAATCGACTATCCCAAAATGCAGGACCCGCGCGGCAAGAAGATCGAGCACGGTGTCATCCTGCGTGTAGTTTCCACTAACATCTGCGGCTCGGACCAACACATGGTGCGCGGTCGCACCACCGCCCAGGTCGGTCTGGTCCTGGGCCATGAGATCACCGGTGAAGTGATCGAAATGGGCACCGGCGTCGAAAATCTCAAGATCGGCGATCTGGTTTCTGTACCTTTCAACGTGGCATGTGGCTTATGCCGCTCCTGCAAAGAACAGCACACGGGCGTGTGCCTGACCGTCAATCCGGCTCGCCCCGGTGGCGCCTACGGTTACGTCGACATGGGCGACTGGGTAGGCGGCCAGGCTGAGTATGTGCTTGTGCCGTACGCCGACTTCAACCTGCTCAAACTGCCTGATCGCGACAAGGCGATGGAAAAAATTCGCGACCTCACCTGCCTGTCTGACATTCTGCCGACCGGTTATCACGGCGCGGTGACGGCCGGCGTCGGCCCAGGCAGCAGCGTTTACATCGCAGGTGCTGGCCCGGTGGGTCTGGCTGCCGCTGCGTCGGCTCGCCTGCTGGGCGCTGCCGTTGTCATTGTCGGTGACGTCAACCCGGTACGTCTGGCTCACGCCAAGGCTCAGGGTTTTGAAATTGCCGACCTGTCCAAGGACACCCCGCTGCACGAGCAGATCGTGACGCTGCTGGGCGAACCTGAAGTGGATTGCGCGGTAGACGCCGTAGGCTTCGAAGCCCGTGGTCACGGTCATGACGGCGTCAAGGCCGAAGCCCCTGCAACGGTGCTCAACTCGCTAATGGGCGTGGTGCGCGTGGCAGGCAAGATCGGTATTCCCGGCCTGTATGTCACCGAAGATCCGGGCGCTGTCGATGCTGCCGCGAAAATGGGCAGCCTGAGCATTCGCTTTGGTCTGGGTTGGGCCAAATCCCACAGCTTCCACACTGGCCAGACCCCGGTCATGAAGTACAACCGTCAGCTGATGCAGGCGATCATGTGGGACCGCATTAACATCGCCGATGTTGTCGGTGTCGAAGTCATCACCCTAGATGACGCGCCGCGCGGTTACGGCGAATTCGATGCGGGCGTACCGAAGAAATTCGTGATCGATCCACACAAGTTGTTCAGCGCGGCATAGCGCTCAAGGCCGGGACGGAAGGGCGGCTGAGGTCGCCCTTTTTTTATTATGCAGGTAAGTCTCTGGATCAACGGCTGTAGGGGTTTTCCGCAAGTTGGAACGGAATTTTTGACTTCTGTTTCATGCCGTTTCAAGCGCATTTTTGCTGTGTTATCTGTCCGGCCCGATTTTTTCAGGCTGTGGGTAATACATGTTTGTTTGTGCCGTAAGAATATTGATCCAGACGCTTCTCGGACTTTGGCTGATAGCGGGTCTCACCAGTACGCTGGCCAGTGCGCAATTGTCGCGCCCGGCACCGCGCTGGATCTACTCGACGGTTTTCTATGAAAACGCCAATGCCTGCATGTGGGCAGGGGTTGCGGCCGATATCTGCCGCGCAGGGTATCGTTCGGCGTTTCGCCAGCACCTGAGGACGGTGCCGACCTATCGCCAAGAGCAAGAGTGCGAGAACGATTTTTATCCCGACGAGTGCTCATCCGGGGCAAAGTATCTGCTGTGGAGCCCTTGGCTGTCGGGCTTTTCGTTGACTCGACGCTCATCACTGGGCACAGCTTTTGGCAGTGGCTCGACCTCAGGTATCACGCATTATTTCAGTGAGCCGTTGTATTGGGAGCGCGATGGTCAGGGCGGCTCACAACTGACGACGCTGCGCGACAAACTTCGAGCGGGTCAGCACTTCGAGCATGCCGTCAGCCGTCACCCGGAGATTCAACCGGGTTCAGCGTTGAGCGACCGCAGGCTCGCGCGGGCTTTCGAGCCGCAGCGGCTGTATGAGCCGGTTGCGCCGTGATCGTCCGCATGCGGGTTATGCCGCTATCCCACACCCAGAGACCTTCCTACAACGATGCCAGTTTCCCTTGATACAAGACCGGTCCGGTCGGTTTGCCACTAGGCGAGCCGCCTTGGGGTTCCAGGGTAATAGCCAGGGTGGTCGGCGTGCCTATCAACGTGCGCTGACGTTCGCTTAGATCGACGCGGCCCTTGCCGTCGTTGGGAATAACGCCCAGCGACACCGGTACGCCATCGGCCGGAATGGCCCACAGTTCCAGGCTACCCCCAGGTTCGACCGACGCGAGTGCCAGCGGCTCGACTTTCAGGTAGCGGTCGTAGGCTTGCACGGCCAAGGCGGGCTGTTGATTGGTCGCGACCAGGGTTGCGTTGAACGTGGCGGTGTCGCGGGTGAAGATCACGCCGAGAATCCCCGCAACCACCACAGAACAAGCCACAGCCGTAATCCGCAGCCAATTCCAGAACGGGCGTCGTGCCGGAACGTGCAACACCTGCGGATCGATGCGCGCGACGATGGCCTGCCAAACGCGTTCCGGCACGTCCTTCGGTTCAAGGGACGAAGTCAGCCCGGCCAGAGATTCCTGCCATTGCGCCAATTCCCGTTGCAACGACGGGTCATCGAGCAACAGGCTTTCAAAACGCCTGCGGGCGGTCAGCGGCATCAGGCCGATGGCGTAATCGGCAGCGAGGGCGCGGCGCAGTTCGGGTCGTTGGTAGTTCATGATTCCAGGCACCTGCGCAAGCGTTCCATGCCGCGGCGAATCCACGATTTGACCGTGCCCAGTGGCGCCGCCAGTTGCGTGGTCAGATCCCCATGGGATGCGCCATGAAAGTAAGCCGTGATGATCGACTGACGCTGCATCGTTTCCAGCGTGTCGAGGCAGCGTTGCAGCGCATGGTTGTCGCGGTGGCTTTCAAGCTGCTCCTGCGCTGAAGGCGCCTCATCAAACAGCGCGTGGGCCTGCTCGTCGGTGAGGGGCTCTTCACGGTGCTTGCGCAGTTGGTCGATGGCTTTGTTGCGAGTGATGCTGATCATCCAGGTCATCGGTGCCGACAGGTTGGCATCGTATTGGGCGGCGCTGTTCCAGATCCGCACGAAAGCTTCCTGTAATACGTCTTCGGCCAGATCACGCTGGCCCATGCAGCGCAGTGCCACGGCGAACAAATATCCGGACGTTTTGCGGTACAGGGTTTCGAAAGCACGACGATTGCCCAGTGAGCATTGCGCTAGCAGTTGCCTGAGTTCATCTGTGTCGACGGGCGAAATAGCAGTTCTCCAGCCAGAATGCGAAGCGCGGCTGCGCTGATGGCGACGATAGTGGCAGGTTAGTCCAGGTTGGGCCGTAGTTCCATTCACAGTCGTGTCGCTCTTGGAGGCTGGGCATGGGCTTAGGTTCGGTCCATGTTTGATATACGCAGCCCGTGGCATATCGGATGCAGCCGCCTGCGAGTATTTCGATACAGGCCCACCCAGCCGACGGAGGACCGGAACTTCTTTTTCTGAGAAGGTCCAACGCGTGTTTAGCCGGCTTTGCCGGATCTTTTGCCAATGAGGTTGCTGGGATGAAGGTTTCTATGAAGGGTTCTGCAAACAAGGCACGCGGTGTCGCACTGGTGACACTGATGGCGCTGGCTTCAAGCCCGGTGTTTGCTTTCAACCTGAACGACGCGGCGAATGCTGTTTCCAACGCCACCGGCGGTAATCAGAAAGCCACCGCCGCGCCAGAAGCCGCCGGTTTGCTCAATACCTTGGGCACGCAACTCAATGTCACGCCGCAACAAGCGGTCGGCGGCACGGGCGCATTGTTGGGCCTGGCCAAGAACAAACTGGCGGGTAACGATTATTCGCAACTGAGCAAGACAGTACCGGGGCTGGATCAGTTGGCCGGTACATCCGCGCTGGGCAGTCTGGGTGGTTTGGGCGGCATGTTGGGCGGTTCGAGTGGCAGCAACTCGGCAGTCAACAGCGCGCTGGGCAATGTGCAAAGCATGGGCGACGTGAACACCGCGTTCAAGGCGCTGGGCATGGACAGCGGCATGGTCAGCCAGTTTGTGCCGGTGATCCTTCAATATCTCGGTCAGCAAGGCGCGGGCGGCACTGCGCTACAGAGCTTGGCTGGCGTTTGGGGTGCAGGAAGCTGATTTCACAGCAGTTGCGCATCTAGGCGCTGTGATCAGTGCCCGTGGCTGCGACCGACGTGGGAATGCTCCACGTCCGCCGTGACCACGCTGCCGCTGACTTCCAGCCGATCCAGAATCCCGCAATGGTCCGGAGCGCCTTCGCTGCAGCGTTCGCGCAGATCGGTCAGTTGCCCTTGCAGCGCCATCAGGCTGGCGATCCGGGCGTTGACGTGCTGAATGTGATCGTCGATCAGCGCATTGACGCTTTCGCACTTATCCTGTGGGCTGTCGCGCAGGGTCAGCAGGCTGCGGATCTCATCCAGTGTCATGTCGAGGCTGCGGCAATTGCGGATGAAGGTCAGCCGTTCGACGTGTTCCCGGGTGTAAAGCCGGTAATTGCCTTCGCTGCGGGCGGGCTCGCTGAGCAGGCCTTCGCGTTCGTAATAGCGAATGGTTTCCACAGGGCAGTCGGTGAGTTTTGCCAGCTCGCCGATCTTGTAGGACGCGCTCATGGTGATCAATCTCGTTTGTGTGCTTGACCCTATAGTGGCTACAGGGTGTTCACTTGGCAACAAGCACCTTACGGACTCCACGATGAGTGACTCTGCAAACAAATCCCCGCTTCACGATCACGCCAATCACGATCACGCTGAACATGACCACAGCGGTCACGATCATGCCGCGCACGACCATTCTGGCCATGACCACGCCGGGCACGATCACCCGCCTGCCAAACTCACGCCTGTTCATCAGCACGACGCTCACGCCTGCTGCTCCCATGAGAGCGCGCCTGCGGTAGTGACCTTCGCTGCTGCGTCCGAAGCCGGCGGCAAGATGAGCAGCTTCCGGATCGAGGCCATGGATTGCCCCACCGAGCAGACGTTGATCCAGAACAAGCTTGGCAAAATGGCCGGGATTCAAAAACTCGAATTCAATTTGATCAATCGCGTCCTTGGCGTTTGGCACGAACTGCCATCCACCGATCCGATTCGCGAAGCCATCGGTTCGCTAGGCATGCAGGCGGATCTGCTCGAAGAGGGCGCAAGCAAAGAAACCGCTTCGCTGCCCCCTGCGAAAAAGCCGTGGTGGCCTCTGGCGTTGTCCGGCGTGGCTGCGCTGACGTCCGAAGTGGTGCATTTCACTAACGCCGCGCCGACCTGGGTTGTCGCGCTAATCGCGCTGGTTGCGATCTTCAGCGGCGGTTTGACCACGTACAAAAAGGGCTGGATCGCCCTGAAGAACTTCAACCTGAACATCAACGCGCTGATGAGCATCGCTGTAACGGGTGCGGTGTTGATCGGGCAATGGCCGGAAGCGGCGATGGTGATGTTCTTGTTCACCGTCGCCGAGTTGATCGAGGCCAAATCCCTGGATCGCGCGCGCAACGCGATTGGCGGGCTGATGCAACTGACGCCGGACATGGCGACCGTTCAGCAGGATGGGCAGTGGGTCGAAGTCGACGCCAAGCAAATCGAAATGGGAGCGGTGGTCCGGGTGAAGCCGGGAGAGCGCATCGCGCTGGATGGTGAAGTGGTTTCCGGCACTTCCACCATTGACCAGGCGCCGATTACCGGCGAAAGCCTGCCGGTGGAAAAAGCCGTTGGCGACAAGGTGTTTGCGGGCACGATCAATCAGGCCGGTTCCCTTGAGTTCAAGGTGACCGCCGCGGCCAGCAACTCGACGCTGGCGCGGATCATTCACGCGGTCGAAGCGGCGCAAGGCGCACGGGCGCCGACACAGCGCTTCGTCGATTCGTTCTCGAAAATCTATACCCCGGCGGTGTTCGCGCTGGCGCTGGCGGTGGCTGTCATCCCGCCTCTGTTCATGGGTGCGGTGTGGTTCGACTGGATTTATCGCGCGCTGGTGTTGCTGGTCGTCGCTTGCCCGTGTGCGCTGGTGATTTCTACGCCGGTGACCATCGTCAGCGGCTTGGCCGCCGCGGCGCGCAAAGGGATTTTGATCAAGGGCGGCGTGTATCTGGAAATGGGCCATAAGCTCGACTTCATTGCCCTCGACAAGACCGGCACCATCACCCACGGCAAGCCGGTGCAGACCGATTACGTGCTGCTTGATGAAGCTTTTGGCGATAAAGCGGTCGCGGTTTCTGCCAGCCTGGCAGGTCGCTCCGATCACCCGGTTTCGCTGGCGATTGCCAAAGCGGCGCAGGTGGAGTTTCACCTTGAGGTCAGCAACTTTGAGGCGCTGGGCGGGCGCGGCGTCAAAGGTGAAGTCGACGGCCGTGTGTATAACTTGGGCAACCACCGTCTGATTCACGAGTCCGGGCTCTGTTCGCCAGAGCTTGAGGCAAGGCTCGAAGCGCTTGAGACACAGGGTAAAACCGTCGTCCTGCTGTTTGACGAAACCAAGCCGTTGGCACTATTCGCCGTGGCCGACACGGTAAAAGACAGCAGCCGCGAGGCCATCGGTCAGTTGCACGAGATGGGCATCAAAACCCTGATGCTGACCGGCGACAATCCGCACACGGCCAAGGCGATTGCTGGTCAGGTCGGCATAGACCAGGCCCAAGGCAATATGCTGCCGGCGGACAAGCTGGCGGCGATTGAAGGGTTATACGCCAAGAACCATCGGGTCGGCATGGTCGGCGACGGCATCAATGACGCGCCAGCACTGGCGCGCTCGGAGATCGGTTTTGCCATGGCAGCAGCGGGCACCGACACTGCCATCGAAACCGCCGACGTCGCATTGATGGACGATGATCTGCGCAAGATCCCGGCCTTCATCCGCCTGTCGCGTCAGACCTCCGCCATCCTCAAGCAAAACATCGCACTGGCGCTGGTGATCAAACTCATCTTCCTCGTCGTCACGTTCGCAGGCCTTGCAACCATGTGGATGGCGGTGTTCGCCGACATGGGCGTGAGTTTGCTGGTGGTGTTCAACGGGTTGCGGTTGTTGCGCAAGTAAGAACACCGGAGAGCGTCAGCACTGACGCTCTCGCGTATGCCGCGGACAATCGTAGGAGCGCGCTAGCCCGCGATGACGGTGTGTCAGGCATCATTTTCATATCAGGCCTACCGCAATCGCGGGCAATCGCGCTCCTACATATTGGGTTCGTTTGTAAGACGCTTCCCCAGGCCGCTGTAATCCACCTCTGAAAACCTCGCGCCTGTGCCGCTTTAAACGCCGTGTTTAATGACACCCATCAAACGACAAACCTATCGTCTGTTTCTCATCGAGACGATCAGGGATGTCGCGGTCATGCCCAAACCCTACACCTTCATCAATCCGAAACTGCAAGGCTATGAGTCTCTCCGAGACAGCCTGGTATCCGATACCAATGCGCGGTTGAAATTTGATCAACTTAACCAGTCCCTGCGCAGGCAACTGGTTTTTCCTGGCGAATTAGTGATCGTCGGCGACGCCTCCACGCGTTTCCATACTTGGGATGAGCGGCACCTGATGACCTATGCGGGCGATGTCCGACACTCCATCCTGTCGAACGGGCGCACCGCCAACGACGTCATGGCGCAAAATTTTGACCTGCTGCAAAGCATCATGACCTACAGCTCGATTGGCATCGGCAGCGCCTCGGGTGCCTGGAGCAAACACCTGGATGAAATCAAAGAAACGCTCACAGATATTGAGTCGCTGCATAAGCGCTGGCGGTCAGGGGGGCTGACGAAAGATCAGTTCATTGCGCAACGTCGGCCGCTGTTTTCGAAACTCGACACTCAACTGGAAGGCGTCGGCCGATTTGGTTCGGGCCTGAAAAATGAACGCGGAATAAAAAGCATGCTCGGCATTTCCAGCAAAAGTTATCTGTATTCAGGCGAGATAGCGGGTTACGCCAATACCGTCAGAGGTGTCTCGAAGATGGCGACTGTGCTGAGCAAAGGTACTTATGTTGGCATTGCGCTGGATGTAGGGGCGGGTGCTCTGGAGATTCAGGAAGCGTGTTCTGTTGATCGGGCGGATCAGTGTACGAAGGCTAAGTATGTGGAGGTGGGGAAAATGGCAGCGGGGATTCCTGCTTCGATGGCCGGTGGTTTAGGTGGTGGATTCGTTATGTCGGGCATTTGTGTCGCAATTGGCGTGCCGACGGGAGGGTTAGGTGCACTTGCTTGCGCTATTGTCGGAGGCGCTGTGGGAGCTTGGGGTGGAGGAACGCTCGGAAGTCAGGGGGGCGAGTTCCTGGGCACGCGGTTATATGACCAGGCCAGGTGATGACTATGGGTTATAGCTTGGTATTGCTCGGGCTCTATATCACTTTAGTGATTAACCTTTTCATATTTTTTTATGTGGCGAAATTTAAACTCGACGAGTTGGAAGTAAGGTTATCCCAATCAAAAATTGTTACGGATGCAAAGTTGAGCTGGGACGCCAATCATATGCGCGCACGACTGTTCCGCCTGAATATGGTGTTGATCGCTCTGACCGTTCCAAAACACTGGAGTAAACGTGGACTTGTTGACTTGAGAGAAGTCAGGGATTTGCCTGTCTCGCTGGCTCGTTGGGTAATCATTCCAGGAGCCTTGAATGTATTGATAATAATGGCCGTCTATTGTATGCAGAAACATGGAGGAATCAGTCCGTGATCCTTCCCATTGCTGTGCGTGGGCATCCTGATCCGGACGCCCTTCGACCAAAGTGCACAGTGCTCATTACTTCCCGTACTTCTCCCGCCCCCAGTCGATCATCCCCTGCAACAGCGCTTTCAGCACAACGCGGGTTGGGTCGGCGAGGTCCGGGCGATAGTGGAATGGCACGAACTCGTCCATGTAGGTGCTTTGGGTCAGTTCCAGTTGCACCGCGTGGATATGGTTGGCCGGGTCGCCGTAGTGGCGGGTGATGTGACCGCCCTTGAAGCGGCCGTTTAGCACGTGGCTGTAGTTTTCGCCCGCTGCCGCGCAGATCGCCTCTGCTTTGCTCGCCAACGCCGGGTCGCAACTGACGCCGTTGAAGGTGCCGAGGTTGAAGTCCGGCAGGCGGCCATCGAACAGGTGCGGGATGTGCCCACGAATCGAATGTGCATCGAACAACAGCGCATAACCGAATTCGTCGCGCAGCCGCGCCAGTTCCTGCTGCAGCGTGTCGTGGTAGGGCGTCCAGATCTCTTCCAGATACGTCGCACGCTCTGCTTTGCTGGGGGCCAGTCCTTCGTGAAAAAGCGGGTCGCCTTCGAACAACGTCGCTGGATACAGGCCCGTGGTTGCACCGGCGTACAGCGGCTTATCGTCGGACGGCCGATTCAGGTCAATGACGAAACGCGAGTACTCGGCGGCCAACACGCTGGCACCCATCTCATGGGCGAAATCGTACAGACGCGGGATATGCCAGTCGGTGTCGGGCAGGCTCAGGGCCTCGGTGACGAGACCGGCCTTGACCGTTTCAGTCAGTTTCAGCCCTGGGTGCGGCATGCTGATCAGCAGCGGTACGCGACCGCGAGTAAAACTTAGAACCTTATCCACTTCGTTCTCCCGAAAAGTCAGTTAGAAAGTGCTTTCGACGCCGTGACGCACGACCCGTTTTTCCAGATCGCCGCCCAGCCAATACGCCAAATCCGCTGGCCGTTCGATGTTCCATGCGACGAAGTCCGCGACCTTGCCGACCTCCAGTGACCCGTGAGTGTCGGCCATACCTAGCGCTTTTGCTGCATGAACTGTTGCCCCGGCCAGCGCTTCCTCCGGTGTCATACGAAACAGCGTGCAGGCCATGTTCAGCATCAGGCGCAGCGACAGACCGGGCGAGGTGCCAGGGTTCAAGTCAGTGGCGATGGCGATATTGACGCCGTGTTTGCGCAGCGCTTCCATTGGCGGCAATTGGGTTTCACGCAGGAAGTAAAACGCGCCCGGCAGCAACACCGCGACCGTTCCGGCGGCGCCCATGGCGATGGCGTCCTCTTCGGTCATGAACTCAAGGTGATCCGCCGACAGCGCTTGATAACGCGCAGCAAGACTTGAGCCATGCAGCGATGACAACTGCTCGGCATGCAGCTTCACCGGCAAACCCAGTTGCCCGGCCGTGATAAACACCTGCTCCACCTGAGCCGTCGAAAACGCCAGGTATTCACAGAACGCGTCCACCGCATCCACCAGCTCTTCAGCTGCGAGCGCGGGCAGCATCTCGCTGCAGATGTGGTTGATGTAATCGTCGGCGCGGTCTTTGTATTCAGGCGGCAGAGCGTGGGCGGCAAGGCACGTCGCCCGGACGGTGACGGGCAGTTGCTCACCCAGGCGACGGGCCACGCGCAGCATCTTGCGCTCGTTTTCCAGGTCCAGGCCGTAGCCGGATTTGATCTCAACCGTTGTCACGCCGTCTTTGAGTAGGTGCTTCAAGCGGCTTTCGGCGCTGGCGTAGAGTTCGTCTTCGCTGGCCGCTCGAGTGGCCCGAACGGTACTGGCGATGCCGCCGCCTGCCGCCGCGATCTCGGCGTAGCTCACGCCCTGCAGCCGTTGTTCGAACTCGCCGCTGCGGTTGCCGCCGAAGACGGTGTGAGTGTGGCAATCGATCAATCCGGGCGTGACCCACATGCCGTTCAGGTCAACGGTCTGGATGTCGTCTTGAGGCGGCAATTGCTTGCGAGGGCCGATCCAGGCGATGTGCGCTCCCTCGGTCACGATGGCGGCGTCCTCGATGATCGAGTATTGGCCGTGCGCCATGCTTGCGACGTGACAGTGTTGCCAGAGCGTTTTCATCGATTGTCTCCAGAATTCAATAAAAATCCTGCAGGAGTGAGCTTGCTCGCGATAGCGGTGTATCAGAGACGATTTTGTCGTCTGACTCTCCGACATCGCGAGCAAGCTCACTCCTACACGTTAATCATGAGCGGCGCGACTCAAGTTGGGTCGAGTCCTGCTTCGGCCTCACCCACAGGTAATAAGCGATCACCAACAGAACAATCCAGATCGCCCCAACAATCAACGCTGCCTGGGTGTCCGGAAACCAGCCCAGCACGCCGAATACGAACAGCATGAACGCGGTTGCTGCAAGCGGCGCCACCGGCCAGAACGGCACCGGGAATTTCAGTTCGGCACTCTGCTCGGATGTCATCGAGCGGCGCATGGCGATCTGCGTGATCAGAATCATCAGCCATACCCACACCGTGGCGAAGGTCGCGATGGACGCGATCAGCAGAAACACGTTCTCCGGGATCAGGTAATTCAGCACCACACCGCACAGCAGCGTGATACCCATCACCACCACGGTCATCCACGGCACGCCGTTGGCCGAGAGCTGCGCAAAACCCTTCGGCGCCTGACCTTGTTTGGCCAGGCCGTACATCATGCGGCCTGCGCCGAAGATGTCGCTGTTGATCGCCGAGATGGCGGCCGAGATCACCACGATATTGAGCACGGTCGCGGCCGAACTGATCCCCAGGTGATCGAAGATCTGGACGAACGGGCTGCCTTCGCTGCCAATCTGCTGCCACGGATACAACGACATCAGCACGAATAGCGTCAGTACATAGAACAGTAAAATCCGCAGCGGCACCGCGTTAATGGCGCGCGGAATCACCCGTTGTGGATCTTTTGCTTCACCCGCCGTGATGCCAATGATTTCAATACCGCCGAAGGCGAACATCACCACCGCAAGCGAAGCAATCATCCCGCCCACGCCATTGGGCATGAACCCGCCATGGGTCCAGAGGTTGCTGACACTGGCGACGCTTTCGCCCGACGCCTGACCCAGACCAAACAGCAAGATGCCGAAACCCGCCAGGATCATCGCGATGATCGCGCCGACCTTGAGCAAGGACAGCCAGAACTCGGTTTCCCCGAAGACTTTGACGCTGCACAGGTTAAGCGCGCCGATGAAGAAGATGATGCTCAGCACCCAGATCCAGCGCGGCACGTCGGGGAACCAGAAGCCCATGTAAATCCCAAAGGCCGTGACGTCCGCCAGACAGACGATGATCATCTCGAACGCGTAGGTCCAGCCCAGCACGAAGCCTGCAAGCGGACCCAGATAAGTGGTGGCGTACTCGCCGAACGAGCCCGACACCGGGTTGTGTACTGCCATTTCCCCCAGCGCGCGCATGACCATGTAAACGGCAGCGCCGCCGATCAGGTAGACCAGCAACACCGCTGGCCCCGCCATTTTTATGGCCTCGGCAGACCCGTAGAACAGCCCGGTGCCGATGGCCGATCCCAGCGCCATGAAGCGAATGTGACGCGCGGTGAGGCCGCGTTTCAGAGAAGTTTGTGGCGTATTCATTTCGCGATCCTTGTTGTTCTTGTGCGGCGAAATGGTGTGAGAAGCCCGGGGTCAACGGTCACCCTGTAGGAGCTGACGAGGCACGAGGCTGCGATAGATCTTGAATTCGATGGAGACCTTCAGATTTTTCGCAGCCTCGTACCTCGTCAGCTCCTACACGAGCGCAGGTATCGGCCAGATTGCATCCCACAATCATTTCATCGACAGACCCATCCTGGTCTGTCCGAGCATTAAAGGCTTGGAAGCAGATCCGCAGGTGCCAGGGCATTCAGGCATTGTGAAGCGAGCAATTGGATGGCCGCGTCGATGTCCGGCGCGAAGAAGCGGTCCTTCTCATAGAACGGCACCTGGCTGCGCAAGGCGGCACGGGCTTTTTCCAGCTTGATCGAAGTTTTGAGGCCGTTGCGCAGGTCCAGGCCTTGGCAAGCGGCGAGCCATTCTACGGCAAGAACGCCCCGGGTGTTTTCCGCCATTTCCCACAAACGCTTGCCGGCTGCTGGCGCCATCGACACGTGGTCTTCCTGGTTGGCCGAGGTCGGAATGCTGTCGACGCTGTGCGGGTGGGCCAACGCTTTGTTCTCGCTGGCCAGCGCCGCTGCAGTGACCTGCGCGATCATGAAGCCGGAGTTCACGCCGCCATTGGCCACCAGGAACGGCGGCAATTGCGACATGTGCTTGTCCATCATCAACGAAATACGGCGTTCGCTCAGCGAGCCGATTTCCGCCAGCGCCAACGCCAGGTTATCAGCGGCCATGGCGACCGGTTCTGCGTGGAAGTTACCGCCGGAGATCACTTCGCCTTCTGCGGCGAACACCAGCGGGTTGTCCGAGACCGCATTGGCTTCGACGCTCAGCACCTCGGCGGCCTGACGCAGTTGAGTCAGGCACGCGCCCATGACTTGCGGCTGGCAGCGCAGGGAGTAGGGGTCTTGAACCTTGTCGCAGTCGCGATGGGATTCAGAGACTTCACTGCCGTCGCCGAGCAAATCGCGATAAGCGGCAGCGGCGTCAATCTGCCCGCGCTGACCGCGAGCAGCATGAATCCGCGCATCGAACGGCGAGCGTGAGCCCAGCACCGCTTCAACAGTCAGCGCGCCACAGGCCAAGGCGCCGGCGAACAAATCTTCACCTTCGAACAGGCCGCGCAGGGCGTAGGCGGTTGATACTTGCGTGCCGTTGAGCAGCGCCAGACCTTCTTTGGCGGCCAGCGTCAGCGGTTCCAGCCCGGCAATCGCCAGTGCTTCAACCGCGTTCAGCCATTGGCCGTTATGCCGGGCCTTGCCTTCGCCCAACAGCACCAGCGACATGTGCGCCAGCGGTGCCAGATCGCCGGATGCGCCGACCGAACCCTTGAGCGGGATGTGCGGATAGACCTCGGCGTTGACCAGAGCAATCAAAGCATTGATGACCTTGCGGCGGATGCCGGAGAAACCACGGCTGAGGCTGTTGACCTTGAGCACCATGATCAGGCGCACCAGCTCGTCGCTGATCGGCTGACCGACGCCTGCAGCGTGAGAAAGCACCAGCGAGCGCTGCAGGTTTTCCAGATCGGCGCTGGCGATGCGCGTGGAGGCCAGCAGGCCGAAACCGGTGTTGATGCCGTAGGCGGTGCGGTTCTCCGCCAGGATCTGCTCGACGCAGGCGACGCTGTCTTCGATCTGTTGGTCAGCGCTGCTGTCGAGGGTCAATGTCACGGGCTGCTGATAGATCGCACGCAGTTGCGCCAGGGTCAGTTGGCCGGGGATCAGGTTCAGCGGGGTCGCCAGTTTTGAATCAGTCACGATGCTACTCCTTCGTTGATATCGGTCGGTTGCCCTGAGCTGGCTCCTGCCTGCTCCGCACTGGTGGCGCTCGGGTCCCGACGGCTACTGGTTGATGATTGTCCGTCGCAGGCGCGGAAAATCGTTTGAAGCGATTCTTCGTTTTTGAGCAGTGTCACGCTGCTGGCGATATCGGGCGCCAGCCAGCGGTCCTCGTCGTACGCCGGGACTCGCTCGCGCAGCAATTGCCACGCGACATCAGTACCCGCGCCGAAGCGCTGCTCTTTAAAAAATTCGAATGCCTGGGCCGCCAGCAGATACTCGATGGCGAGGATCTGCGTGACGTTTTCCAGCACTTTGTGCAGCTTCAATGCCGCGCTGGTGCCCATGCTTAGATGATCCTCCTGCATGCCGGAGGTCACGTAGTTGTCGATGACTGCCGGTTGCGCCATCTGGCGGTTTTCGGCGCACAGCGAGGCGGCGACATATTGCACGATCATCATCCCGGAATTGACTCCCGGCTGAGTGACCAGAAACGCCGGCAAGCCACTGACCGCCGGGTTGATCAGGCGATCAAGCCTGCGCTCGGCAATCGAGCCCAGTTCGGCCATGGCAATCGCCAGCAGGTCTGCGGCCATCGCCACCGACTGGCCGTGGGGATTGGCTTGCGATACCACGCGATAGGTCTCGGGCGTGCCGAGCAACAGTGGGTTATCGGTGGCGGAATTGAGCTCGATTTCGATCTGTCTGGTGGCGTGCGCCAGTTGATCCCGGGTCGCGCCGTGCACTTGGGGAATCGAACGGATGCTCAAGGCGTCTTGGGTGCGAATGCCTTTACTCAGCTCCAGCACCTCACTACCGGCCAGCAGCCCGCGCAGGTTCTTGCCGACCTGCTGCATGCCGGGGTGCGGCTTGAGCGCAATGATGGTTTCGTCGAACGCATCCAGTTGCCCGCGCAGTGCTTCGAAAGTCATGGCGCCGATGACGTCGGCCCATTGCGTCAGGCGCTGCACGTCGGCAATCGCCAGGCAACTGAGGCCGGTCATGCACGGCGTGCCGTTGACCAGGCACAGGCCGTCTTTTGCGCCCAGTTCGACCGGCGACAGACCTTCTTCGCTCAAGGCCTGCAGCGCTGACATGACCTGGCCGTTGTAACTGACCATACCGACGCCCAGCAGCGCGACGCCGATGTGCGCCATGTGGGTGAGATAGCCCACCGAACCCTGGGACGGCACTTGCGGGGTAATGCGGTGATTGAGCAGTGCGATCAGCGCTTCTACTACTTGCCGATGAATGCCGGATTTGCCCTGGCTGTAGTTGATGATCGCCGCGCAGGTGATGGCGCGGGTCTGCTCGTCGGGCAACGGCAAACCCACCCCGCACGCGTGACTGAGCAGGGTGTTGCGTGACAGCCGACTCAGTTGCTCGCCTTCCAGCGACACGTTGCACAGCGCGCCCAGACCGGTGTTGACCCCATAGGCGCGCTCGCCACTGGCGACGATGCGCTGAACGATCCCTTGGGCGTTGTCGATCCGTGCCCAGGCGGCGGCGGACAACTCGACCCGTGCACCGTGGCGCGCGACCGCAACCACGTCCTGCCAGCGCAAAGGCGCGTCACCGATGATGATCTGTTCAGCTCGCAACATGACGGCAGCGGTCCTTAAAGAGTGGCCACACGCCGCTGGACGAAACGATCGACGTATTCATCAGCAGGCGAGTATAGGATTTCTTTCGGCGTACCGACCTGGATCAGCTTGCCGTCCTTGAGGATGGCGATGCGGTTGCCGATGCGTACGGCCTCATCCAGATCGTGGGTGATGAAGACGATGGTCTTCTTCAGCGCTGATTGCAGCTCCAGCAACTGGTCCTGCATTTCGGCGCGGATCAGCGGATCGAGGGCGCTGAATGCTTCGTCCATCAGGATGATGTCGGTGTCCGCCGCAAGGGCTCGGGCCAGGCCGACACGTTGGCGCATCCCGCCGGAGAGCTGATGCGGGTATTTGTTTTCGTAGCCTTTCAGGCCCACCGTGGTGATCCAGTGCTGCGCACGCTCGTCGCACATGGCTTTGGTTTCGCCGCGCACTTTCAGGCCGTAAGACACATTGTCGGCAACTGTCTTGTGCGGCAGCAGGCCGAAGCTCTGGAATACCATGCTGATCTTGTGCCGACGGAAGTTGCGCAGCGCTTCCATGTCGTAGGTCAGGATGTTTTCGCCGTCCACCAGAATCTCTCCGCTGGTGGGGTCGATCAGCCGGTTGAAATGGCGCACCAGTGTCGATTTGCCGGAGCCGGAAAGGCCCATGATCACGAAGATTTCGCCGCTGCCGATAGCCAGTGACAGGTCGTTCACGCCAACTACGCAGCCGGTTTCAGCGAGCACCTGATCCTTGGATTTGTGCTGCTGAATCATGCTCAGCGCTTCTTTGGATCGGTTGCCGAAGATCTTGTAGACGTTCTTCACCACAATCTTGTTGGGCGCTGCGTTTGGGATTGGAGTGGGTTCTGAATTCGATGGCGCGTTCATCATTTGTTCGCCTCATGCCGTGGACGGCCGTAAGCCTGCGTGATGCGGTCGATCACCACCGCGAGGATCACAATCGCCAGACCCGCTTCAAGACCGCGTCCGACGTTCAGGGTCTGAATCCCGATCAGCACGTCTTCGCCCAGACCGCGGGCGCCAATCATTGAGGCGATAACCACCATCGACAGGGCCATCATCGTGGTCTGGTTTATGCCAGCCATGATGCTGGGCAGGGCCAGTGGCAGTTGCACGCCGAACAGTTGCTGCCAGCGATTGGCACCGAAGGCGTTGATCGCTTCCATGACTTCGCCGTCCACCTGACGAATGCCCAGATCGGTCAGGCGAATCAACGGGGGCGCTGCGTAGATCACGGTGGCGAAGATCGCCGGGACTTTGCCCAGACCGAACAGCATCAGCACCGGGATCAAATATACGAAGCTGGGCATGGTCTGCATGATGTCCAGCAGCGGCATCAGCACCGAACGCAGGCGATTGCTGCGTGCGGACAGAATGCCCAGCGGAATGCCGATCAACACCGAAATGAAGGTTGCGACCAGCATTAAGGCAAGGGTCTGCATCAGCTTGTCCCACAAGCCGACTGCGCCCACCAGAAACAACAGGCCCACGATCACCGCTGTGGTGGTGATTTTTCGTGTGGCATGCCAGGCGATGCCGCCAACGATAGCCAGCAACACCCACCACGGTGCGATGCGCAGCAGGCCTTCGAGTTTGACGATGGCCCACAACAGCGTGTCGGAGATGTGCCGGAACACGTCGCCGTAGTTGGTGACCAGCTTGTCGACCCAGTCATTGACCCAGTCAGCAATGGAGAATGTGAAACTTTCGGGAAACATAAGGTGCTCTCGATCAAGTGGGTGGAGCGTGTTCGTGCGCATTGCGATGCGATTTAAACGCTGCTATTTGGCGTTGCAAATAACCTGTGGGAGCGGACCTGTCCGCGAAGACGTCAGTCAATTCGATACAAATCTTGCGTCTGCTCCTCAGCATTCGCGGACAGGTCCGCTCCCACAGTGTTTGCCGTTGCCGTCAAATAGCGGCGGCCAAGTCTTACAACGACGCATCCACCTTCTTCGCCGCGTCTTCAGTTACCCACTGGTGCCAGATTTCCGGGTGTTCCTTGAGGAAGATCTTCGCCAGTTTTGGCGATTCGATGCGGTCCTTGGTCATGCGCGCCAGATTCTGGTTCAGCAGCTCGATCGGGATGTTGACCTTCTCCATCACCGCTACCAGCTCAGGCGCCTGCTCGTGGAACGCTTTGGACAGGCCGACCTTGATGTCGATGGTCTTGTTCACGCCGGCTTTCTCTTCCAGGCGCACCATGTCCACCTGACCCATCAACGGCGTCGGCGACCAGTAGTAAGCCAGGATTGGCTCGCCACGCTTGTAGCTCGACAGGATCGCGGCATCCAGCGCAGGGCCGGTGCCTGGGCGGAAGTTGGTGTACTTGTCTTCCAGGCCATAGCTTTTCAGCATTTCGCTGTTTTCAAGCTCGCAGGTCCAGCCAGCAGGGCAGTTGTAGAAACGGCCTTTCTCAGGCTCTTCGGCGTCCTTGAACAACGAGGCGTATTTGGCCAGATCGCTGATCGATTTCAGGTCCGGCGCTTTGGCCTCGAGCTTGCGTTTGGCGTCGCCTTCGATCACGTAGCGCGGCACGTACCAGCCTTCGATGGCGCCCTTGACCGGCGCACCGACGCCGACCACTTTTCCGGCTTTTTCGGCCTTGTTCCAGACTTCGCTGCGGCCGACCCACTCTTCGGCGAACACTTGAATATCATTGGTGCCCAAGGCGTTTTCCATGGTGATGGAGTTGCCTGGCAAGCTGTCGACTTCACAGCCATAACCTGTTTTCAGGATGTCTTGCAGCACGTCGGTCAGCAACATGGCGCTTTCCCAGTTCAGGCCTGCGAATTTCACAGGTTTACCGGACTCACACCAACCCGCCGCCTGGCTCGCGCCGGCTCCGGTCAGCAAGCCTGCGCAAAGCAACGTGGATAGCAGGGCCTTTTTCGTTTTCATTGTGTGACGCTCCTGGTCTTGAAATGGATTACGGCAGTAACGAAAAGCAAAGTGGCATCCAGCCTGTGGGAGGCGCCGTTTCAGCGCCATCCCGTTTCTCCCCAGCGTAGCTTTACACCAGACGTGCATTGCGCCCGGTCAGTTCACCGCCGCGTGCGTCGCGGGGCCATTTCGATTGTCTGGCGCAGCCATTGCCAGCGTTCCTCTGGAACTGTGTGAGCGTCATTAACCTTGTAGGAGCGTGCTTGCCCGCGATTGCGTTGTGTCAGTCACCCGTCATGTTGAATGGGCCAACGCAATCGCGGGCAAGGGCGCTTCTACGATGTCGCTTTTCAGTCGGTAATCATCGGCAGGTTCAGGCCCTGCTCTTTGGCGCAATCGATAGCGATCTGGTAACCGGCATCGGCGTGACGCATAACCCCGGTTGCTGGATCGTTGTGCAGAACGCGGGCAATGCGCTCGGCCGCTTCATCGGTGCCATCACAGACAATGACCATCCCCGAATGCTGCGAGAAGCCCATGCCGACGCCGCCGCCGTGGTGCAGCGAAACCCAGGTCGCGCCGCTGGCAGTGTTGAGCAGGGCGTTGAGCAAGGGCCAGTCGGACACTGCGTCGGAGCCGTCCTGCATCGATTCGGTTTCGCGGTTCGGGCTGGCAACCGATCCCGAATCCAGGTGATCGCGACCGATGACGACAGGGGCTGACAGCTCGCCGCTGCGTACCATTTCATTGAACGCCAGACCCAGCTTGGCGCGCTGGCCCAGGCCGACCCAGCAAATACGCGCCGGCAGACCCTGAAACGCAATGCGCTCGCGGGCCATGTCCAGCCAGTTGTGCAGGTGCGCGTCGTCCGGGATCAGCTCTTTGACCTTGGCGTCAGTTTTGTAGATATCTTCCGGGTTGCCCGACAGCGCGGCCCAACGGAACGGTCCTACGCCACGGCAGAACAGCGGGCGGATGTAGGCAGGCACGAAGCCTGGAAAATCGAAAGCGTTGGTAACGCCTTCTTCCTTGGCCATCTGGCGGATGTTGTTGCCGTAGTCGAAGGTCGGGATACCCATTTTCTGGAACGCCAGCATCGCTTCAACGTGCTCGGCCATCGATTGCTTGGCGGCTTTCACCACGGCAGCGGGTTCAGTGGCGGCGCGGTCGCGGTACTGCTCCCAAGTCCAGCCTTTTGGCAGATAACCGTTGAGCGGGTCGTGGGCGCTGGTCTGGTCGGTGACCATGTCCGGGCGAACGCCACGACGGACCATTTCCGGGAGGATTTCTGCTGCGTTGCCGCACAGCGCGATGGAGATCGCCTTGCCTTCTGACGTGTACTTGGCGATACGTGCCAGCGCGTCGTCCAAGTCATTGGCCTGCTCGTCGACGTAACGGGTTTTCAGGCGGAAATCGATGCGGCTCTGTTGGCATTCGATGTTCAGCGAGCATGCGCCTGCCATGCCAGCGGCCAAAGGCTGCGCGCCGCCCATCCCGCCAAGGCCTGCGGTCAGCACCCACTTGCCTTTCAGGCTGCCGTTGTAATGCTGGCGACCGGCCTCGACGAAGGTTTCGTAGGTGCCTTGAACGATGCCTTGGCTGCCGATGTAGATCCAGCTGCCCGCCGTCATCTGGCCATACATGGCCAGACCTTTTGCGTCGAGTTCGTTGAAGTGTTCCCAGCTCGCCCAGTGCGGGACGAGGTTGGAGTTGGCGATGAGGACGCGCGGGGCGTTGGTGTGGGTCTTGAACACGCCGACCGGCTTGCCGGACTGCACCAGCAGGGTTTCGTCATCGTTCAGGTTGGTCAGGCTTTCGACGATCTTGTCGTAGCATTCCCAGTTGCGGGCTGCGCGACCGATACCGCCGTAGACCACCAGCTCGTTCGGGTTCTCGGCGACGTCCGGGTCGAGGTTGTTCATCAACATCCGCAACGGCGCTTCGGTCATCCAGCTTTTGGCGGTCAGTGTGTTGCCACGGGCGGCGCGGATTTCGACGTCGCGGCGTTTGGTCCATTGCGGGGTTTTGTTTTCAGTAGTCACGTAGCAATCCTCGATGATCGGTCCAGACCGGCCCAGGCACTGGGCGAGTGGTGCCTGCGGCGAACAGGCCTAACAGGTAGTTGGTACGTCTCGCTGCGTTGACTGTAGCAGTCGTTACTAATGCTTCAGACGTCACTCATGCGTACCTATCTTTACTTGTACATACAAGCATATGCAAGCAGAGGACCAACTTTTGCGACGAGTGCTGAAAAACCGAGCGCACCCTTCTGGATCGGGCTTGCAGGACGATGCATTACTGAGCGGGCGTGCTCGGTTTGAAGGAGTCGGAATAGAGGCAAGCTGTTACTTTTCGGTGCGCCGCGCTCCGAAGCGGTGCGCGCGGTAACAGCCTGTTACGCCACATCATGGCAGCAGACCGGACGTAGAAGGCGTGTCAGATGACTTTAACCGCGCGACCAATAAACTGAATCGGGCCGGTAGGTTTTCCCGTTGGCGAGCCGGTGGACGTCTCAAGTGTCAGCTCGAACAACTGATTGGGCTGCAGCGTCGGCAGACTATCCAACGGGACTTTCAGGACTTGCCCGGGCTTGACCAGGCCCAGGGAAACCGGGCCTTTCCAGTCATCGGCCTTGGTCCAGAACTGCAGCGCCTTGTCCTGTGGCACTTCGGCCATGCCCAGCGGAATCAACTGGATCTCACGGGAGTCGCTGGTCTGGATGACCCATCCAGGCGCTTTGTCCTGCGGCGCGACCAGCACCACCAGATACGAAGGCGGTGGAGGCGAGACGGTATGGGTGATCAGCGTGATGCCCAGCACCAACGAGGCGGCCAGTCCTGCGCCGGCCAAGCCTCGCCACACGCCAAGACTGTCCCACCAGCGCGTTTTTATCACGGGGCGGGTTTTCAACGAATGAGGTTCAAGGGCATCGACACTGCGTTCGATTCGATCCCACAGGCGCGGCGAGGGCGTTTGCGGTTCGGCCAGTTGAGTGAGGTCGAGCAACCGGGCTTCCCACGCATCAACTGCCGCTTGCAGTGCAGGTTCGCGCGGCAGACGTTCTTGCACGTCCTTGCGTTGTCGCGCCGATAAGGTGCCAAGCACGTATTCGCCCGCAAGCGTTTGCAGGTCAGGATCGCGGGCATTGCCTGGGGTTTCGTTCATCCAATGCACTCCCGCAGGGCGGCGAGGCTACGTTTGATCCAGGCTTTGACGGTGCCCAGCGGCGCGCCAATTTTGCTGGCGATTTCCTGATGGGAGTAACCGTCGACATAAGCATGAAACACACAATTGCGACGCACCGGCTCCAGCTGTTCAAGACAGAAGTCGATGCGTCCGGGGTTGACCCGCCAATCGAAGGCGTCCTGAGTTTCCTGCCAGCCGTCCAGCGTGGCCTGCACCTGGCTGTCGTCAATATCGTCGTCGTTCATCGGCACTTCCCGTGCGTTGTTGCGCACGGTGTTGAGCGCCAAATGCCGGGCAATCGTGAATATCCAGCCCCGCGCCGAGCCCCGACTGTTATCGAAACTGCTAGAGCGGCTCCAGATTTTGATAAAGGCGTCATGCACGATGTCTTCGGCCAGTGCCGTGTCACGCACGATGCGCTGAACTACGCCCAGCAAGCGCGCACTCTCCTGTTCATAAAGACGATGCAGCGCCTGCCGATCGCCACGAGCGCAGGCATGCAAAGCAGCTTCGTAATCAAAAGGAGTCTGGTGCGCGGACAAATCGATCAGCCGTGAAAAGAAAACTCCATTCCCCGATCAATGACCGGGGCATCCCGCGCAGGAGCATAGACCACTTCCTGCGTCAGGATAAGGAGTCGGTTCTGTCAGTTAGCGGCCCAAAAAATGTAGTCCGCTTGATACTTGACCACTTCTTTCGCGCCTTTGTTGGCGGCTGCACAGACGGTGGCCGGGGCAACGCCGCCTTTGAGCGCCACGCGCTGGATGTACGTAACACCGGTCATGGCGCCTTTGCCTTCAGCCGGGTTGGCCTTGACCAATTGATACGGCAAGTTTCCAGCGCTCGAAGGCGCCACGGCCAGCTGGGTGCCGGTCACTTTGGAGCCGTCTTTGGCTTCCCAGGTCGCTGGCGGGCCGAAGTAGGTGCCTACTTGCTTGCCGCTGCGGTCGTTGAGCACCGCTTTAGGACCCACGAATACCCACTCTGTCTCATTGGCGTTGGTGGCTTTGACTTTGCACTCGTAGGTAATTTCGCCGACGCCGGTGGTCTCCATGCTGACCTTGTGCCCGGCCGGGACTTTGATGGAGTCAGGCAAGTCAGCCTGAGCAAATACGGAGGTTGCGCAGCTCAAGGCCATTGCGCCGGCTGTCAGGCAGAAGCGTTTTTTAGCGTTCATGGGTGGTTCTCCTGATGGGTAATCCATTGGCAGCGAAGGGCTGCTGTCTGTACTACCCGTCAGGAAAGGATCTGGATGCAGTGGTTTGGAAATAATTTTGAAAATCGAACCCCACAGGATCGTAGGAGCTGATATCAGTGCTGACTCATCTTGCTACGCAACAAAATCACCCCACCAATCGCCGCCAGTATCGAGCCCAGCAATACGCCCACTTTTACTTCATCAATCAAGTGCGGGATGCCGGGGAAGGCGAGGTTGCCGATGAACAAGCTCATGGTGAAGCCAATCCCGCACAACAACGCCACGCCGTAGAGCTGCGCCCAGTTGCTACCCTCGGGCAGCACGGCCAGGCCTGCGCGAATCGCCAGGACCGCCGCGAGGAACACGCCAATCTGCTTGCCGACAAACAGCCCGAGCGCCACGCCCAACGGCACCGGGTCCACCAGATTACCCAGCGTGATGCCCGACAGCGAGACCCCGGCGTTGGCGAAACCGAAGATCGGCACCACGGCAAACGCGACCCAGTAATGCATCTTTTCTTCCAGAAACAGCAGTGGCGAGCGTGCTTCGTCCTCCGGTTTGCCCAGTGGAATGCACAGCGCCAGCGCAACACCTGCGAGTGTCGCGTGAACGCCCGATTGCAGGACAAAGAACCACAGCAGCAAGCCCAGCAGCAGATAAGGCGACAGACGCCGAACGCCCATACGGTTCATCACGATCAAGACAGCGAGCGTGGCGAAGGAGGCAAGCAGCATCGGCATGTTCAGGCCGGTGCTGTAGAACAGCGCGATGATGGTGACAGCGCCCAGATCATCGAGAATCGCCAGTGCGGCGAGGAACACTTTCAGCGAGGTCGGCACGCGTTTGCCTAACAGCGACAGCACACCGAGGGCGAAGGCGATGTCAGTGGCGGCCGGAATGGCCCAGCCGGCGAGGGTTTCGGGATTACCCCAGTTCACAGCGATGTAGATCAGTGCCGGAACTACCATGCCTCCGACTGCCGCGAAACCGGGGAGGGCGCGTTGACTCCAGCTCGACAGGCCGCCGGCCAGCACTTCGCGTTTGATTTCCAGGCCGACCATCAGGAAGAAGATCGCCATCAGACCGTCGTTGATCCACATCTCAATCGACAACCCACCCCACACGCTATGCAACGCTGCGAAGTAGCCTGGGGCGAGCGGTGAGTTGGCAACGATGATCGCGGCCAGCGCAGCGCCCATCAGCACCAGGCCGCCTGCGGATTCGGAGGCAAGAAAGCTGGCCAGTATGGCGAGGGCTCGTGGGGTTTCTTTGTTATTGATGGTCGTCATTGGCAGTTTGAGCGTCCCTGAAAAAAGGCAGCAAATTAGCACAGCTGGTGCGCGCAGATGTTTCCGTACCAGATTAGTCGCTGTGCGGACTGCCGCAGATTCAGATCGCCGTCAGCTCAATCACGCAGCAACGGCTAGCCCGCGGCGCGTACAACACCACTTCAAGCAGCGCGCCAGTTTCGTTATCCAATTGTAGGCAGTCGTGTTTTTCAAGAAGTTGCGGCGGATGCTCGGCAGCATTGACGGCCACTTGTTCGGCAGCGCTGAACAGCAGGAAAACGCTGGCAGAGGTAAAGAACCGCTGCGGCAGTAATACGTCGATCCATTGCAGTCGTGCGCGATAACGGGTGGGCGCATAGATCAGGTTGAAATCGCGGATCGGGCCGTCGAGCAACGTGCAGGAAACCTGACTGTCGCCGCTGAAGGCAAAAGGGTCAGACGGCAGCAACGCTTCGCTGGTCGCACCATCGACGTCCAGCGTCATGCCTGCACCTTGCAGCACGGTGATGATGCGCTGGTAGCCGGCAAACGAGGAGAAGCCACCAGACTGCTCGATGTCGGCGATCGACAGGCGCCAGCCGAAACCGTCGAGCCCGTCGCCGGCGTCGCGGGTGATTTCTTCAGTACTGCCGCCGCCGTTTTTCCAGGGCATGCGCGGGTAATTGGCCGCGCGCAGAACAGTCAGTGGAGTCATTTGCTGAAGCGTCCTTCAAGGCGGTGGCGGGAACCGGGGTGAATCAGGCGCGCGGCGGTCACCGGTATGCGGCCCGACCAGGTGCGACGGCGGATCAGCAGGCAGGGCTCGCCCTTTTCAATCTGCAACAGTTCGCACTCGTCCGATTCGGCCAGAATCGCCTCGACCACGTGTTCGCCCTCAGTCAGGGGCGCGACGTTCGACAAATAGGCATAAGGCGTTTGCAGGGTGAAGTCCTGAAGCAGGTATTCAGGGGCCACGGCGGCGTTGACGAAACGGTCCTCAATTTGCACCGGGATATCGTTTTCGAAATGCACGATCAATGAATGAAACACCCGCTGACCTTCGCGCATGTCCAGAGCCAGCGCGCGTTCGGAGCCGGCGGCTTCTTCGCAGAGAATAATGACCTTGCACGTATGACGGTGGCCGCGAGAGGCGATTTCATCAGCGATGTTGTGCACTTCGAACAGCGCGGATTGGGTTTTGGGTTCTGCGACGAAAGTGCCGACGCCCTGCATGCGTACCAGCAATCCCTCGGCGGTCATCTCCCGCAGGGCGCGGTTGATGGTCATGCGGCTGAATCCAAGTTGGGTCACCAGTTCGCTTTCAGAAGGTACGCGATGATGCGGCGGCCAGGTGCCGTTGGCGATTTGCTGATTGATCATCTGCTTGACCCGGGCGTATAGCGGCGCCGGACTTTCACCCATCTGGGCGGCCAGCGGAGAGATGGCGGGCGGAGTCGGCACAGAGAAATCCTTGTTTGGCGTAATGAAGGGTCAATGGTCTATTAACAGCAACAAATAGCAGCAGCGCTCACGCTAACCATTAACCTGTTTGACGACAAGCTTGTCGCAGTTTACCGAGCAGGCAAACGTCTGTATATGTATAGACAATTTCACGCGAGGGGTGCAAAAACGATGTCCGTTTTCTTTGCTGAACGTGCGTTGCTGCCAACCGGCTGGGCAACTAATGTGCGTTTTGACGTCAGTCCGGATGGAATGCTGACACGGGTTTTGGCCAACGCCGACAGTGAAGGCGCCGAGCTAATGAACGGTCCGGTCGTCCCAGGCATGCCGAACCTGCACTCCCACGCATTTCAACGCGCGATGGCGGGGCTGGCGGAAGTTGCCGGCAATCCCAACGACAGCTTCTGGACCTGGCGCGATTTGATGTACCGGCTGGTCGGCCAGATCAGCCCGGAGCAGTTGGGCATCATTGCCCGACAGCTGTATATCGAAATGCTCAAGGGCGGTTTCACCTGCGTCGCCGAATTCCATTATGTCCACCAGGACACCAGCGGCAAGCCCTATGCAAACCCGGCCGAACTGGCGATGCGGGTCAGCGAGGCGGCGAGTTCGGTGGGCATTGGATTGACCTTGCTGCCCGTGTTGTACAGCCATTCAGGCTTCGGCGGCCAGGCGCCGAATGAAGGGCAACGGCGTTTTATCCACAGCACTGACAGCTATCTCGACCTGCAGACCAGTCTGCGTCAGATCATCCAGACCCAGCCGGCTCAAGCGCTGGGCCTGTGTTTCCACTCCTTGCGCGCAGTGACGCCGCAGCAGATCGGCGATGTGCTGGCCGCCAGCGACAAGCAATGCCCCGTTCATATCCACATCGCCGAGCAGCAGAAGGAAGTCGACGACTGCCTGAACTGGAGCGGTCGACGCCCGCTGCAGTGGCTGTACGAAAATGTCGATGTCGATCAACGCTGGTGCCTGGTGCATGCCACCCACGCCGAAGCCGATGAGGTCGCGCTAATGGCCAGCAGCCGTGCTGTGGCGGGGTTGTGTCTGACGACCGAGGCGAACCTTGGCGACGGCATCTTTCCGGCAGTGGACTACATCGCCCAAGGCGGGCGTTGGGGGATTGGCTCGGACAGTCACGTGTCGTTGAGCGTGGTCGAGGAGCTTCGTTGGCTCGAATACGGCCAGCGTCTGCGTGATCAGCGGCGTAATCGGCTGTATCGCAGCGATCAACCCATGGTGGGGCGCACGCTGTATGACGCTGCGTTAGTGGGTGGCGCTCATGCGATGGGGCAACCTGTTGGGGCGCTGGAAGTCGGCAAACGCGCAGATTGGCTGGTGCTGGACGGTGATGATCCGTACCTGGCCACGGCATCAGGCGACGGCATTCTCAACCGCTGGCTGTTCGCGGGCGGAGATCGGCAGATTCGGGATGTCATGGTCAATGGTCGCTGGGTGATCAGCGATGGTCGGCACGCCGATGAAGAGCAAAGCAGTCGGGCGTTCGCGCAGGTGCTGCGGGAGATGTTGGGCTAGGGCAAGACGCGGTCGACTGTAGGAGCGCGCTTGCCCGCGATTACAGTGTGTCAGGCAAAACATGGGTTACTGACATACCGAAATCGCGGGCAAGCGCGCTCCTACAATGGCCGGTTACTCGGCTTTCCCAATCTTCGAATCGTCCACCCGCCAGATCAGCATCGTGGTGTCGTATCCCTGCTGCTGCGCCTTGGCCAGCAGATCTTCTTTGGTCCGCTCGGACACATGGGCAGTCCTCGACAGCAGCCACAGGTATTTGCGGCTTGGGTTGCCGACCAGCGCAGTTTTGTAGTCGTCGCCCAGGTACAGCACCCAGTAATCGCCCTTCGCTACACCGGGCAGCAGTCGCGAAAACCAGTTATCGAACACCACCCACAGCTTGTCGGTCTTGCCCGGCACTTGTGGCGACGCCGTGCCGGTGGCCTCTTCCCACTTGCCATCGATCGTGCGGCAGCGGTTGGTGACGGCGACGTTGCCGTCATCCTTCAGCTTGTAGAGTGCTTCGGATTGCGCGCAGTTGCGTTGAAAGAACATCGGCATACGCGCCAGTTCGTACCACGTGCCCTGATAGCGTTTGAGATCGACGTGGTCCACGGTTCGCGGAGCCATGGAGTCTCCACCCGACGAAGCACAACCCGCCATCAACAGCGCTACAAGTGCGAGCGCGCCTATTTGCAAGGAATGACGGATGTTCATTTGAGCCCCTGACCGGAAAACAGCACCACTTTGTCACCGGCGTATTGGACGCTGATAAAACGCTTCTGATCGCCCCACGTACAGCTCGACATACCCAACGCGCTGGAGCATTCGGTTGGGCTGCCTAGCAATCTCTCTACATCGGCCTTGGGCATGCCCGCCGAGATTTTCGAATAGTTTTCCTGATTGACCTTGCTGCAAGCCGCCAGCAAAACGCAGAACGACAACAATGCAAGAGAGCGCAATGACATGGATGAAGCTCCTGAAACGAAAGGGGGGCGACGTCGCAGCGTTCGTCCGTGACGCAACACGCTGGCGCGATACCGAAAGCTTAGAAGAGAAAGGTAGGTGGCTGGTTCCCTGGCTGACCGTTTATTCCTGTAGGAGCCAACTTGTTGGCGAGACAACCAGCGCGGTGTTTGAGGCAGAATGCATCGCGCACAAGTTCGCTCCTACAGGGCTAATATTTAAAACCTCGACCCACGCTCCTGCAAAAACGCCACTTCCTCCTCCGTCGACTCCCGTCCCAGCACCTCATTACGATGCGGAAACCGGCCAAACCTTTTAATTACGACCTGATGCTTGCGGGCGTAAATCAGGCTTTGGGTGAAGTGTTCACAGTCGGTCGAGGGCAGCAGCGGGATTAAATCGGTGAAGCGGCGAATGGCCTCATCCTGGTCAGCGAGGTTTTCGCTGTGTTCTAGCACGAGGTAAAGAAAGGTCCGTTGCAGCGGAGTGAGCGGCAGCTCGCGTTGCAATTTCAGGCCATGTTTGACCAGTTGCAGCGCGCGGGGATCGCCAGAATAGGCCTTGGCGATGTCACGAAAGATCATCCGTGGCAGTTGATCGAGCAGCAGCACCAGCGCCAGCCAGCCTTGGGGGCTTTCAACCCATTCGGACAAACCACCCGCCAGTGCCTGCTCCACCAGTCCACCGAAGCGATTGTGCGCGTCGGTGTCTTGGCTTTTCTTCTTGCCGAACCACAATTTGCCCTTGGCCTTCGCCGCTTCGCTGGGCGATTCGGTCGTACCGAACCACCACTCAAGCAACGGCAGCCAAGGCGCGGTCATGGCGATCAGCTCTTGTGGTACGAGGTCGCGCGCTCAACTTCTTCTTTCGAACCCAGGAACACCGCAACACGCTGGTGCAGGCCTTCAGGCTGAATGTCGAGAATGCGTTGATGACCGTCAGTGGATGCGCCGCCGGCTTGCTCAACCAGAAACGACATCGGGTTGGCTTCGTACATCAGACGCAGTTTGCCCGGTTTGGACGGCTCGCGACTGTCGCGCGGATACATGAACAGACCGCCACGGGTCAGGATGCGATGCACGTCGGCAACCATCGCGGCAACCCAGCGCATGTTGTAGTTCTTCTTCAGCGGGCCGTCTTCGCCAGCCAGCAACTCGTCAACGTAGCGTTGTACCGGGGCTTCCCAGTGACGCTGGTTGGACATGTTGACTGCGAATTCCTGAGTGGACTCCGGGATCGTAATGTCTTCATGAGTCAGCACGAAGCTGCCCATTTCGCGGTCCAGCGTGAAGCCCTTGACGCCATCACCCAAGGTCAATACCAGCATGGTCTGCGGGCCGTAAATGGCATAACCGGCAGCGACTTGCTCGGTGCCTGGCTGCAGAAAAGCCTTTTCATTCAAGGCTTCGTTCTGGCTGAGGTATTCATTGGGGCAACGCAATACCGAGAAAATGGTGCCGACCGGGGCGTTTATGTCGATGTTGGACGAACCGTCCAGTGGGTCGAACACCAGCAGGTAAGCGCCCTTCGGGTATTTGCCCGGGATCTGGTAGGCATTGTCCATTTCTTCGGACGCCATGCCGGCCAGGTGACCGCCCCATTCGTTGGCTTCGAGCAAGATTTCGTTGGAAATCACGTCGAGCTTCTTCTGCACTTCACCTTGGACGTTTTCAGTGCCCATGCTGCCAAGAACGCCGCCTAAGGCGCCTTTGGAAACGGCGTGGCTGATTTCCTTGCATGCGCGCGCGACCACTTCGATAAGGAAGCGCAGATCGGCAGGCGTGTTGTTGCTACGGGTCTGCTCAATCAGATAGCGACTCAGGGTAACGCGGGACATGGAGAGCTCCGAAGAAGGGGATTAAAAACGCGCACAGTTTAACGCGTGTGATGACGTAATACTGCCTGTCAGACTGGGTTCAGAGCCATTGAGTTCACGTCGCCCCTGAGCGTAGCCGCAAAACGCCAACATCTCGCTCTGTTTGCGACGGCGGTATCGATTCAGCATCAGCGACTTTTTTTCGACGTGCGCAACGTACTCAACGCCATCCAGCCTAAAAACAGGACCCCGATGACCAGCACCGCCCATAGCCCCATGCGTTTCCAGTCGCGCGCATCGGCCACCACTAAAGGTGCTGCCGGCGTCATGACCGGGGTGGACAGGAGCGTAGCGCCACCCAACGAGGCAAGCTTTTGCTCGGTGACTCCGGGGACCAACGTCGATAATGGCAAGTTGGCGCCGCTGATCGTTTTGTTGCCAATGGCCAGCGTGTAAGGCGGCGCACTGCGCCCGAGGAACACCAACTGCGTGGCACGCACGGCGACATTCAGACGCGGCGCATCGGCGCCCAGCCCGCCGCCACGTTCGTCGACTTCCAGCTTCAGTTGCTGCACCACATCGCCGGGCAGTTGGATTTCATTCTGCGTGACGTCCTGACCGTTTTGAGTCAGTCGATACAGCAATCCGTCGTTGATCTGCCGCCACGGCGCGCTTGCGTCACGTCGGCCGTACAGCGTCGCGGGCGCCAGGCTATTGGCTTGCTGGAGGTCGACTTTCATACGCTCGATCGGCAGCGCCACCGGCAACGCCCAGGTATAAACGCCAGCCTTCTCGGTCCGTCCAGTAATAGCGGGCGACCAACTGAGCGGCAGAACGCCCGGATGAGTACTGAGCAATTGAGCGGAGGTCAGGGTCGGCGCCGATTGCGGGTTATTCCACAGCAACCGCAAATACCGAGCCTTGCGGCCAGGCAACGGCACTTCGCGCTGTTCGACCAGTTCATCGGAAAACGACAACCGCGCGACCTGGCCTTCGCCCCAGCGCTGCCAATGTTGCAGATCGTCACTGGCTTCGATGGTGAAACGCTGGAAGCCTTCGCGCTCGGTGTTCCAGTCGATGATCAGTTGATCGAGCGGCGCATTGATCGCGCTGGTGTCCAGCAGCCAGCCGCGCAGTATTTCTTCTCCGGCCTCGATTTCACTTTGCGGCTGCACCTCCACCAGCGTGCCATTGGGGGTGCGCTCGACACGGATGGTCGGCTCGGCGTCTTTGGCGTCGTCGCGGTTGTACAGCGGGAACCACTTCACCGAAATCGGCTGTTCGTCTTCCGCTCGTTGAGGCCGACTGACTGTCAGCGCATAAGGCTGAGCCTGCCCGTCGGCATTGAAAATCCGCACGTCGTTGAGGTTGCCCTGCTGCGCTTGCAACTGCACCGACAGGGGTAATTCCAGTCGATACCACGGGCCGTCGCCGCTGAGGGTGAGCGGCGTCTGGCTGGCGAAGTCGTCCGGCAAATCTTCGGCGTGGCCGAACGACATGGTGCAAAAAAGGGTGCCTAACACAGCGGCCCTGGCAATGAAGTGACGACTCAACAACGCATTCCTCATGGGCGGGGCGAATCCGTGGCGGGCTCTTCGGAGGAGCAAAGGCGCGCAGGGGATTTCGGCGGAAGTGGTGCGAAATATCCCACTACGAGCAGCAGAATGCCAACGCCGATAAACGAGACGATCCGCTCCAGCCCACCCCGGTCGCTGAGTTCGACGAAGAACAGCTTGGCAACCACAACGCCGATCAGCACTGCGCCCACCAGCCAGACGTCTCTGCGCTGACGCAAATGGCCGCCGATCATCAATGCCAGCGCCATGAGCGTCCAGACGATAGAAAGCCCGGCCTGCACGCGCATCGACGACACCAGCGATTCGCCGTCCCACGGCACGCTCGCCCAATGGTGAGCGGTGCGCATGACTATCGCAGTGATCAGCGCAAACAGGGATGCGCCAGCGATAAGCAGCGCAGCCTTTTGCGCGTTAGCCGGGGGCATGCCCAGCTGTGGCAGAAGTTTCCAGGTCCACAGGCAAATGCCCACCAACGCCAGCAGCAGGCCCAATTCCAGCGGATTGATCAGTGGCAGGTACGGCAGCGGATCGGCGGCGCCTTCGCTGAAACCGTTGGCCAGCCAGAACCACGCCAGCATCAGCGCCGCCAGTGGTGCGGCAGCCCAGACGCGATAGGGTTTAGGGTAATCGCTGATCGGCCACGGCCAGTTGCGCGGGGAGGTCATCGCCAGCAAATACAGACTCGGCAGCAGCGCCCAACCCAGCCAGCGCCAGGCGTTGTAGTGCTCCGAAAGCTGCATCAAGGCATAGCGCAACTCCAGCGACAGCACGCTGATGATCAACCAGCAGCCCAAGGCGTGGGTGATGTTGAGCATGAGTGGCGGGATCATAGGGGCCAGGCGCCGCAGCGACAGGAAGTGAATCACCAACACCGCCATCCAGCCGAGCCAGCCCCAATCGGCGGCGGGGTTATAGCGCGTGTCGACGATCTCGATCAGTAGCAGCGCGCCAGATAACGGGGTGAGCAGGGTGCAGAGTTGCGCCATGCCTGGCCATTGTAGACGCAGCGCGATCAGCATCCACAGCCCGACACTGATCGCGCCACCGAACAGCAGATAAGGAATGCCTGCCTCGCCGGGAATAAAGTGCGTCGATACGCACAGCGCAACCGCCCACCACAGGGCACCCCACAGCAGTAACGCGGGTTGCAAAACTTTCCGGCTCAAGAATCGTAACGTGCCAATGTTGTGGACCATCCACGCGCTAAGCAGTCCGGCGGCGGCGATCAGCAGCGGCGTCCAGAAATCGCCGTGGTCGAACGTCGGTGCAAACCAGGCATTGATTACGCCGAAAAACGAGATGCCGGCGCCCAGTTGCAACAGCAGGCCAAAGCTCCGGGCCAGGACTCTGTCCTGGCGCATGCCGAGCCAGAACACCGCCGCGCCTTCGATGGCCCAGGCAATGGTAGTCCACTGCGCGTCGAGCCCAAGTGGAATGGCCAATGTCGCGAACACTACGCCCAGCGCCAGGCAGGTTTCCACCAGCAGCAACGCGCGGCCCGGCGCATGTCCGGCGAGTACCCGCGCGATGGCCATATAGAGAATGCCCATTGCCAGCGCGCTGAATGCCGTGCCGAACGGTATGTGTTCGATCAACGCGTATTGCAGGCCGAAACCGGCGATAGGTGTACCAAACAGTAAGCTGCCGTCGACGTAATGGCTCTGTTTGGCGGACCAACGCAGTAGCGCGGCGCGGCTATCGTCTTCCGGCCCGGTTGCGTGTTCCTGGAGCTTGCGTCGGGCGAACAACAAGCCGATAGCCAGATACATCAGGAAGAACAGAATCAAGAAAGGCTCGGTGCTCCAGAATAATGCCGGCGTATAGGCTTTGAGGCCCCAGGCGAGACCGATGCCGAACGTGCCGATGAAGCCGATCAGGTTCAGCGGGCGCCAGGCCTTGAACCAGGCGATGGCGAAGATTCCGGCGTTGAGCAATGCGAAGTAACTGAACAGTGCGACGTGGCTGCCCTCGCCGGTGGACGTCAACAGGGGGGCTGCAAAACCGCCGAGCGCCGCAACGCAGGCCAGCGCCAATGCGTTTTGCGTGACGGCGAGCACGGCAGAAAACACAGTCACTGCGACCAGCAAACTGAAAGCCATTCCGGGGCTCATCAATGCTTGCAGCTTCATCGCCGCGAAGACCGTCAGGTACAGCACCGCGATGCCGGTGCCTTGCATCATCAGGGCGAAAGTCGCGTTGCGCTGCCTCAACCACCAACCCAGGCCAAGCAAAGCCAGGGCGCTGGCAGCCACAGCTGCGTATCGCGCCTCAACCGGGACGACCATGCCTTCGGTGGCATAGCGCAACAGGAACGCCAGGCCGAGAAACAGCAGCACCACGCCGACGCGCAGCACGGTATTGCCGCCCAGCAGCCAGTTTTTCGCGCGCAGCAGGGCGCTGTCGAGCAGGTTGGGTGTTTGAGGTTTTTGTGCGGACGGTTGCTTGGCGTGTGAAGGTCTGCGCCACTCGGAATCGCCTTCCGGGATTGGCGTCGCTTGTTCGATATCGGGCAAGTCCCAGATCAGTTCGGGGCGGTCGGTGCTGACGGTCTGGACGTTCAAAGGCTCAGGCAGCGGATCTGCGACGGGAATTGAATCAGCAGTTTTGAAGGCGCTGGCGGGGGAGGTTTCCAGCAGGGCAAGCCGCTGTTGCAAGGCGGCCAGGGTGGTTTGGGTCTGGGTCAGTTGCTGTTGATGCTCGGCTGACTGTTTACTTAGCGACGAGAGACGAAGCACCAAGCCAATCGTCAGGCCCAGCACCGCGCCCAATGCCCCGCCCATCAGCGACTCATCGAGCAACGCCCCCATCAATAAGCCTGCCAGCAGAAGAATCCATTGCACGCGATGACATCCCTTTTCGGCCGCAAACGGCGATGCTGGGAGTATATCGGGCGTGAGAGAGAATGAAGCAAATTGTGGCGAGAAGGGCGGGGCTTGGCTGTGTATCTGACCCGTATTACAGCAGCGCCTCAAATTTTATTGTGGGAGCGGACCCGTCCGCGAAGAGGCCGTTACCTCCGCCACATCTCTAGCGAATGCAATGACGTCTTCGCGGACAGGTCCGCTCCCACAGGATTTGCGGTCAACCGAAATGTTGCAGGTGCAGACAGTCACTTGGTTGCATGCGCCGCGGGGTTCGCGGCGCATTGTAGTTACCTCAATCCAGCGCTTTCCAGATATCGGTCGCGTACTCGCGAATCGTCCGGTCCGAGGAGAACCAGCCCATGCGTGAGGTATTGAGCACTGCCGAGCGCCACCATTCGGTAGGGTTGTGCCAGTGCGCCTCAACCTTGGCCTGAGCCTGCCAGTACGACTCGAAGTCCGCGCAGACGAAGAAACGGTCGTACGCGATCAACTGATCGATCAACCCGGCATAACGGTACGGATCATCCGGTGAGAACACTCCGCCACGAATCGCCTGCAGCACATCGTTCAAACGGCCGGAAGAGGCAATGTCGCCGTGGGCGTTGAACTCCCCGGCATGTTTGCGCGCTTCGACTTCCTGCGAGGTCATGCCGAAGATGAACATGTGCTCAAGCCCGACCTGCTCGCTCATTTCCACGTTGGCGCCGTCCAGGGTGCCGATGGTCAGTGCGCCGTTCAGGCCGAATTTCATGTTGCTGGTGCCTGAAGCCTCCAGACCTGCCGTGGAAATCTGCTCCGACAAGTCGGCTGCCGGAATAATGCTTTCCGCCAGGCTGACGTTGTAGTTGGGCAGAAATACCACTTTCAACTGCCCGCGCAATGTCGGGTCGTTGTTGACCGTGCGCGCAATGTCGTTGGCCAGTTTGATGATCAGCTTGGCCGAGTGATAACTGGCCGCTGCCTTGCCCGCGAAGATCTTCACCCGCGGCGCCCAGTTAGTGCTCGGGTCGGCTCGCATGGCCTGATACAGCGCCACGGTGTGGAACAGGTTCAGCAGTTGGCGCTTGTACTCGTGAATCCGTTTGACCTGCACATCGAACATCGCCTCAGGATTGATCACGATGCCCATGCGTTCCTGAATGATCGTAGCCAGCGCTTTCTTGCTCTGCAAACGCTGCGCGGCGAACTGTTTCTGGAAATCAGGTTTGTCGGCATACGGCTCAAGCTTTAGCAGAGCGGTTTCATGGTTGTCGAGCACCTGCTCGCCCAGCTCGTTGACCAGCATCGAGGTCAATTCCGGGTTGGACTGGAACAGCCAGCGGCGGAAGGTGATGCCGTTGGTTTTGTTATTGATGCGATCCGGATGCAGCTTGTGCAAGTGCGCGAACACGGTTTTGCGCATCAGCTGGGTGTGCAGCGCCGAAACGCCGTTAGTGCTGTGCGAACCAATGAACGCCAGGTTACCCATGCGTACGCGCCGGCCGTTGTCTTCTTCGATCAGCGACACGGCACGCAGCAACCCGAACAGGTCCGGATCGTCCTTTTGCGATTCACGCACATTGTCGATCAGTTGGGCGTTGATCATGTAAATGATCTGCATGTGCCGCGGCAGCATGCGTTCCATCAGGCCCACAGGCCAGGTTTCCAGCGCTTCGGGCAGCAACGTGTGGTTGGTGTAGGCCAATGTCCCGACAGTGATGCGCCAGGCTTCGTCCCACTCCACATCGTGCAGATCGATAAGGATGCGCATCAGCTCGGCCACGGCGATCGAGGGGTGCGTGTCGTTCATCTGGATCGCAGCGTGTTCGGGCAGGCTGCCGATGGTGTAACCCATGTTCTTGTGGCGACGCAGCAAGTCCTGCAGTGAAGCCGAGACGAAGAAGTACTCCTGACGCAGGCGCAACTCCTGGCCGGCTTCGGTGCTGTCGTTTGGATACAGCACGCGAGAAATACTTTCCGCGCGCACCACTTCTGCCACAGCGCCAACGTGGTCACCGGCGTTGAAGCGCTCAAGGTGCAGATCTTCAACAGCTCGGGCGCGCCATAGACGCAAAGTATTGACGGCCTTGCCGCGCCATCCGACCACGGGCGTGTCGTAGGCAATTGCCCGAACGGTTTCGCCTGCGTGCCAGATCTGTCTGGTTTCGCCGGAGGCATCCAACGCCGGGATTCCTGCCTCGTCCAGCACTGGCTGCACGCTGCCGCCAAAGCCGATCAGGTAGATTACTTCCGGACGCTCAAACTCCCACGGGTTGCCGAAGTCCAGCCAGTTTTCGGTTTGTTCCTGCTGCCAGCCGTCGACGATCGCCTGACGGAACAACCCGTGCTCGTAGCGGATGCCGTAGCCGTGACCGGCGATGCCCAAGCTGGACATACTTTCCATGAAGCAGGCGGCCAGACGACCCAGGCCGCCGTTGCCCAGTGCGGCGTCCGGCTCCAGGGTGCGGATCTTTTCAAGATCGACGTTCAGACCCTTGAGCGCCACACGGGCGGTTTCCAGGATGCCGAGGTTGCTCAGGCTGTCGAACATCAACCGCCCGATGAGAAATTCCAGTGACAGGTAATAGACGCGTTTCTTTTCCTGTTTATAGATGTAGCGAGTGTGATTCATCCACCGCTCAGCCATCTTGTCGCGGGTCGCCAGCGCAATTGCCATGAACCAGTCATGGTCGAACGCATGGTCGGGATCTTTACCGACGGCGTACTCAAGTTTATTGAGCACAGCTTCACGAAATGCTGCCACTTCAGCGTCACGAACATTGGGTTCCGGAGACATCGGTTACGACCTCATGTTGGTTTGACGATGCAAAGGGGTTGTTTGACTGTAGGGCGTGTCATCGGTTATTTCCTGCCAAATGAGTGAAATAACCGATGACGCGACCCACGCTTGGACTCAAACAGAGTGTTGTGGTTCGCATCACACTTCAAGTGTCAAACGCCTGCATTGATCGTTCCATTCTTGATTGGGCGGCGTAAATACGTGAAAAAACAGTGGGGCATGATCATTCACTGATTCGGGTTTATGATGCCCACCGGCAGATAGACAGCAGCCCCTGAATTAGACTTTGTGGAGCACCTATGCAGACTTTGTACCCGCAGATCAAACCTTATGCCCGGCACGATCTGGCAGTGGAAGAGCCGCATGTGCTGTATGTCGATGAAAGCGGTTCGCCTGCGGGCTTGCCGGTAGTGTTCATCCACGGTGGGCCAGGCGCGGGATGTGATGCGCAGAGTCGCAGGTTTTTCGATCCCAACTTGTACCGCATCATCACCTTCGATCAGCGCGGATGCGGTCGATCTACGCCCCACGCGAGTCTCGAAAACAACACCACCTGGCATTTGGTCGAAGACCTTGAGCGCATTCGCAAACATCTAGGCATCGACAAGTGGGTGTTGTTCGGCGGTTCGTGGGGTTCGACGCTGTCGCTGGCGTATGCCCAGACTCATCCTGACCGGGTGCATGCGCTGATCCTGCGCGGGATCTTTCTGTGCCGTCCCCAGGAAATCGAGTGGTTCTATCAAGCGGGTGCCAGCCGTCTGTTCCCGGATTACTGGCAGGACTACCTCGCGCCGATCCCGCTGGATGAGCGTCACGACCTGTTGGCGGCGTTTCATAAGCGCCTGACTGGTAGCGATCAGATCGCGCAGATGCACGCTGCCAAAGCCTGGTCGACATGGGAAGGCCGGACTGCGACTTTGCGCCCCAATCCGCTTGTCGTAGACCGCTTTTCCGAGCCGCAACGTGCGCTGTCGATCGCTCGGATCGAATGCCATTATTTCACTCACAATGCCTTCCTCGAAGAAAACCAGCTGATTCGCGACATGCCCAAAATCGCGCATCTGCCGGGAGTCATCGTGCACGGTCGTTACGACGTCATCTGCCCGCTGGACAATGCATGGGAATTGCATCAGGCGTGGCCCAACAGCGAGCTGCAGGTGATCCGCGATGCGGGGCACGCGGCGTCCGAACCGGGGATTACCGACGCACTGGTGCGCGCAGCTGCACAGGTGGCGCAGAGATTGCTGGACCTTCCGCCAGAAGAGGCGTGAAGAGACCTGTAGGAGCCAACTTGTTGGCGAGCAGGCTATTGCGTTGGGCATGACACACCGCCTCGCGAACAAGTTCGCTCCTACAGAGGTCGGCGGCTATACAGGGTTCTTGTAGGAGCCAACTTGTCGGCGAGGGGCTCACCGCAACCTTCTTGTTGAACATAGGTTTTTGAATGAAAGGTTTGCTTCAACGGGTTTCCCAGGCACGGGTGGATGTCGGCGGCGTAACCGTCGGCGCTATCGATCAGGGGCTTTTGGTCCTGATTGGCGTTGAACCTCAGGATACTCAGGCCAGCGCCGAGAAGCTTTTGCATAAACTGCTTAACTATCGGGTGTTCAGCGATGCCGATGGCAAAATGAACCTGTCGTTGAGCGATGTGCAGGGCGGTCTGCTGCTGGTTTCCCAATTCACGCTGGTCGCGGATACCAAAAGCGGTTTGCGTCCCAGCTTTTCAAAAGCGGCGCCGCCAGCACTGGGTGCCGAGCTTTTCGAATATCTGGTGCAGAAGGCTAAAAGTTTGCACGGGAACGTCGGCACGGGCCAATTTGGTGCAGATATGCAGGTCCATTTAACCAATGATGGCCCTGTGACATTTTTGCTTGAGGTGTAAAAGCCTGATTTTGCTCCAAGGCCCGACTTTATTAGCTAAAAAGCCATAAATACTTTTGTTCACCTGATGCGTTGTAACGCGGCCTGCTAGATAATCGCGCGCTACAAAGACGGGTATTGACCTGTCCAATCAGTAAAAACGCAGACTGGTCCGGCACCGCTTGGGGAATCATTAGCCTCTTTCGGAGTCGGAACAATGCTCGCCAACCCGGCATTTGATAGCTGGCCGTTGGTTTCTTCATCTGTTTTCGGCGAGGGTTGCTCGTGATTGTTAGTCCATGTAATGCACCAAAGACTTCCGGCAAGCGCTTGCATCGTGCGCTGTTGGCGGGGTCTGCTCTGTTTTGTCTGTTGGGCGCCAGCCAACTCTGGGCGTTCGATCTTGACGACGTGGCGACAAAGGCCAAAGAACTGGCCGGACAGAAATTCGTAGCGCCTAAAAGCAACCTTCCGGCGGAATTTCGCGACATGAAGTTCGCGGATTACCAGAAGATTCGTTTCTTGCAGGACAAGGCTGAATGGGCCGCTGACAAAACGCCGTTCAAGATTTCGTTCTATCACCAGGGCATGCACTTTGATACGCCGGTGAAGATCAACGAAGTCACGGCCACAACCGTCAATGAGATCAAATATGATCCGTCACGGTTCGACTTTGGCGATGTGAAGTTCGATCCCAAGTCCACCGAGAACCTCGGTTACGCGGGTTTCCGCGTCATGTACCCGATCAACAAAGACGACAAGCAAGACGAAATCATGACCATGCTGGGCGCAAGTTATTTCCGCGTCATCGGCAAGGGTCAGGTCTACGGCTTGTCCGCTCGCGGCATGGCCATCGACACCGCGATGCCGTCTGGCGAAGAATTCCCGCGTTTCACCGAGTTCTGGATCGAAAAGCCAAATCCAGACGACAACCATCTGGTCATCTTCGCGCTGCTTGATTCCCCACGCGCTACCGGCGCTTACAAGCTGACTCTGCGTCCTGGCACTAACACGCTGGTGGACGTGCAATCGCGTATGTACCTGCGTGACAAGGTCGGCAAGCTCGGGGTTGCGCCACTGACCAGCATGTACCTGTTCGGCGCCAATCAGCCTTCCAAAGTGCTCAACTACCGGCGCGAGCTGCACGATTCCAGCGGTTTGTCGATTCAGGCAGCCAACGGCGAGTGGATCTGGCGTCCGCTGAACAACCCTAAACACCTTGCTGTGAGCAGCTTCTCGGTCGAGAACCCACGCGGTTTCGGTCTGCTGCAACGTGGTCGCAACTTCAGCCATTACGAAGACCTGGACGACCGCTACGACAAACGTCCGAGCGCCTGGATCGAGCCGAAGGGCGATTGGGGCAAAGGCACTGTCGATCTGGTTGAGATCCCGACTGCCGATGAAACCAACGACAACATCGTTGCGTTCTGGAAGCCTGAAACCCAGCCTGCGCCAGGTGAGCCAATCGACTTCAACTACCGTCTGCACTGGACCATGGATGAAAACTCGATTCACTCCCCTGATCTGGGCTGGGTCAAACAGACCCTGCGCTCTACCGGTGACGTGAAGCAGTCCAATCTTGTGCGTCAACCAGACGGCAGCGTTGCTTATCTGGTGGACTTCGTGGGTCCGGTTTTGGCCAAGCTGGGTGAAGATCCGGCGATTCGTAGCCAGGTCATCACCGATGACAACACTGAGCTGGTCGAAAACAATCTGCGCTACAACCCTGTGACCAAAGGCTGGCGCCTGACGCTGCGCCTGAAAGTCAAAGACACCAACAAGTCAGTGGAAATGCGCGCGTATCTGTTGCGTGAAACCCCTGCCGAGCCTGGCAAGGAGCCTGCAGTTATCACTGCGGACAAGACCGATAAGAACGCCGACAAGCATGTGGACGCCAAGCCGGCCCCGGCAGCGCCAGTCGTTGCTAGCGCTCCAAAGGAATCGAAAGAGACCAAGGCGCCGATTGTCAACATTGATGCCGCACGTGCTGATGGCGTGAAAGCCGATGCAGCCAAAACTGCAGAAGCAGCGAAAGTTGCTGAAGCAAAAGCTGACGCAGAGGCTTCGCGACCAGAAGCAGCGTTGGGCGATGCAGCAAAAGCCAACAAAGGCAGTAAGGACCTTCAGCAGCCAGCTCCAGCGGCTGCATCCACCCAGCAGGACACGGCCAAGATCCAACAAATCTTGACCGAGACCTGGAGCTATCAGTTGCCAGCCGATGAGTAATTCACAAGCCGTGCCTGAGTCTCTTAACGAGTACCTGGCACACCTGCCGATGACCGATGAGCAGCGTGCCGAACTGGCAGGCTGTGGGTCATTCGCTGAGCTGCATGAACGCCTTTCGGCGCAGACCGTCACCGATCCAGCCGATGCCGCTTTGCTGTCGGTGGAGCGGCGTCTGACCCTGACCACCGCTGATGAGCTGCACGAGGCTGAAATGCTGGCTGTAGACGCCAGCGGTCGGGTATGCCTGAAAGCCACGCCGCCTATCCGCCGGACCAAGGTGGTGCCAGAGCCTTGGCGCACCAATATTCTGGTGCGCGGTTGGCGCAGCCTGACCGGCAAGGGCAACCCGCCCAAGCCGGCCCACGACGATTTGCCACGTGACTTACCCAAGTCACGTTGGCGCACGGTCGGTTCTATTCGTCGTTACATTCTGTTGATCCTCATGTTGGGCCAGACCATTGTTGCTGGCTTCTACATGAAGGGCATCCTGCCGTATCAAGGCTGGTCGCTGGTTTCGTTCGACGAAATCAGCCACCAAACCCTGCTGCAAACCGCCGCTCAGGTTTTGCCGTATGCACTTCAGACCAGCATTTTGTTGCTGTTCGGGATCCTGTTCTGCTGGGTGTCCGCAGGTTTCTGGACCGCCTTGATGGGTTTTCTCGAGCTGCTGACCGGGCGCGATAAATATCGTATCTCCGGCGCCAGCGCAGGTAACGAGCCGATCGAAGTCGGTGCGCGCACCGCACTGGTGATGCCGATCTGCAACGAAGACGTGCCGCGGGTGTTTGCTGGCCTGCGCGCAACATTCGAGTCGGTCAAAGCGACTGGCGATCTGGATCGTTTCGACTTCTTTATCCTCAGCGACTCCAACGAAACCGATATCTGTGTGGCCGAGCAGCAAGCCTGGCTGGACGTATGCCGTGAGACTGGCGGTTTCGGCAAGATCTTCTATCGCCGTCGTCGCCGCCGTGTGAAACGTAAAAGCGGCAATCTGGATGACTTCTGCCGTCGCTGGGGTGGTGACTACCGTTACATGGTCGTGCTCGATGCCGACTCGGTCATGAGCGGTGAATGCCTGACCAGTCTGGTGCGCTTGATGGAAGCCACGCCGGACGCCGGTATCATCCAGACCGCGCCGCGCGCTTCGGGCATGGATACGCTGTATGCCCGCATGCAGCAATTCGCTACCCGTGTGTATGGTCCACTGTTTACGGCCGGTCTGCACTTCTGGCAGTTGGGTGAATCCCACTACTGGGGACACAACGCGATCATCCGTATGAAGCCGTTTATCGAGCACTGCGCCTTGGCGCCGTTGCCGGGTAAAGGTGCATTCGCGGGCGCCATTCTGTCTCACGACTTCGTTGAAGCTGCGCTGATGCGCCGTGCCGGCTGGGGCGTTTGGATTGCCTACGATCTGCCGGGCAGTTACGAAGAGCTGCCGCCCAACCTGTTAGACGAACTCAAGCGCGACCGTCGCTGGTGCCACGGCAACCTGATGAACTTCCGGTTGTTCCTGGTCAAAGGTATGCACCCGGTTCACCGGGCGGTGTTCCTGACCGGCGTGATGTCGTACTTGTCGGCGCCGTTATGGTTCTTCTTCCTGGTGCTGTCGACTGCGTTGTTGGCCGTCAACACGTTAATGGAGCCGACGTACTTCATGGAGCCTCGTCAGCTGTATCCGCTGTGGCCTCAATGGCACCCGGAAAAAGCTGTCGCGTTGTTCTCGACCACTATCGTGCTGCTGTTCCTGCCTAAAGTACTCAGTATCATTTTGATCTGGGCCAAAGGTGCGGTCGGCTTCGGCGGTCGGATCAAAGTCACGATGTCCATGCTCATGGAAGTGCTGTTTTCCATGCTGCTGGCGCCCGTGCGGATGATCTTTCACACCCGCTTCGTTCTGGCCGCATTCCTGGGCTGGGCTGCGACCTGGAACTCGCCGCAACGGGACGATGACTCCACGCCATGGAGCGAGGCCGTCAAACGCCACGGTCCGCAGACCTTGCTCGGCTTCTGCTGGGCGCTGTTGGTGGTCTGGCTGAATCCAAGCTTCCTGTGGTGGCTGGCGCCAATCGTCGGTTCGCTGATGCTGTCGATCCCTGTGTCGGTGATTTCCAGCCGCACCAACCTGGGCCTTAAGGCGCGTGACGAGAATCTGTTCCTGATTCCTGAAGAACACACTCCGCCGCAGGAACTGGTGTCGACCGATCAGTACACCCACGAAAATCGCTGGCATGCTCTGAACGACGGGTTTGTGCGCGCGGTGGTTGATCCGCAGCAGAACGCCTTGGCCTGCGCCTTGGCGACATCGCGTCACCGTCACGCCGAGCCGATCGAGTGGATGCGTACCGAGCGTGTTCGTCATGCGGTCAAGGGCGGTCCGGAGTTGCTCGACAACAGCGAGCGTCTTGCGCTGTTGAGTGACCCGGTCGCGCTGGCTCGTTTGCACGAAATGGTCTGGACCGAAGGGCTCACGTCCTGGCTTAACGCCTGGCGCGAGTCGATCCAAGCAGACCCACACGCGCCGCTGCTGCCTTTGCAGCCTGCCGGTCATGTGCTTGAGCCAACGCTCGTAAACGCGTGATCGCTGGCTGAAATAAAAGACGCCCCTGAAGCTCATGCTTCAGGGGTTTTTTTTGACGCGATATTCTGTAGAAGCCAACTTGTTGGCGAGCGTTTGATTCGGTTTGTCGGGCACACCGCCTCGCGAACAAGTTCGCTCCTACAGGTAGCACTAGGTGCGTTTCAAACCCGAAACTTCCCCACCATCCCCTGCAAGTCGAGCCCCAACCGCGCAAGCTCTGCGCTTGAAGCTGCGGTTTGCTCACTGGCGGCGGCGGTCTGATCGGAGATATCGCGCACGTTCAAAATGCTGCGGTTGATTTGCTCGGCCACGGTGCTTTGTTCTTCACCCGCCGTGGCGATTTGCTGATTCATGTTCTGGATGGTCGAGACCGTTCGGGTGATGTGTTCCAGTGCGCAGCCGGCTCGGCGACTCAGGTCCACGCTGCTGTCAGTCAGGCTTTTGCTGGCATCCAGCGCAGTGACCACCTGCTGCGTGCCGTTTTGCAGTGCAGCGATCAGCTCTTCAATTTCTTCCGTGGACTGTTGGGTCCGCTGCGCCAGGCTGCGCACTTCATCGGCCACCACGGCAAAACCGCGACCCGCCTCGCCGGCCCGTGCGGCTTCGATGGCCGCATTCAAGGCCAGCAGATTGGTTTGCTGAGAAACCGACTTGATCACGTCCAGCACACCGCCGATCTTGTCGCTCTCGGATTTCAACTGGCTCATCGCCTGGGTCGAGTTGGTCACTTCGCTGGCCAGCCGTTCGATCTGTTCAATGGCATCGTTGACCACCGCGTCACCCTCGCGCGCTTGTTGATCAGCCTGGCTCGCAGCCTCCGAGGCCTCCTCGGCATTGCGCGCCACCTCCATGACCGTGGCAGTCATCTGATTCATCGCGGTTGCCACTTGATCGGTCTCCTCCTTCTGGTTGTTCACGCCGACGGCTGTTTGCTGTGTCACCAACGACAACTGAGCAGCTGCACTGGCGATTTTCGCCACGCCTTCGCTGATACCGCCGATCAACTGCCGCAAGTTCAGCGTCATCGACTGCATGCGTTGTTGCAGTTCGCCCATCTCGTCACGACGGGTGACGACAAGGTCCTTGCTGAGGTCGCCCTGGGCGATGCGTTCAGCAGCGCTCAACGTCTGGCGCAGCGGGGTGATGATCTGTTGGGTGATCAGCCAGGCCGCCAGCAAACCGAGAAACAACGCCAGCCCGGCAACGCCAGTCAGTGCGGTACGCGACTGTGACGCCTCGCTGTCACGGCGGGCGCTTAACAATGTGCTCAACTCGTCTGTCGATGCCAGCAGTGTCTCGCCCAGTGCTTCCATGCTTTCGTGCGCAGCTTCGGTCTTGACCTGAATGTCTTTGAATTGGCCGAGTTGACTGCGGTAGTTCTGTAAGGCCTGACTGGCCAGTTTCAAACCGGAGGTACTGCCTTCGGCCTGATCCTGAGAAATCTCGCCAATTTCCTTGAGTGACTCGTCGATGGCAGTGATCGCCGCGAGCTCGTAACTCTCCTGCCCGCTGAACACGTACGCGAGTACCTCGTAGCGCGCGTTTTGGATCTGCCGACGCAGTTGGAGAATGTTGGTAAATTCGTCCAGTTGCTCACTGCTGTCCTGTTCCTGGCTGACGGTTTTTAGCACCTCACCTTCCACTTGGCCCACTGCGGCCACTGCTTGCGCGGAGTGCTCGTTCAGGCGCAGCTGAGCCGCTGCGCGATCTTTGAGCAACTGGCCAAGCCCGGTGAAGTTTTTTTCAAGCGTGCGCACCGTTTCGCTTTGCCCGTTCAACAGCTTGACCTGCTCGGCCTGATCCGTATCCGCACGCAGCTTTATCAGATGAGCTTCGATTTCATTGAGGCGGTTCACGACTTGAATGGCAGTTTCGGAAGTGTTTTCGGTGCGGAAGGTCACACGCTCGGCACGCAGGTCCTTGGTCATTGCGTTGAGTTGACCTACGGCGGTGATCGACTCGGAGCGTTCGATCATGGTGTCCAGCCCATGCCAGCCAGTGAGCGCAATCGCCAATGTCAGCAGCAACACCAGCCCGAAGCCCAGTGACAGCTTGAGTTTGACGCTGGTATTACCGAGCGCCTGATTAATCCCTCCAAACATGGTGTATCTCCTGCGAATGAGCCATCAAAGGCCCGCCCGGCAACAGCTGAGCGTGCGTTGAAAGCGCATCGGCAGGGGATCGAACTGCACGACCTGAAGTAGTCGTAGGAGATTTCTGATTAGCAGGGCGGGGTGATGCGGGTCACGGATTTACGCGGTTGCCGAAACGTTTAAGAGCTGCCGAAGGCTGTGATCGCGGTGTGTCAGGCACATCGAATCGCAGCCTTCGGCAGCTCCTACAGGGGTAGCGGGGCGCGCCGCGATCACGCTTAAACGCGGAAACGCCCCACCAACGTCTGCAAATGCGTACCCAACCGAGCCAGCTCAACGCTCGACGCTGCAGTCTCTTCACTGGCGGCGGAGGTTTGCTCGGAGACGTCGCGCACGTTGAGCACGCTGCGGTTGATCTCTTCGGCTGTGGCGCTTTGCTGCTCGGCGGCGGCAGCGATTTGCTGGTTCATGGCTTGAATCGCGGACACGGTTTTGGTGATGTTCTCCAGCGAGCTGCCGGCGCGGCGGGTCAGTGCCACGCTGCTGACGGTCAGCTCGCGGCTGTTGTCCATGATCGTCGCCACTTGCTGCGTACCGTTTTGCAGGCCGGCAATCAGCGATTCGATTTCTTCGGTGGACTTCTGAGTGCGCTGGGCCAGGCTGCGCACTTCGTCTGCCACCACCGCAAAGCCACGCCCGGCTTCACCCGCACGCGCCGCTTCAATGGCGGCGTTGAGGGCCAGCAGGTTGGTTTGCTGGGCCACTGACTTGATCACGTCCAGCACGCTGCCGATCTTGTCGCTCTCGCGCTTGAGTTCGCCCATGGCTTCGGTGGAGTGGCCCATTTCGCTGGCCAGTCGCTCGATCTGGTCAATGGCCTCATTCACTACCCGGTCGCCTTCGCGCGCCTGCTGATCCGCTGCAACGGCGGCTTCGGAGGCTTCCTCGGCGTTGCGTGCGACTTCCTGCACCGTGGCCGCCATTTCATGCATCGCCGTCGCCACCTGATCGGTTTCAACTTTCTGGCTGTTGACCCCGGCGCTGGTCTGCTCGGTCACGGCGGACAGTTGTTCTGCCGCGCTGGCAATTTGCGTCACCCCGTCGCTGATACCACTGACCAGCTGGCGCAGATTGACGGTCATGCGTTGAATGCTGCCTTGCAACTGGCCCAACTCATCGCGTCGGTCCACGACAAGGTTATGGGTCAAGTCGCCAGACGCAACGCGCTCGACGGCGGTCAGTGTGTCGCGCAGCGGATGTGTGATCTGCCGGGTGATCAGCCAGGCAGCGATGATGCCGAACAGCAGGGCGATCAACGTGACGATCCCGAGTGTTTTCTTGGCGTTGCTGCTGTCTGCTTCGCGTTTGGTGTTCTGGGACACGTTCATCTTGTCGCTGAGGTCCAGCAGTTGCTGACCCAACGCCGTCATTTTATCCATCGCCTGACGGCTGCTCAGTTGCGCATCGCGGTACACGCCCACGGCCGCGCGGTAGCCTTTGAGTGCTACGCCGGCCCGCTGCAATTGAGGGATGTATGCCGCCGGAATCTCGCCGGCCAGGGTGTTGATGCCGGTCACCGCGTCGTCAATGGCTCCCGTCGCGTTCTTCTCGAAATCCGGGTTGCCGCTGTAGGTGTAACCGCGCACCTGAAAACGTGCTTGCTGGATCTGCTTGCTGACTTCCACGGCGCTGTTGAACTGCAGGATATTGTCGTGCTGCAACAGGGTTTGCTCGATCTTGCCCACTTCGTCCACAGCAGCATCGGCGGTAGCGCCGAGATTGACCCGGCTGGCTTCGCGAGCCTGGATGGCTTTGGTCATGTCTTCGAACGCGCGACGGTAGTCGCCCGCCATCTGAATTTGCGTGTCCAGCAGCTTCAAGTCCTCAGGGTCAATCATTTTCGCGCGTGCGGTTTTCAGGGACGCGTCGAGCTTATCGAGGGTTTTGCTGACCTCGGCTGCGGCTTCAGGGCTGAATTTTGCGTCGTAGACCATCCGCGCAATGCGTAGCTCAAGGGTGGCTTCATTGACCAGCGAGATGTTGCCGAGCTTGTCGCCTCGGTTAATCACAGAGCTCACACCCGACCAACCGGTGAGCATGATGAGCACAGTGAGCAGCAGCACCAGGCCGAAGCCGATACCCAGCTTGAGACTGACGCCTGCGTTGGCGAGACGTTGGGCAAACCAGCGAGTCATGATGATTCCTTCAGCGTTGTTATTGTCGACGCCTGTGCATCGGCGCGGCGTAACAAAACTGAAGGACTGTGACAAATTTCCAGATGAAGTGTGGGAGGGGGTTGCTCCTACAAGGATTAAGGCGTTTGCAAGATTTCGGTTAAGACGAAATTCCTGGGAGCGGACCTGTCCGCGAATGCGGTGTTGCAGGCGGTGAGTCTATGTCGAATGTACCGGCCTCTTCGCGGACAGGTCCGCTCCCACAGGATTAGTGATGGCTCGCGGGATTTGCGTTGTGGTCAGAACAGACGCGAAAGCAGGGCGGTGACGGCAGTTTCGACACGCAGGATGCGCTCGCCCAGTTGCACCGGTTGCAGGCCGGATTTGCGCAGCAGTTCGATTTCGTAGGGAATCCAGCCCCCTTCCGGGCCGATGGCCAAGGTGATGGGCTGTTCGACGGCGCGGGGGCAGGGCGGGAAGTCACCCGGGTGGCCGACCAGACCGAGCGTGCCCTCGACCAGCGCAGGCAGCCGATCTTCAACGAATGGCTTGAAGCGCTTCTCGATGATCACCTCAGGCAGGACGCTGTCACGGGCTTGTTCTAAGCCCAGCACCAACTGCTCGCGAATCGCTTCAGCCTCCAGGAACGGCGTTTGCCAGAAGCTCTTCTCGACGCGATAGCTGTTGAGCAAGATGATTTTGGGTACACCCATGGTCGCGACGGTCTGAAACACCCGACGCAGCATCTTGGGCCGTGGCAGCGCCAACAGCAGGGTCAGCGGCAGCTTGGCGGGCGGTTCTCTATCAAAGCTGACCGACAACTCGGCTTCTTGGGATTCCAGCCGCAGCAGTTCGGCACTGCCCAATTGCCCGCCCAGGCGACCCACACGCAGACTGTCGCCGACCACCGAGCGATGCACTTCCTGCATGTGTTTGAGGCGGCGGTCGCGCAGAACAACGCGATCCGCCGCGATGAAGTCGGCTTCTTCCAGCAGCAGCAAATTCACGGCTGGGTCGCTGGCGGCTGATCCTGTTTGTCTTCAGCGGCTTCGTCGTCTTCATGGTCGCCGCGCTTGGTGATCATCGAACTGCACAGCACACCGATCTCGAACAGCAGCCACATCGGCACCGCCAGCAGCGTCTGCGAGAAGATGTCCGGCGGCGTCAGAATCATCCCCACCACAAAGCAACCGATCACCACATAAGGGCGAATCTTCTTCAGGTATTTGACGTCGACAATGCCGATCCAGACCAACAACACCACCGCCACAGGAATCTCGAACGCCACGCCGAAGGCGAAAAACAGCGTCATCACGAAATCCAGATAGCTGGCGATGTCGGTCATCATCGACACGCCTTCAGGCGTCACGCTGGCGAAGAAGTGGAATATCAGCGGAAAGACCAAGTAGTACGCGAAGGCCATACCGGCGTAGAACAGAATGATGCTCGACACCAGCAACGGCACGGCAACGCGCTTTTCATGCTTGTACAGGCCGGGTGCAATGAAGCCCCAGATCTGGTGCAGGATCACCGGCATCGCCAGAAATAGCGCCACCATCATCGTCAGCTTGAACGGCGTGATGAACGGTGAGGCCACGTCTGTGGCGATCATCGTCGCGCCTTCGGGCAGGAACACGCGCAGTGGCGCTGAGACGAAGGTGTAGATCTTCTGCGTGAAGTAGAACAGGCAGCCGAAGATCAGGAAGATCGCCAGCACGCAGCGCAGCAGGCGCGAGCGCAGTTCAGTGAGGTGCGAGACCAGCGGCATCTGCTGGTCGTTTTCCGGGATAGTGCTCATGGGGCTCGCGGCGGCAATGACGAATCGTTGGCGGAAGGCGCAGTCTGCACCGGCACGGTGTGGTTGGCAGCAGTCGGTGGGGTGGCTGGCACCGAGTGAACAGGCTCGGGACTGACCGATGCGCTTTCGGCGGGTGCTGCCGGACCGATGTCAGCACTTGGCGGGACCGGTGTCACAGGTATTGGCGTCGCAGCAGTGACCGGCAGCGGTGGTTCTGCAACCGGTACAGGCGCAGACGGCGTAACTGACGTCGCTGGCTCGACGGGTGGTTGCTGCGGCGAAAGAATCTTGCGCGCTTCCTGTTCCATCGAAAGGATGTGTTCGTTGTGCAACTGACGGCGAATTTCATCGGCGCCGATTTCGCGTTCAACTTCCTGTTTGATCGCATTGAAGCTGCGTTTCAGCCGCCCGACCCAAAGCCCGGCGGTGCGTGCTGCGCCCGGCAGACGCTCGGGGCCCAACACCAGCAGGGCAACGAGGCCGACGAGCAGCAGTTCAGAGAAGCTGATACCAAACATGCGTCACGACCTAGTCTTTGCGGATGGGCTCTTCGACTTTCTGTGCTTGCGCGTCGATGGTGTGCGGCTGGTTCAGCGGCGAGGACTGAGTGGTCGTGTGCGGCTGTGGTTGTGGCTGCACCGGCGGTTGTTCCGGGGCTTTTTCTTCATCGCTCATGGCTTTGCGAAAGCCCTTGATCGATTCGCCAACGTCGGTGCCAAGGCCTTTGAGCTTCTTGGTGCCGAATACCAGCACGACCACGATCAGGATGACGATCCAGTGTTTCCAGTCAAAAATACCCATGACGCGTTCCTCGTAATAAATTCAGAGCCCGTAAGCGTGAGTGTTCATTCAGCCGACCGAGCAGCCTTTTCGTCGTGACCGGACAGGCCGAAGCGGCGGTCCAGTTCATCGAGCACGGCCTGTGGATGTTGGCCCAGCGATGCGAGCATCACCAGGCTATGGAACCACAGGTCAGCGGTTTCGTAGATGACATCGCTGCAATCGCCGCTAATGGCAGCGTCCTTTGCCGCGATGATAGTTTCAACCGACTCTTCGCCGACCTTTTCCAGAATCTTGTTCAGACCCTTGTGATACAGGCTGGCGACATAGGAACTGTCGGCGGCCGCGCCTTTGCGTGCTTCAAGCACTTCAGCAAGGCGAGACAAGGTATCAGTCATGTTCAGTGTCCTGCTTGATAAATGGCGTCGGGGTCTTTAAGGACCGGGTCTACGGTCTTCCAGCCAGCGTTATCGTATACGCGGTAGAAGCAGCTTTCACGCCCGGTGTGGCAGGCGATGCCGCCGATTTGCTCGACCATCAAGATGATCACGTCCGCGTCGCAGTCCAGACGCACTTCGTGCAGCTTTTGTACATGGCCTGATTCTTCACCCTTGCGCCACAGCTTGCTCCGCGAGCGCGACCAGTAAATGGCGCGGTTTTCAGCGGCGGTCAGGCTCAAGGCTTCACGGTTCATCCAGGCCATCATCAGGACGCGTCCGGTCTTGTGGTCCTGGGCAATCGCCGGGACCAAGCCGTCGCTGTTCCAGTGAATCTCGTCCAGCCAGTCTTTCATCGTCGGCTCCGGCCGCTCTGTGGAAGGGTTAGTGTGCCAGCGGCCTGCGCCCATGGCTATCGGCGAACGACCAGATACAGGCCCGCCACCAGCATGATCCAGGTCGGCACGGCATTCAATGCAACCCATTCGGCGCCTGATTGCACATGGGCCGACGCCATCACGGCGCCACCGGCCAACAGCGCTGCACCGATCAGCCGCAGCGCCCAATGATCGCCACGTTCGCGCCACGGTGGCGGCGGATCGTTACGATGCGGTTGCGACATGCGCTCCAGCAGATCACGGGTCATGCCAGCCAGATGGGGGATCTGCTCGACTTGAGATTGCAGGTTGCCCAGCAGCGTTTTCGGACTGACGCGCTCACGCATCCAGCGCTCGAGGAACGGCTGCGCGGTGCTCCACAAATCCAGATCTGGATACAGCTGACGGCCCAGGCCCTCAATGTTGAGCAGGGTTTTTTGCAGCAGCACCAGTTGCGGCTGGACTTCCATGTTGAAGCGCCGAGCAGTCTGGAACAGACGCATCAGCACCTGCCCGAAGGAAATGTCTTTGAGCGGCTTCTCGAAAATCGGTTCGCACACGGTACGAATGGCGGCTTCGAACTCGTTGAGTTTGGTTTCCGCCGGCACCCACCCTGAGTCGATGTGCAGTTGCGCGACACGACGGTAGTCGCGCTTGAAGAACGCGAACAGGTTGCGCGCCAGATAGTCCTGATCTTCAGGAGTCAGGCTGCCGACGATGCCGCAGTCGATGGCGATGTACATCGGGCTCCACGGCTTCACCGTGCTGACGAAGATGTTACCGGGGTGCATGTCGGCGTGGAAAAAGCTGTCGCGAAACACCTGGGTGAAGAACAGCTCGACGCCTCGCTCGGCGAGCATTTTCATGTCGGTGCGTTGATCGGCCAGAGTGGCCAGATCGGTGACCTGCACGCCGTAGATGCGCTCCATCACCAGCACTTTCGGCCGGCACCAGTCCCAATAGACTTGCGGCACGTACAGCATCTCCGAGCCTTCGAAGTTACGACGCAGCTGACTTGAGTTCGCCGCTTCGCGCAACAGGTCGAGTTCGTCGTAGATGGTCTTTTCGTAGTCCAGAACCACATCAACCGGGTGCAACAGGCGGGCGTCGGCAGACAGGCGCTCAGCGATGCGCGCCAGAATGAACAGCCACGCCAGATCGGAGCCGATGATCGGCTTGAGGCCTGGACGCACGACTTTCACGACGACTTCTTCGCCGGTCTTCAGTTGCGCGGCGTGAACCTGCGCCACCGAGGCCGACGCCAGCGGCTCAACGTCGAAACGGCTGAACACCTGGCTGATCTTCGCGCCCAGTTGGGATTCGATCAGGTCGATGGCTTTCTGAGATTCGAACGGCGGCACTCGGTCCTGCAATCGCATCAGCTCATCGGCGATGTCTTCGGGCAACAGATCGCGACGGGTGGACAGCAGTTGGCCGAACTTGATGAAGATCGGGCCCAGGTCCTGCAATGCCAGACGCAAGCGTGCGCCACGGGTCAGCTCGCTTTTGCGTCTCGGCAGCCAGCGCCAAGGCAACACATAGCGCACCGCCAGCAGCCACCACGGCAATGGCAAGGCGAACAGCAGGTCATCGAGGCGGTAGCGGATTACAACGCGCTGGATGCGAAACAGACGGCGGACGGCAAGCAGGCTCATGCGTTATCGCTGGATTTGAGGGATTGGGCGAGACGTTCGAAGCGGGCTTCGAGGCGTTCGAGGTCTTGTTTGGCCTGATCAAGTTCAGCGAAGCGCGCTTCTGCTTCACGTTTGCCCACCAGCGTGCGTGATTCCTCGCTCAGGTAATCGGCGAGGTTGTGGCTCAAGCTGGACGCGGTGTCGCGGGTCCAGCTCGCGCGGCTGCGCAGGTGAGCGCCGATCAACGGGCTGGCGACAGGGCCCAGCCAGCGTGACAGCTCGTACTCCCAGTCCAGATCAAGGTCTTGCAACACGCCGACTAGCTCCAGCAACACAGCGCTTTCACCCTCAAGCTCGACTTCCGGGCTGTGCAGCACGGCGGTTTTGTCTTTACTCAGGGCCAGACGGATCAAGCTCGCAGCCGGCGCGCGCAACGTGCAGTCGGCGCCCGCATCCCAGTTGGAGGCGAGCATCAAGCCTTCATCGCTGGGCAGGATGAACAGATGAAACGCTGGGCTGGTGCATTCCACGGCGATCACTTTGCCGCTCAGCCGATCAAGGCGCGGCAATGCGGTGCTGTCCATTCGCAGGACGCGGTTGATGCCGTGTTCGGCGCTTGCCAGCAGGCCGCGAATCAACATCAGGGCTTGATGCCGCGATGCAGAGCGACGATGCCGGAGGTCATGTTGTGGTACGTCACGCGGTCGAAACCGGCATGTACCATCATGGCTTTCAGCGTTTCCTGATCCGGGTGCATGCGGATCGATTCGGCCAGGTAGCGATAGCTCTCGGAATCGTTGGTGATCAACTTGCCGGCCAAAGGCATGAACGCGAAGGAGTACGCGTCGTAGATCTTGGACATGACCGGGTTGGTGGGTTTGGAGAATTCCAGCACCAACAAGCGACCGCCCGGCTTGAGGACGCGCAGCATCGAAGCGATCGCATCCTCTTTGTGGGTGACGTTGCGCAGACCGAAGGCAATGGTCACGCAGTCGAAGTAGTTGTCGGGAAAGGGCAGTTTTTCAGCATCGGCCTGGACGAAGCTCATGTTGCCAGCCACGCCGCGATCCAGCAGACGGTCGCGACCGACGCGCAGCATGGATTCGTTGATGTCGGCGAGTACGACTTCGCCGGTCGGGCCGACGAGATGGGAGAATTTCTTTGCCAGATCGCCTGTGCCGCCGGCGATGTCCAGGACGCGATTGCCGACGCGTACGCCGGACAGTTCGATGGTGAAGCGCTTCCACAGGCGGTGCATGCCACCGGAGAGCACGTCGTTCATCAGGTCATACTTGGCGGCAACGGAGTGGAAAACCTCGGCGACTTTGTCGGCCTTCTGGCTTTCCGGAACGTTTTTGTAACCGAAGTGGGTGGTGGGTTCGGCATCGCTGCCTTTGCGCGGATCATTCATATCGCTGTCACCGGAATAAAGTGCGGCCATTCTAATCGCCGGGGCTGGCTTTGTCTTGACAAGGCTCATCGCGAACAGTTTCTTCGCTGTGACCCGCTGTTATAGTGCGCCCACGATTTACCCCTTGATGAAGGAGTCTTTGAATGGCCCGAATTACCGTTGAACGCGCTCATTCTCTGGGCAAGGAAAATGCCCGGGAAAAGGCTGAGGTCATGCTGCAAAAGCTCTCGGACAAATACGGCATCGCCCATGAATGGGACGGTGACACGGTCGCGCTGGAAGGCAAGGGCGCCAAAGGCACGGTCGACGTTGAGGATGATCTGGTACGGGTAAACATCGAACTCAATTTCTTTTTGTCTGCCATGAGCGGCTCGATCAAGTCTGAAGTCGAGAAGCAACTGGATAAAGTGCTAACTGCTTGAGCGATACACCTCCTGTAGGAGCGAACTTGTTCGCGAAGCGGTGTACCTGAAACACCGTATCCACCTTCTCGCCAACAAGTTGGCTCCTACAGATCGGTGTTTCCCCGCCACCCACCCCTAGGGTGAGCATTCTAATTTTTATCTCTACTTTGTGCCCATGCCCCACACCGTCCGGGGCTGTATCTCCTATCCCTTTCGAGCGTGAGGTGCACCATGGCCAAAGTTACCCTGAAGAAAATCAAAGCCGAAGAGGCGCATACCGTTTCCGAAGTCCGTCTCTACGCGCGCAAGATCTGGCTCGCGGGCCTGGGCGCCTACGTCAAGGCTGGCCAGGAAGGCGCCGAGTACGTCAAAGAGCTGATCAAGACTGGTGAGCAGACTGAAAAGAAGGCCAAGACCCTCATCGATGAAAAGGTCGATGCCGCCAACAGCGAGATCGATTCGGTCAAGGACGACGTCGTCAAAGCCAAGGGCCGTGTCAGCGTTCAGCTCGATAAGATCGAGAGCGCATTCGACCGCCGTGTCGCCAGCGCCTTGAATCGCATTGGCATACCGTCTAAACATGATGTTGAGACACTCTCTGCTAAGCTCGATGAGCTGACGGCATTGCTCGAACGTGTCGCGCGTAAACAATAAGGAGAGCGGGATGGCTGGCAAAAAGAAAACTGAAAAAGAAGGCAGCTCCTGGATTGGCGAAGTTGAAAAATACTCGCGCCAAATCTGGCTGGCTGGTTTAGGCGCTTACTCGAAGATCAGCAATGACGGCAGTAAGCTTTTCGAAACGCTTGTCAAAGACGGCGAGAAGGCTGAGAAACAAACCAAGACCGTCGTCGAGAAACAGGTCGACACGGCCAAGGCTGGCACCAAATCCCGCGTGGGTGACGTGAAGGACCTGGCCCTGGGCAAATGGGGCGAGCTGGAAGGTGCTTTCGACAAGCGCCTGAACAGCGCGATTTCCCGACTTGGCGTTCCAAGCCGCAACGAAGTCAAAGCGCTGCACGGCAAAGTCGATTTGCTGACCAAACAGATCGAGAAGCTGACCGGATCGTCGGTGACGCCGATCTCGAAAACAGCAGCAAAACCTGCGGCCAAACCCGCTGCCAAAGCCACGACCAAGCCATTGGTTAAAGCGGCTGCGAAACCTGTCGCCAAGGCAGCAAGCGCAGTGGCCAGCAAAACAGCGGCGGCCAAACCTACCGTGGCAAAAGCTGCGACCAAGCCTGTCGCTGCAGCGTCTAAGGCAGCAGCGTCTACCGCAGCGAAAGCCAAATCGGTAGCGGCTAAACCTGCACCCAAAGCTGCGGCCAAACCGGCAGCCAAGCCTGCTGCCGCGGCCAAACCCGCGGCCAAGCCGGTCACCGCAAAACCCGCGACCAAACCTGCAGCAGCCAAAAAACCTGCTGCGAAAAAGCCTGCCGCACCCAAGCCTGCCGCCGCCGCAAAACCGGCCGCGTCTACTCCGGCTTCAACGGCAAGCGCATCATCGTCCACCCCGGCAGCAAGTACCTCGGCAGCCAATTCGGCGAATTCATCTACTGCATCGCCACCTGCCAGCCAGTCCTGATCACAGGCTGGAAACAACAAAACCCGACCTGTGAAAGCAGGTCGGGTTTTTTTATTGGCCGCCGAACACAATACCCGCGGGAGCGGACTCGTCCGCTCCCACAGATACTGTATTTTCCATTTTGGATTTAGAGGCCCCTTTAAATATCACTCCTCCAAATAATGCAGCGCCAGTTTCTCTGCCGCATGCCTGGACGCCGGCGACAGGTGTGGCGCAACCAGCATCATAATCTGGTAAACCACTACTCGCACTTCGCCTTCGCGATCGAGAATGCGTTGGTAGTCCAGTGAAAACAGCAACGTCATGGTGATCTGTTCCACCAGTTGCCCCAATGCCTGAGTATCGCTGACGACTTGCCCCTCAGCCTTCACTCGAGCGAGCAGCGAGGCGAGGGTGCGCTTGATTGCATTGAGCAGATTGCGAATGCCGCGAGCCAGTTTTGGCAGGCGGCTGGCCAGGTTCGACAGGTCCTGAAACAGGAAGCGGTAATGGGCCAGGCGCTCGACGATCAGGTGCAGGAACAGCCAATAATCTTCGGCCTCCAGTCGTGCGTCGGCGGGCGGATCGAGCAGGGGCGCCAGCTCGGCCTGAAACCGCTCGAACAACTCCAGCACCACGGGCTCCTTGCCGTGGAAGTGGTAGTAAAGATTGCCAGGGCTGATGTCCAGCTCATTGGCAATTTCCAGCGTTGAAACATTGGGCTCGCCCTGCTGATTGAACAGCTGCAGGGCACATTCGAGAATGCGGTCGCGGGTTTTCATCCAGTCTTCTTGTTCAGGTTTTCAAAAATCGGAATTGCCTTTTCCCTGTAGGAGCTGCCGAAGGCTGCGATTGCGGTGTGTCACGGGAAACCTATCGCAGCCTTCGGCAGCTCCTACATGGGAACCATCCATCCCTTCAACGCACCCGCACATACGTCCCAGGTGCGGCCTCCATCGGCGGGTAATTCTGGTTTCCCACTGCGGTCAGAGTCTCCTTCTGCGCGCCGGAGCGTTCCTGAATCCAGCTCAGCCAGGTCGGCCACCAGCTGCCCTCCGTGCGTTGCGCGTCGTAATACCAGGCGCGTGGGTCGCTGCTGAGTTTGCTGTTCTCGACGAAACTCGACTTCGGATTGCCGGGCGGGCACAGAATGCTTTGCACATGCCCGCTGCTGGACAGCACAAACCTTCGCTGGCCGCCCAGCAGCAAGGTGGAGCGATAGACCACATCCCACGGCGTGATGTGATCGTTCTGACCGCCGACGCTGAAACTGTCCACTGTCACTTTCTGCAGATCCACCGGCGTGCCGCACACCTCAAGGCCACCGGGATGGCTCAGCGGGTTGTGCTTGAAGAAGTCCAGCAGGTCGCCATGAAAGGCGGCCGGCAAACGCGTGCTGTCGTTGTTCCAGTACAAAATATCGAACGGCGGCGGCGCCTTGCCCAATAGGTAATTATTGACCCAGTACGTCCAGATCAGATCGTTGGGGCGCATCCAGGCGAACACCTTCGCCATGTCGCGGCCGGCCAGCACACCGCGTTGGTACGAGCGCCGCTTTGCGGCTTCCAGGCTTTGCTCATCAATGAACAGCGTCGCCGGGCTCTCGATCTGGCTGTCCATCAAACTCACCAGGTAAGTTGCGCTGGACACCCGCTTCATCTGCCGCTTGGCCTGCAAATGCCCTTGGAGCGCTGCGATAGTGAGCCCTCCAGCGCAGGCACCCACCAGATTGACCTCGCGCGCGCCAGTGATCGCACGGCACACATTCAACGCCTCCTCGGCTGCCGCCACATAACTGGAGAGCCCCCATTCCCGATGACGCACGTCAGGGTTTCGCCAGCTGATGATGAAGGTCTGGAGGCCGTTTTTCAGGGCGTACTGGACGAAACTGTTGGTGGGACTCAAATCGAAAATGTAGAACTTGTTGATCTGTGGCGGCACGATCAGCATGGGCCGGGCGTACTGTTTTTCGCTCATCGGCTTGTACTGGATCAGCTCCATCAGCTCATTACGAAACACTACCGAACCTTGGGTCACCGCCACGGTTTTGCCGACTTCGAACGCATCTTTTGTCACTTGGCTGGGTAGGCCGTTGTTGTGCAGCAAGTCATCGAACATATGACTTAAGCCCTTGATCACGCTGGTGCCGCCCGAGTTGAACAGCTCCTTGACGGCCAAGGGATTGAGCAGTGTATTGGTCGGCGACACGGCGTCGTTGAGCAAGGAAAAAATGAAGTGGGCGCGGGCGCGATCATCCGTCGATAACTGGCTGTGATCGATCCACTGATGCAGTTGGTGCTGCCACACCAGATACCCCTGCAAACCGCGTCGGTACAGCGGATTATGGGTCCAGGTGGGGTCAGAGAACCGGCTGTCGTGAGCGTCGGGTGTATGTGGCATGTCGCCGAGCATGACCCTGCCGAGTTGACCGCCGAGGGTCAATGCGTGGCGCGCCGTATAAAGCGGGTGCTTGAGGCCCTGCATCGCGACATTGCGCAATGTGGAAAACAGGTCGCCGCCGCGCAGGCCAGTGATCGCGCTTTGCGCGTTGATATAAGTCGCTGGCGTGGACACAGCTTTCTTCGCGGATTTGTCTTGCATGGTTCAACACTCCTTCGTCATTCCATCAACACATACACCTGCGCAGGTTCTTTCACTCCGGAACTGCGCCGCTCTGCGCCATGACATCCGGTCTATGTCGCAGTCAGTCAAGCAACTGCTTTTGCTGGGTAAGCGAACTCCTGAAACCTACAGCCTGAGCTTATCGGGCGAGGGGTGAAGGCTGCGGGTGCATGACGGCGCGCTGCCGTTCCTGCTGGAGAAATTTCATGATGATGGGCGCTACCGCTTCGGCGCGGGTAATCAGAAACAAATGACCGTCGTCGATTATGTGTAGCTGGGCATTGGGGATCCGCCAAGCCAGCAGGCGCATATTGATCAGTGGTATCAGGGGGTCATCGTCGCCTGCCAGCACCAGCGTTGGCTGCCGGATCTTGTGCAGCCAGTGAATACTGGTCCAGCCCATGCCCGCGAACAGTTGCCAGTAGTAACCCAGCTTTCCGGACGAACGGACCTTCGCGGCGTGGTTTGCAGCCAGGTGAGGATCGCGGCGGAAGGCGCCGCCGTAGATCTCCGGTGCGATGCGAATTACATGGGACGGCTGAATGTAGCGCCTGGGGCTGGCCATCAACCACAGGACCCGTGGTTTGCCGGGCACCATCACCGCACCCGCTGCTGTTGCGGCGAGCACCAGCTTTTTGCAGCGCTCGGGGTAGTCGTAGGCAAATTGCTGCGCCAGCGCCCCTCCCCAGGAAACACCGATCACGTTGACCTGCCCGTAGTCCAGATAATCGAGCATGCGCGCCGCCAGTTTCGCCAGTCCGGGAAAACGGTAGGGGCGGCTTGGCGTCGACGAACCGCCTACGCCTGGGACATCGAAGGCGATTACTTCCAGATCCGGGTCCAGTGCGTCGACGAACGGAAACACCAACTCCAGGTTGGCGCCGATGCCATTGAAAATCAGCAGCGGGGTGAGATGGCTTTTGCCAGATCGCACCGCCGTGCGAATGGTGTGACCGTCCAGGTCGATGGAGCGAAATACAAACGGTTGCGGCATGCGCGAAGCCCTGTGGATTAAAACGTCGGTGGTGCTGTTTTGCGCGTTGCCGGTCGTGTGTTCGATGTGCCCAAGTCAACGTATGTTCTGTAGGAGCTGCCGAAGGCTGCGATGCGGTATGTCAGGGAAGCCGAATCGCAGCCTTCGGCGGCTCCTACAGGTAGTTGTGTCATCGGCAAATCATCGTCATGTCCTATCGCTCATGCACATACGTTCCCGGCGAGGCTTCACCTGCCGGATGCGCTTTGTTACCCAGATTAGCCGGTGCCTTTTTCAATTTACCCGAGCGCTCGGCTTGCCACTTCTGCCAGTGCAGCCACCAGGAGTCGGTGTGTTTAGTGGCGTCTTCCTGCCATTTGGCCGAGCTCTCCGGCAGATCGGGGTTGGTCATGTATCGCGACTTCGGATTACCCGGTGGATTCAGAATGCTTTGGATATGGCCGCTGCTGGAGAGAACAAATTCCGTCTTTCCGCCGAACAGTCGTGCTGACTTGTAGCAAGAGCCCCACGGCGTGATGTGATCGTTGGTCCCGGCCAGGCAGAAAACATCGCTTTTGACCTGCTTCAAATCGATCGGTGTGCCGCTGACCTCCAATGCGTTGGCGCGAATCAGCGGATTGTTTTTGAACATCTCGATCAGGTCACCATGAAACGCCGCCGGCAGGCGAGTGGTGTCGTTGTTCCAGAACAGGATGTCAAACACCGGTGGCTCGTTGCCGAGCAGGTAATTGTTCACCCAGTAGTTCCAGATCAGGTCATTGGGACGCATCCAGGCAAAGACCTTCGCCATGTCTTTGCCTTCCAGCACCCCGGCCTGATACGAATGACGCTTGGCTGATTCCAGGGTTTGTTCATCGACGAACAGCGCGACGTCGTTGTCGAGCGTGGTGTCGAGCACGCTCACCAGCAAGGTCAGCGCGTTGACTTTCTGCTCACCGAGCGCGGCGTAATGGCCCAACAGCGCGGTGCAGGTAATGCCGCCGGAGCAGGCGCCCAACATGTTCACGTCTTTACTGCCGGTGATGGCGCAGACCACATCCACCGCCTCTTTTACGGCGTCGATGTACGTCGACAGGCCCCATTCGCGCTGGGCTTTGGTCGGGTTGCGCCAACTGATAATGAAGGTCTGAACGTTATTGCGCAGGCAAAAGCGCGCCAGGCTTTTGTCCTGGCTGAGATCGAATACGTAGAACTTGTTGATCTGCGGCGGCACCACCAGCAGCGGCCGCTCGTGCACCTGTTCGGTAATCGGCTTGTACTGAATCAACTCCAGCACGTCGTTGCGAAACACCACCGCGCCTTCGGTCGTGCCAAGACTCTTGCCCACTTCAAAGGCGTCCATGTTGACCTGGCTCGGCATGCCGCCGTTATTGACCACGTCCTTGGCCAGATGCGAAAGGCCGTCCAGGATGCTCTTGCCACCGGTTTCAAAGAAGCGCTTTACCGCAGCAGGGTTGGCTGCGCCGTTAGTGGGCGACATGGCTTCGGTCATCAGGTTGATCACGAAATGACCACGGCTGATGTCTTGTGGTGAGAGATTGCTGTCATCGATCCAGCTGTGCAGCTCCTTGCGCCAGGCCAGATAGGTCTGCAGATATCGACGATAAAGAGGGTTCTGGCTCCAGGCAGGGTCAGCAAAACGACGGTCGTCACTGCCAGGCTCAAGGGTGGATTTGCCAAGCAGTACGTTTTTTAGCTCAAGCCCGAAGTGGGCGACGTGCTTGACGCTGTGAATCGGTTGCCGGATGGCTTGGGTCAACACCATGCGTGCCGTGGTGAGCAGATCTTTACGACGCAAACCGACGACGGGGTTCAAGCCCAACGTGTGCTCGGAGGCTTGACGCGGCAGGTCATCGTTACTCTTGTTACTCATCTACGACGCTCCATTGTCCTGAGACGAGCACTGCCTTTGCTGTGAATCAGCGACACAGGCATAAGCCAGCACTGCTTCTCGGGTGACCGATGATTAACACATTCCAGAAGGTGCTCGTGCCGACGATCAGCCTGCGGGGCAGGCGACGAAACGGGGGAGCACCGGCAGCGTCCGCATAAACTCCGATGCAGAGAACTTGCCAGAATCATTGGTTACGCGAGATTTCAAAAAATCGCAAGCAGGGCCAATCGTCAGCCGCTGCGCGGAGCATTGAAGCAGATGGGATTAGAAAGTGCGTCCTAAAACGCCAAGCGGCGGGCTAGAGCATCAGCTTGATGATTTGCTCTGAAGGGTCGCGGGTTTTGCCAGCCGCTTTTAATTCGCTCAGGTAATCCTCCCACAGCGCCTCCTGACGTTGCGCCAGTTGGTAGAGGTATTCCCAGGTGAACAATCCACTGTCATGACCGTCGTCGAAGGTCAATTTCAGTGCGTACTGACCGGCCGGTTCCACCTTGGTCAGGCCGACGCCCAGCTTGCCGAACTGCAAAATCGGATTGCCATGGCCCTGAACCTCCGCCGACGGCGAATGCACCCGCAGGAATTCGGCTGGCAGGTGGTACTCCTCGCCCTGGCCGTATTTCAGCGTGAGGGTTTTGGAGGCTTTGTGCAGCTGGATGGCGGTGGGGATTTTAGACTTCAATAGGTGACCTGCATTCAGTGGTCGGCTTATATGCTTTAGCAGATGACATGACAGTGGGAGGGAGCTTGCTCGCGATGCGTTTTTTCAGACGCTGCAGTAGTGATTGACCCATTGCAATCGCGAGCAAGCTCCCTCCCACGTGACTATCGCTCCCCTCCCTAAGCTTAGAGGATGTATCTGGAGAGATCTTCATCCGCCGCCAGCTCGCCCAGATGGCTGTTGACGTATTCGGCGTCGATTTTGATTGTCTCGGCATCTTGCGCGCTGGCCAGGTCGCCGGCGCTGAAAGACACTTCTTCTAGCAGACGCTCAAGCAGCGTATGCAGGCGACGGGCACCGATGTTCTCGGTCTTCTCGTTCACCTGCCAGGCAATCTCGGCCAGACGCTTGATGCCTTCAGGCAGGAACTCGATGTTCAGACCTTCAGTCTTCAGCAGCTCGCGATACTGCTCAGTGAGCGAGGCATGCGGTTCGCTGAGGATGCGCTCGAAGTCTTGCGGGCTCAGGGCCTTGAGTTCGACACGAATCGGCAGACGACCTTGCAGCTCAGGCACCAGATCGCTCGGCTTGCTCAGGTGGAACGCGCCGGAGGCGATGAACAGGATGTGGTCGGTCTTGACCATGCCCAGCTTGGTGTTGACGGTGCAGCCTTCAATCAGCGGCAGCAAGTCGCGCTGTACGCCTTCACGGGACACATCGGCCCCGCCGACATTGCCGCGCTTGGCGACTTTGTCGATCTCGTCGATAAACACGATGCCGTGCTGCTCAACTGCTTCCAGCGCCTTGGCTTTCAGCTCTTCGTCATTGACCAGACGCCCGGCTTCCTCGTCACGCACCAGCTTCAGCGCTTCTTTGACTTTCAGCTTACGGCTCTTCTTTTTGCCTTTGCCCATGTTGGCAAACAGGCTCTGGAGCTGGTTGGTCATCTCTTCCATGCCTGGCGGCGCGGAAATATCGACGCCGGCCATTTCAGCCACTTCGATTTCGATTTCCTTGTCGTCCAGCTGACCTTCACGCAGGCGCTTGCGGAACAACTGACGAGTGTTGGTATCACTGGGCGACGCTTCGTCCTGGAAACTGCGAGCCTGTGGCAGCAGCGCATCGAGGATGCGGTCTTCAGCGGCGTCTTCGGCGCGATGACGGACTTTGACCATTTCCTGTTCGCGCAGCAGCTTCATGGCGGCGTCAGCGAGGTCACGAATGATCGATTCGACGTCGCGGCCTACGTAGCCGACTTCGGTGAACTTGGTCGCTTCGACCTTGATGAATGGCGCATTGGCAAGCTTGGCCAGACGACGCGCGATTTCGGTTTTACCGACGCCGGTCGGACCGATCATCAGGATGTTCTTGGGCGTAACTTCAACGCGCAGCTCTTCGGGCAGCTGCATCCGGCGCCAGCGGTTACGCAGCGCAATGGCGACGGCGCGCTTGGCATCGTCCTGGCCGATGATATGGCGGTTGAGTTCGTGGACGATTTCACGGGGAGTCATGGACATGGTTTTCAACGGTCCTCTGGCGCGAACAGGCTTGACAAGCCGCAGTGTTCTGCGGCCAGTGCCAGGCGCTTATTCGGCGAGGTCCTGCTCCTCAATGGTGATGTTGTGGTTGGTGAATACGCAGATGTCGCCGGCAATGTGCAGCGCAGTCTCGGCGATTTCCCGGGCCGACAGCTCGGTTTTAAGCAGCAGGGCGCGCGCGGCGGCCTGAGCAAATGCGCCGCCCGAGCCCATGGCGATCAAACCATCTTCGGGTTCAACGACATCGCCGTTGCCGGTGATGATCAGAGAGGCATCTTTGTTGGCAACGGCCAACATGGCTTCAAGGCGGCTGAGCGAGCGGTCGGTACGCCATTCTTTGGCAAGCTCGACGGCGGCGCGGATCAGGTGGCCCTGGTGTTTTTCGAGCTGACCTTCAAAGCGTTCGAACAAGGTGAAGGCGTCAGCGGTGGCGCCGGCGAATCCGGCGATGACTTCGCCGTGGTACAGGCGGCGGACTTTCTTCGCGTTGCCTTTCATGACGGTGTTGCCCAGGGAAACCTGGCCGTCGCCTGCCATGACGACTTTGCCGTGGCGGCGCACTGAAACGATGGTGGTCAAGGGGAGAGTCTCCACGCTGCGGGGCGAAAATGCCCTGATGCAAACTCATATGGGGGTGGGGGCGGGTATTTCAACTGCTGAGGGGGTTGGGGGATGAATGGTGATGATGGGATCTGCGGGTTGGCGCATCTCCGTGTAGGAGCGTGGCTTGTCCCGAGATCGGCCGGGAACCGGTCGTAAATGCTAAAAACGCTGTCTGCCGGACACAACGCATTTGCAGCACATACGACGACTACGTCGCCGATCGCGGGACAAGCCACGCTCCTACAGAAGTGCGTGCAAATCCTTACCGACTCTGCCGCTGTTGCAGCAGCAAATTGCTGAAACCGCCCCCTGCCAGTTGCTTCTGCGCAGTGGTCAGTTGTTCGCGATTGCTGAACGGGCCGACCAGTACGCGGTACCAGGTTTCGTCTTTCACCGTGCCCGACTCAACCGTTGACGCCTGGCCCAGCAGAATGATCTGCGCCCGCACTTTGTCGGCGTCAGCCTGCTTACGGAAAGATCCCGCCTGCAGGAAGAACGTCGTCACGGGGGCAGGTTTAGCAACCGGTGGCTGCGGAGGCGGCGTCAAACCGCTGAGGGCCGCCTGAGCGCGCGCAGTGTCGATCTTCGCTGCTTGCTCGGCAGATACTGGCGCAGTCGGTGCGACGACCGGCGACGGCGTCTTCTCAGGCACCGCCTCGTTTGGCACGATCACTTCAGACTCAGGCAGCAACGTATAGAAGTCGTACTTGGGCTTGACCGGCGCCGTGGGGCTTGGCGGTGTCTTGTTGGCTTCAGCGATCTTCGCGGCCTTGGCGTCGGCTCGTACGCGCTTGATGTCGTCGCCACCGGGTTCGAGTTTCATCAGAAAAACGATGAAAGCGCCGACCGTCAGGCCGATCGCCATCCACAACCATCCTGGAATCGGCTTCTTTGCGGGTGCCTGATAACGGCTGGCGCCGCGCTTGGGAGCAGGTTTCTTTTTGACTGCCAACTTACATACGCTCCAGAGTTTCCAGACCCAAGAGATCCAGGCCTTGCTTGAGGGTGCGGCCGGTCAGGGCAGCGAGACGCAGACGACTCTGTTGTTGCTCGGGATTTTCGGCGCCGAGGATCGGGCAGTTCTCGTAGAAACTCGAGAACAGACCAGCCAGATCATAGAGATAGGCGCACAGCACATGCGGCGTGCCTTTTTCGGCGACGTTGTTCAGGGTTTCACCAAACTGCGCCAGACGCGCAGCCAGTTCCTGTTCCTGCGGCGCATCGAGCATGATTTGCCCTTTGCTTGGGTCGAATGCGGAGCCGAGCTTGCGGAACACGCCCGACACCCGGGTATAGGCATACAGCAGATACGGCGCGGTGTTGCCTTCGAAACTGAGCATCTGGTCGAAGTTGAAGCTGTAGTCGCTGGCGCGGTGCTTAGACAGGTCCGCGTATTTCACAGCGCTGATGCCGACCGCTTTAGCGATGCTGCGCAGCTCGCTTTCGGCGACTTCCGGATTCTTCTCTTTAACCAGCGTGTAGGCGCGTTCTTCGGCTTCGTCGAGCAAATCGACCAGCTTCACGGTGCCGCCATCGCGGGTCTTGAACGGACGGCCGTCGGCGCCGTTCATGGTGCCGAAACCCATGTGCTCCATCTGCATGCCGTTGGTGACGAAGCCTGCGCGTCGCGCCACTTCGAACACTTGCTGGAAGTGCAGGGCCTGACGCTGATCGACGAAATACAGCACGCGATCGGCTTTCAATACGTTGCTGCGGTAGCGGATGGCGGCCAGGTCAGTGGTGGCGTACAGGTAGCCGCCGCCAGCTTTTTGCACGATCACGGGCAACGGCGTGTCTTCGGCGGTTCTGAATTCTTCGAGGAATACGCACTGTGCGCCGTTGCTCTCGACCAGCAGACCCGCTTTTTTCAGGTCAGCCACGACATTGGCCAGGTCGTCGTTGTAAGCGCTTTCACCCATCACGTCTTCGGGCGTGAGTTTGACGTTGAGGCGCTCATAAACTTCCTGGCAATGCGACAGCGAAATGTCCTTGAACCGGGTCCACAGGCTCAGGCATTCAGCGTCACCGGCTTGCAGCTTGACCACCAGGCCACGGGCACGCTCGGCGAACTCTTCAGACTCGTCGAAACGGCCCTTGGCGGCACGGTAGAAGTCCTCCAGGTCAGCCAGTTCGTCACTGGTGGCCGGGGTTTCCTGCAGATAAGCCAGCAACATGCCGAACTGCGTGCCCCAGTCGCCCACGTGATTCTGCCGAATCACGGTGTCGCCGAGAAACTCCAGAACGTTAGCCACGCCGTCGCCGATGATCGTCGAGCGCAGATGGCCGACGTGCATCTCCTTGGCGAGATTGGGGGCGGACAGGTCGACGACCACGCGCTGTAACGGAGCTGCTTTGCGCACCGACAAGGTAGCGTCGGCCAATGCAGTGTCCAGGCGAGAGGCGAGGGCTTGGGTGTTTTGAAAGAAATTGAGGAAGCCGGGGCCGGCGATTTCGACCTTGGTGATCTGCTCGTCGGCTGGCAGCGCGGCGATCAGTTTTTCGGCCAGATCGCGTGGCTTCATGCCGGCAGGTTTGGCCAGCATCATGGCGATGTTGCTGGCGAAGTCGCCGTTTTTCTTGTCCCGAGCGTTCTCCACCTGAATCGCTGGCGTCAGGCCTTCCGGCAAGACGCCATCAAGGACGAGTTGGCTCAAGGCTTGTTGGATCAGCTGGCGAATGGTGTCTTTCATGATGCTCTCTTCGACCGCAAGCGCGGCAGCGCTTGATGCGCGGGTGGAAAAACGGGGCATTATCCGTTGCCGGAGCCACCTTGCCAACCGCGTTGGATGTGCGGTTGTGATTTGTTCATGTCGGCAACGCCGATCTCTGTAGGAGCCAACTTGTTGGCGAGAACGGCAATGCGCTGTGTCAGGAAGGCCCTCTCGCGAACAAGTTCGCTCCTACAGATGGGGCGTTCGTTCAGTAGAGATCCACCGGATCAACATCCAGCGACCACCTGACTTGCCTGCCGCTCGGCATGTTTTCCAGCGCCAGCAACCAGGTAGCCAGCAACTTGTGAAGCGGCGCGCGGGCATTGGCCTGGACCAGCAATTGCGCGCGGTAACGTCCGGCGCGGCGTTCCATCGGTGCAGGCACCGGCCCCAGCAACTCGATGCCACCCAGCTTCATATCGATCAGCAGTTGCTCGGCCTCAGTGCACGCTTCATCGAGAAACCCCTCGGCCTGACCAGGTTTGTGCGCTTCGGCCCGCAGCAGCGCCAGATGCGAAAACGGCGGCAGGCCGGCGGCCCTGCGCTCGCTCAGGGCCTGCTCGGCGAAAGCGAAATAGCCTTGCTCGGTCAATTGGATCAGCAGAGGGTGCTCGGCCAGGTGCGTCTGGATAATCACGCGTCCCGGCTCTTCGGCACGTCCTGCCCGGCCTGCAACCTGAACAATCAACTGCGCCATGCGCTCGCTGGCGCGGAAGTCGCCGGAAAAGAGCCCCCCGTCCGCATCGAGAATCGACACCAGCGTCACCCGAGGAAAGTGATGCCCTTTGGCGAGCATCTGCGTGCCGACCAAAATGCACGGGTTGCCTTTCTGGATGGTGGCGAACAACTGATTCATCGCGTCCTTGCGCGAGGTGCTGTCTCGGTCGACGCGCAAGACAGGGAAGTCCGGAAACAAAATCCCCAGCCGTTCTTCTGCACGCTCAGTGCCTGCGCCCACGGGCCGCAGATCGACCTTGCCGCACGACGGGCAGTTGCGCGGCACGCGTTCCACATGGCCGCAGTGATGGCAGCGCAGCTCCCCGGAGCGCTGATGCACGGTCATGCGCGCATCACAACGAGGGCAGCCCGACAGCCAGCCGCAGTCATGGCACAACAACGTTGGCGCGAAACCACGACGGTTGAGAAACACCAAAACCTGCTGGCCGGCTGCCAGGGTTTGCCCTATCGCCTGTTGCATTGGCCCGGAAATGCCGCTGTCCAGCGGACGGCTTTTCACGTCCAGGCGCAGGAAGCGCGGCTGCTGCGCGCCACCCGCGCGTTGATTCAGGCGTAGGAGCGCGTACCTGCCGGTGTAGGCGTTGTGCAGGCTCTCCAGCGAAGGCGTCGCCGAACCTAGCACGATAGGGATGTCTTCCTGGCGCGCACGGACCAGCGCCAGATCCCGTGCGTGGTAGCGCAGACCTTCCTGCTGTTTATAGGAGCCGTCGTGTTCTTCGTCGATGATGATCAGGCCGGGATTCTTCATCGGCGTGAACAGCGCCGAACGGGTGCCGATAATGATGTCGGCCTCGCCGTCGCGCGCGGCCAGCCAGGCGTCGAGGCGGTCGCGGTCATTCACGTTCGAATGCACAAGAGCGATGCGCGCGTTAAAGCGTTGTTCGAAACGCGCCAGGGTCTGAGGGCCGAGATTGATCTCGGGAATCAACACCAAGGCCTGCTTGCCTGCTTCAAGGGTTTCGCGGATCAGCTGCAGATAGACTTCGGTCTTACCGCTACCAGTCACTCCCGCCAGCAATGAAGCGTGAAAACTGCCGAAGCCTGCGCGGATCGCTTCATATGCGGCGCGCTGTTCCGGGTTCAACGGCAATTCAGGCTGCGCCAGCCAGCGTTCGTGACGTTCGACCGGCTTGTGACAACGCACCTCGACCTGCACCAGCTCCTTGGCCAGCAACAGATTCAGGCTTTCGCGGTTGAGCATCAGCTTGCTCAGCAACTGATGCGCCACGCCGTGCGGGTGCTGCGCCAGCGTCACCAGCGCTTCCTTTTGTTTAGGCGCGCGAGCAATGCGTGGGTCATCGACGCTGGCGTTCGGTGCGATCTGCCAGAAACGCTCCTGGCGTGATTCGGCCGGCTCGCCCTGACGCAATAGCACTGGCAGTGCCCAGCTCAGGGTGTCGCCCAGGCTGTGCTGATAATACTGCGCGGTCCACAGACACAACTTGAACAGCGCAGGCGGCAACGGGGCTTCGCTGTCCAGAATGGCGATGGCAGGCCTGAGTTTGTCCGCGGGCACTTCGCTGTGATTGGCGACTTCCACCAGAATACCGATCATCTCCCGGCGTCCGAACGGGACGCGCACGCGCGTGCCGGGCTGCAAGTCGCTGGCCGAAACGCCTGCGGGCGCAAGGTAATCGAACAGGCGGCGCAGGGGCGAGGGCAGGGCGAGGCGCAAAATGGCGTCGGGCACGCGGGGGATATCCTGTTACGGAGTATGACGAAGGGCGCGATCTTAGCAGACGACCGGTTTAAACGTCCGCTTGCGTGGTTTGCAATAGCTGGTACTATGCGCGGCCTAATTCCGTGCGGTATTCAACAATAGTGTTGGGTGGCGGCACGCTAGCCTGAGGAAGTAATCATGAAAGCTGATATCCATCCAGTTTACGAAGCCATTGACGCAACCTGCAGCTGCGGCAATGTCATCAAAACCCGTTCCACACTGGCCAAGCCTCTGAGCCTGGACGTGTGCAACGAGTGCCACCCGTTCTACACCGGCAAGCAAAAGACTCTGGACATCGGCGGTCGTGTCGACAAGTTCAAGTCGCGTTTCGGTGCTTTCGGCGCAACCAAAGCTCCTGCTGCAGAGTAAGGTTGGCCGTTCTGGAGTTTCCAATGGGTTTCTCCAGGCTGCTTAAAAAGGCGTCCCTCGCGGGCGCCTTTTTTATGTCTACGATTTGGCTGTCTGCTGCCAATGCTTTTTGTCCGGCCCCCACGTCGCTACCAGTGGCACACGTACAGCGTGTGGTCGATGGGGACACCGTACGCCTGGATGACGGGCGAAGTGTGCGCATGGTCGGAATCAATGCACCGGAAACCGGCAAGAAAGGCCAGACTGCCCAGCCATTTGCCGAAGCTGCCAAGCGACGTCTACAGACGCTGGTTGATGGGAGCGACGGGCAAGTCAGCGTGCAAGTGGGTGAGCAGCCAACCGATCATTACGGGCGCACGCTGGCCAATCTCTATGGCCGCGACGGTGCCAATTTTGAAGCGCAGTTGCTAGCGGAAGGGTTGGGCTATCTGGTCGCCGTATCGCCCAATGTCGCGTTGGTCGGTTGCCAGCAAGCGGCAGAACAGGCTGCGCGCAAGGCCGGTCTTGGTCTGTGGCGCAATTCACCGGTGCAATCGCCCGATCAAATCCAGAACGGCGGATTTGCGCTTATCTCCGGTCGCGTCAGCAGTGTGCAGCGCAACAATGGCGGAATCTGGATCGCGTTTGATGATTCGCTGGTACTGCGTATTGCGCCCCAGCTGGAAGGACAGTTCGACAGCGCTATGCTCTTGCGTCTCAAGGGGCAGCAGGTGGAAGCGCGGGGTTGGGTGGTGGATCGTTCGCGGCGCGGGGGGCTGCAATCGGGCCAGCCTCGCTGGATTATGCCTATTACCCATCCGGCAATGTTGAATACGACTGCCAATTAAAATTGTAGACATTTTTACCTGTTTATTGTCTACACTGAGGTCCGCGTTCTCGTGGTTCTACGCCAAAAGTCGTATTTCCAGCCACTTGACACCCGTGACCCATCAGTCTTGTTAGGACTTTCTGACTTGCGTATGCTCCTCGGTCCGTCTGTCCAACAGCAAAAAAGCGGAATGCCCTCATGTCAGATTTGAAAACTGCCGCGCTCGAATACCACGCCAGTCCTCGTCCAGGGAAGCTGAGCGTAGAGCTCACAAAAGCCACCGCTACCGCGCGCGATCTGTCGTTGGCTTACAGTCCTGGTGTTGCCGAGCCGGTCCGCGAAATCGCTCGCGACCCTGAGCTTGCGTACAAATACACAGGTAAGGGAAATCTGGTTGCGGTCATCTCCGACGGCACCGCGATTCTCGGTCTGGGCAACCTCGGCCCGTTGGCTTCCAAGCCGGTGATGGAAGGCAAGGGCGTTCTGTTCAAGCGCTTCGCCGGCATCGACGTGTTCGACATCGAAGTCGATTCCGAAAGCCCGCAGGCGTTTATCGATACCGTGAAGCGCATCTCCATCACTTTCGGCGGCATCAACCTGGAAGACATCAAGGCACCTGAGTGCTTTGAGATCGAAAAAGCGCTGATCGAACAGTGCGACATCCCGGTGTTCCACGATGACCAGCACGGCACTGCAATCGTGACCGCAGCCGGCATGATCAACGCTCTGGAAATCGCCGGTAAATCCCTGGCGTCGGCGAAGATCGTCTGCCTTGGCGCCGGCGCTGCGGCCATCTCTTGCATGAAGTTGCTGGTGAGCATGGGCGCGCAGATCGAAAACATCTTCATGATCGACCGCAATGGCGTGGTTCATGACGGTCGTACTGACCTGAACCAGTACAAGGCTCAGTTCGCGCATTCAACCGAAAAGCGCACGCTGGCTGACGCACTGGATGGCGCTGACGTTTTCGTCGGTCTGTCCGGTCCGAACCTGCTGAGCGCCGAAGGCCTCAAATCCATGGGTCCTAACCCGATCGTTTTCGCGTGCTCGAACCCGGATCCGGAAATCTCCCCGGAACTGGCTCACGCGACCCGCGACGACGTGATCATGGCGACCGGTCGTTCGGACTACCCCAACCAGGTCAACAACGTGCTGGGCTTCCCGTTCATCTTCCGTGGCGCACTGGACGTTCGTGCCAAGCGCATCAACGAAGAGATGAAAATCGCCGCCGCTAACGCCCTGCGCGAGCTGGCCAAGCTGCCTGTACCGCAGGAAGTCTGCGACGCCTACGGTGGGATCAAGCTGGAATTCGGTCGTGAGTACATCATCCCCAAACCAATGGATTCCCGTCTGTTGGGTCTGATCTCCGATGCCGTGGCCAAGGCCGCTATCGCGACCGGCGTTGCGACCCTGCCGTATCCGAAGCACTACCCGCTGAATAGCGTGGATGAAGTGTTTAACGGCTAAAAGCAGTCGCCCATAAAAAACCCCGGTCATTGGCCGGGGTTTTTTGTGAGCGCCTATCTGTAGGAGCGAACTTGTTCGCGAAGCGTCTTTGCTGTCTGACAAATCTCTCGCCAACAAGTTAGCTCCTACAGGGTGTTGCGTGACGGCACATCCTGTATCGATGGCGAATGACATACCGCGATCGCGGGCAAGCGCGCTCCTATAGAGGACCGCGCGCGTTCAGAGTCAGAACAAATCTATCGGCGCAGCCTCATCAGCAGGCAGCGGGCTGCCTGGCGCTGGTGCGCCACCCATTTCGTTCATGCTAGGCGGCGTGTCTTCGCTTTTGAACAGCTCGAAGAAAGCGTTCGGCGTGCTAGGCGTGGCGGCACGCCCACTGATCGGGTCGACCCGCAGGCTCAAGATCCCGTCTGGCTCGGCCTGGACGTGAGGTGGCTTGTCCTTGAGCGCAGCGCTCATGTAGTTCATCCAGATCGGCAAGGCCACGGTTCCGCCGAATTCATGGCGACCCAAACTCTCCGGTTGGTCAAAGCCCGTCCACACCGTCGTCACGTAGTCAGCGTTGTAGCCGGTGAACCATGCGTCTTTCGATTCGTTGGTCGTACCGGTCTTGCCTGCGATGTCTGGGCGATTCATGGCCAATGCCCGTCGCCCGGTGCCGCGCTTGATGACGTCCTGCAGCATGCTGTTGAGGATGTAAGTGGTGCGGCCATCGACGATGCGCTCGGCAACTGCTGGCGCAGGCGCCTCGCCGGTATTGGTAATCGCGTTTGGCACCACATTGGCCGTCAGTGCCGGTGTTTCGGGCGCCGCGAACGTCGCCGCATCGCTGGTCGCTGTAGCGCTAACCGCTTTGGGATTCGGGTCATTGGCCGGGACGGTAGGCGGATTGGCAACAAACAAGGTTTTGCCTTCGCGATCGTCGATCTTCTGAATCAGATACGGCGTGACCTTATAGCCACCATTGGCGAAGGCACTCCAGCCACCGACCACTTCCATCGGCGTCAGGGTTGCGGTGCCCAAGGCCAGCGACAGGTTGCGTGGCAGATCCTGCTTGTTGAAGCCAAAGCGCGTGATGTAGTTGATCGCGGTGTCGATACCCAAGCCTTGCAGCAAGCGGATCGAAACCAGGTTGCGCGACTTGTACAGCGCTTCACGCAATCGGATCGGACCCAGGAAGGTGCCGGTGTCGTTCTTCGGACGCCATTCCTTATCCAGGTACTGATCGACGAACACGATAGGGGCATCATTCACCAGGCTGGCGGCGGTATAGCCGTTGTCCAGTGCGGCGGAATAGAGGAACGGCTTGAAGCTTGAACCTGGTTGACGCTTGGCCTGCATGGCGCGGTTATAGTTGCTCTGCTCGAAAGCAAAGCCGCCAACCAGGGCACGAATGGCACCGTTTTGCGGGTCAAGTGACACCAGCGCACTTTGGGCGACTGGCAGCTGGCTGAACTTCAGCGAGTTATCGGCCTGGCGCTGAACCCGGATCAGGTCGCCCACGTGAGCGATATCAGCCGGGCCTTTGGGGTTGGCGCCGACACTGTTGGTGTTCAGATAGCTGCGGGCCCACTTCATGCTGTCCCAGGCGACGGTTTCTTCTTTCTCGCCGTTGTGGGTCAGCACGCGAATGCCGGTTTTGTCGACCTGGCTGACGATCGCAGGCTCCAGACTGCTGATGGTGCGTTGCTTGATCAGCTCTGCCACCCATCCATCGCGGGTCAGGCCCGGGAAGCGGCTTTCAGGGCCGCGATAGCCGTGGCGCTGGTCGTATTCGATCAGGCCGTTCTGGACAGCAGTGTTCGCGCTTTCCTGAAGATTGCTCGGGACGGTAGTGGTGACGCGGAAGCCTTCTGTGTAGGCTTCGCTGCCGTAGCGCCCGACCATCTCGGCGCGCGCCATTTCAGCAATGTACGGCGCGTTAACTTCCGGGCTCTGGACGTGGTAGCTGGCGTTGATAGGTTCTGCCAGCGCGACCTGATAAGTGCTCTCGTCGATTTTGCCCAGCTTGAACATGCGGCCGAGAATCCAGTCGCGACGTTCTTTGGCGCGCGTCGGGTTGGCGAGGGGGTTGAAGCGTGAAGGCGCCTTTGGCAGACCGGCGATCATCGCCATTTGCGCGACACTCAAGTCGCGGATGGATTTGCCGTAATAAACCTGTGCGGCCGCCTCGATACCATAGGCCCGGTTGCCCAGGTAGATTTTGTTGACGTACAGCTCAAGGATCTCGTCCTTGGTGAGTTGGCGCTCGATTTGCAAGGCAAGAAGAATCTCGGTGGTTTTACGCGAGAAACTGCGCTCACTGGTCAGGAAGTAGTTTTTGGCGACCTGCATCGTGATGGTCGAGCCGCCAGACTGAATGTGGCCACTTTTGACCAATTGGCTGGCGGCGCGCATCAGGCTGCTGGGGTCTACGCCGTAGTGATTGGCGAAGTTGTCATCCTCGGCGGACAACAGGGCGTGAATGAAATTGGGTGGAATGTCGGCGAAACGGATAGGGGAGCGGCGCATTTCACCAAACTCGGCAATCAGTTTGCCGTCGCTGCTGAAAACGCGCAGCGGGATTTGCAGTTGGATGTTCCTGAGCGCATCGACGGATGGCAGGTTCGGGGCCAGGTAAAGGAACGCGCCGCTCAGACCGAGCAGCAGCCCGCAAACGATAGCGACGAAAGACCACCAGAAAAACTTCAGCAGGCGTATCAAGGCTTTTGGATTTCCAGAAAAAAGAATGGGTTAAGCGCAGGCATTTACAAATGAACACGCCTTGAAGCTTCGGCACACGAAAAAAACGCTGGGCATTATAAGCATTTTTCGTCGCCGAGCGTTATTTGCGCTACTGTCAAGACTGCTGACAGTGGCACGGTATAAAAAAACGCCCGTAAGTGGCGGAATCTCATAGGGAAACGGTTGTGTTCGAACTCTTCAGTAAGAAGGCCAATACCCTTCTGGGGATCGATATTAGCTCCACCTCGGTAAAACTCCTTGAATTGAGTCGTTCCGGCGCTCGTTACAAAGTCGAGTCCTATGCCGTCGAGCCTCTCCCGGCGAATGCCGTGGTCGAAAAGAACATTGCCGACCTCGAAGGGGTCGGCAGTGCGTTGACGCGTTTGCTGGTAAAAGCCAAGACAAATGTCAAAAACACGGCGGTTGCAGTCGCAGGTTCTGCTGTGATCACCAAGACAATCGAAATGGATGCCGGCCTTTCCGATGATGAGATGGAAAACCAGCTCAAGATCGAAGCCGACCAATACATTCCTTATCCGCTTGAAGAAGTCGCCATCGACTTCGAAGTGCAGGGCTATTCGGCGCGCAACCCTGAGCGCGTAGACGTGTTGCTCGCCGCATGCCGCAAGGAAAACGTCGAAGTACGTGAAGCCGCCTTGGCACTTGCAGGTCTGACAGCCAAAGTCGTTGACGTCGAAGCCTACGCGCTTGAGCGCTCCTTCGGGCTGTTGTCGGCGCAACTGGGCCACGATCACGAGCAACTGACGGTCGCGGTAATCGACATCGGCGCCACCATGACCACGCTCAGCGTGCTGCACAACGGCCGCATCATTTATACCCGCGAGCAATTGTTTGGCGGACGGCAGCTCACTGAAGAAATTCAACGCCGCTACGGCTTGTCCGTGGGCGAGGCGGGCCTTGCGAAAAAACAGGGCGGTCTGCCGGACGACTACACCATGGAAGTCATGCAGCCGTTTAAAGACGCAGTAGTCCAGCAAGTTTCCCGTTCGCTGCAATTCTTCTTCGCCGCCGGGCAGTACAACACCGTGGACTACATCATGCTGGCAGGGGGGACGGCCTCCATTTCCGGCCTTGACCATTTGATCCAGCAGCGTATCGGCACCCCGACCATGGTCGCCAACCCGTTTGCCGACATGGCGCTTAGTGCCAAGGTAAACGCGGGGGCGCTGGCCAGTGATGCGCCCGCATTGATGATTGCCTGCGGGCTGGCGTTGAGGAGCTTCGACTAATGGCTCGGATCAACCTATTACCCTGGCGTGAGCAGCTTCGCGAAGAGCGCAAGAAGCGATTTCTTACCTCGTTGGCCGCCGTGTTGGTCGTCGGTATCGGCGCTGTGTTGCTGGCCAATCAATACATCAGCAGTGCGATCAGTCATCAGAATGCGCGCAACCAGTTCATCACCACTGAGATCGTCCAGCTGGACACGCGGATCAAGGAAATCAGTGAGCTCAAAGCACGGCGCAAGCAGTTGCTGGAGCGGATGAAGATCATTCAGGACCTGCAAGGCAACCGACCGATCATTGGCCGTATTTTTGATCAATTGGCCCGCACGCTGCCCGATGGCGTGTATTTCAGCGAAGTGAAGATGACCGACAAACTCATCAGCATTGCCGGCTCGGCCGAATCGAATAACCGCGTCTCGGACCTCCTGCGTAATCTGGACGCCTCAGATTGGCTGGAGGCACCGAGCCTTACCGAAGTCAAAGCCACCACCGCGGGCGCCGTTGATCAGGCCAATACCTTTCAGTTGACGGTACGCCAGACGCAGCCGGCCGTTGAGGGGGGCAAGCCATGAATGCTTCCGAATGGATGGAAAGCCTGCGCAAGATCGATATTGGTGACCTGGACCTCAACAACCTCGGCTCATGGCCTGCGGCAGTCAAGACCATCGCCGGCGCGCTGCTGATGGTGTTGGTGCTGGCAGGCGGTTACTTCTTTTATATTCAGGACATGCAGGCGCAGCTGGATCAGGCGCAGGCCCAGGAAGTCGCGCTCAAAGAGCAGTTTTCGACCAAGGCTTTCCAGGCCGCCAACCTGCCAGCCTACAAAACCCAGATGACCGAAATGGAAAACACCTTCGGCGCGCTGCTGCGGCAATTGCCCAGCGACACCGAAGTGCCAGGCCTGCTCGAAGACATCACACGTACAGGTTTGGGTAGCGGGCTGGAGTTTGAAGAGATCAAGTTACTGCCAGAGGCTGCGCAGCAGTTTTACATCGAGCTGCCGATACAGATCACGGTAGTGGGCAACTATCACGATCTGGCGACCTTCGTCAGCGGCGTTGCCAGTCTGCCGCGAATCGTTACCCTGCACGATTTTGAAATCAAACCGGCTGATCCCAAATCGCCCAACAAGCTGCGCATGAGCATTTTGGCCAAGACCTACCGCTACAACGATAAAGGACTGCAGAAATGAGTGCGGCGCGATGGTTGTGCGTCAGTGTGGCGCTCATGGGATTGGTGGGTTGTGACAGTCAAAGCGAGTTCGGCGACCTGACCCAGTTCATGAACGAAGTGCGTGCCCGGCCAGTGGGGACGATTGAGCCGTTGCCGAAATTTCGGGCCTACGAGGCCTTCACGTATGCAGCGTCGAGTCTGCGCAGTCCGTTTCAGCCGCCAGTCAAAGTCGATCCGCTGCGGCGTCAAAAGGGCTCGCTGATGGTTCAGCCCGACCTGACGCGGGTCAAGCAATTCCTCGAAGGGTTCAACATCGAAACCTTCGAAATGGTCGGCACTATCAGCAATCCGACCGGCACCTTTGCGTTATTGCGTGGAGCTGGCGGGGTGCATCGGGTCAAGGTGGGCGACTACCTGGGGCGCAACGATGGCCGTGTGGTCGGCATCAGCGACGCATCGGTGGAAGTGATGGAAATCGTTCCTGATGGAGAGGGAGCGTGGCTGGAGCGGCCGCGCAGCATTTCCCTTAAAGAGCGCTCATGACAATGGCAAGCAAGCGCAACGCCTTCGGGTCAGCACAGTGGTGGAATTTGATCATGAACAGGATTCTTTCGATTATCGGCGTGTCGCTATGGATGGCGATGGTCTCGCCGATTCTCCAGGCGGCCAACCTCAAAACCCTGGATGTTGCTGCATTGCCGGGGGATCGGGTCGAATTGAAGCTGTCTTTCGACGGCCCGGTGCCCGCGCCGCGTGCTTACACCACCGAACAGCCGGCGCGTATTGCGCTGGACTTGCCAGGTGTCAGCAGCCAATTGGCCATTAAGAGTCGTGACCTGGGCAACGGTAACGCTCACAGCGTTGTGGTCGTCGAGGCGAAGGATCGTACGAGGGTCATCATTAACCTGACCGTACTTGCGCCTTACAGCTCTCGGGTTGAGGGCAACAATCTGTTCGTCGTCATTGGTCAGGGCGCAGCAGCCGCCCAGGGCTCCCAGCCAAGTTCGGCAATGGGTGCAACCCGCGTCAGCGTTCCGCCTGCTACCGCCAAAGCCGCTCCCAAGGCATACGCCCCTGTAGGCAAGTCGGTTCGAAACGTTGATTTCCAGCGCGGCGAATTGGGTGAAGGCAACGTCGTCATCGAGTTGAGTGATGCTGGCATCGCGCCGGACATTCAAGAGAGTGGCGGCAAGATCCGTGTCGATTTTGCCAAGACCCAACTGCCCGACAAGTTGCGCGTACGCCTGGACGTGAAGGATTTCGCCACCCCCGTGCAGTTCGTGAACGCCAGTGTCAGCGGCGACAAGGCCAGCATCTTGATCGAGCCTTCGGGGGCGTACGACTACTCGGCCTTTCAGACCGACAACAAACTGACCATTAGCGTGCGCCCGCTCACCAACGAGGATATGGACCGCCGCAACGCCGAGAAACCGGTGTACACCGGGGAGAAACTTTCTCTGAATTTCCAGGACATCGACGTGCGCTCGGTGCTTCAGCTGATCGCGGACTTCACCAACTTGAATCTGGTGGCCAGTGACACGGTCCAGGGCGGCATCACTCTGCGCCTGCAAAACGTGCCGTGGGACCAGGCGCTGGATTTGGTGCTCAAGACCAAAGGCCTGGACAAGCGCAAAATCGGTAACGTTTTGCTGGTTGCGCCAGCGGATGAAATCGCCGCTCGCGAGCGTCAGGAGTTGGAATCGCTCAAGCAGATCGCCGAATTGGCGCCGCTGCGCCGTGAGCTGCTGCAAGTGAACTACGCCAAGGCGGCGGACATCGCCAAGTTGTTCCAGTCGGTGACCAGTGCCGACGCCAAAACCGACGAGCGCGGCTCGATCACGGTCGACGACCGCACCAACAACATCATTGCCTACCAGACCCAGGACCGCCTGGACGAGCTGCGCCGCATCGTCTCGCAACTGGACATCCCGGTGCGTCAGGTGATGATCGAAGCGCGCATCGTCGAGGCCAACGTCGATTACGACAAGGCGCTGGGCGTGAGCTGGGGCGGATCTGCCAATCGCGGCAATTTCACGGCTGGCGGCGGTGGCACTGTCACCGGCACACCGGGCGCCGTGACCAATGCGCCGTATGTCGACATGGGCGTTGCCAGCCCTACGTCGTCGATCGGGCTGGGGTTCATCACCAACAACACCGTGCTGGATCTTGAGCTCAGTGCCATGGAGAAGTCCGGCAACGGTGAAATCGTCTCCCAGCCCAAGGTCGTGACCTCGGACAAAGAGACCGCCAAGATCCTCAAAGGTACGGAGGTTCCGTATCAGGAGGCCAGTTCCAGCGGTGCAACGTCGGTGTCGTTCAAAGAAGCGTCGTTGTCCCTGGAAGTGACCCCGCAGATCACTCCGGACAACCGCATCATCATGGAAGTGAAGGTCACCAAGGACGAACCGGACTACATCAACACCGTCCTGGGGGTACCGCCGATCAAGAAAAACGAAGTGAACGCCAAGGTGCTGGTCGCCGACGGCGAAACCATCGTAATCGGTGGTGTGTTCTCCAATACGCAGAGTAAAGTCGTCGACAAAGTGCCATTTCTCGGCGATGTGCCGTATCTTGGCCGACTTTTCCGGCGGGATGTGGTCTCGGAGAAAAAATCCGAGCTGTTGGTGTTCCTCACTCCGCGTATCATGAACAACCAGGCGATTGCTGTGAGTCGTTGATTCTGTGCGAAATTTAATACTTGTGGGGCCGATGGGTGCTGGCAAAAGCACCATCGGTCGCTTGCTGGCCAAAGAGCTTCGACTGCCATTCAAGGATTCCGATAAGGAAATCGAATTGCGCACGGGTGCCAATATTCCGTGGATATTCGATAAAGAAGGGGAAGCCGGCTTTCGTGAACGCGAACAATCGATGATTGCCGAGCTGTGCGCCTGCGACGGCGTGGTATTGGCAACTGGCGGCGGCGCGGTCATGCGTGAAGAAAATCGCCGGGCTCTGCATGCCGGCGGTCGGGTGGTTTACCTGCACGCTTCGGTGGAGCAGCAAGTGGGACGTACTGCCAGAGATCGCAATCGTCCGTTGTTGCGAACTGCTGATCCGGCTCGCGTGCTGCGCGAACTCCTGGCCATCCGGGATCCGCTCTATCGAGAAATCGCCGACGTCATTATCGAAACCGACGAACGACCGCCGCGAATGGTGGTTCTTGACATCCTCGCCCTGTTGGCCGAGCTTCCTCCCCGTTAAAGCGCCGACGGAAATGCGCTATCCTCGGCGACCATAAAAAGCAGGGTCGCCATATGGCCTTGCGCCAATGGCCGAAGGGCACATCTATCGTGCGCACAGACGCCCAAATGAACAGTGTGGGGACACATGCAGACACTTAAAGTCGAGCTTGGCGAGCGCAGCTACCCGATTCATATTGGCGAAGGCCTGCTGGACCAGCCTGAATTGCTCAAGCCGTACATTGCCGGACGGCAGGTTGCCATCGTTTCCAATGCGACAGTCGCGCCGCTGTACATGGAGCGTCTGACGAAGACGCTCGACGGCTACAACATCCTCCCGATCGTGCTTCCCGACGGCGAAGCGTTCAAGAATTGGGAAACCCTGCAACTCATTTTCGACGCCCTGTTGACCGCACGACACGACCGCCGTACCACGATCATCGCGCTTGGTGGTGGTGTGATCGGCGACATGGCCGGTTTCGCTGCAGCTTGTTATCAGCGCGGCGTGGACTTCATCCAGATCCCCACCACCTTGTTGTCCCAAGTCGATTCGTCAGTGGGCGGCAAAACCGGCATCAATCATCCGCTGGGCAAGAACATGGTCGGCGCCTTTTACCAGCCACAGGCCGTGCTGATCGACACCCAGTCGCTCAATACGCTGCCCCCGCGTGAACTGTCCGCCGGGCTTGCCGAGGTCATCAAATACGGGCTGATCTGTGATGAGCCGTTTCTGACCTGGCTGGAAGAGAACGTCGACAAGCTACGCGCTCTTGATCAAGCCACGCTGACCACTGCCATCGAGCGCTCCTGCGCGGCGAAAGCGGCGGTGGTCGGTGCCGATGAGCGCGAGTCCGGGGTGCGTGCCACACTCAATCTGGGTCACACCTTCGGCCACGCCATCGAAACCCACATGGGTTATGGCGTGTGGCTGCATGGCGAGGCGGTTGCTGCGGGTACAGTCATGGCGCTGGAGATGTCCGCGCGTCTGGGCTGGATCACCGAGCAGGAGCGTGATCGCGGAATTCGTCTGTTTCAGCGCGCCGGTTTACCCGTGGTGCCGCCTGAAGAAATGACGCCCGAGCATTTCATCGAACACATGGCGATCGACAAGAAAGTGATCGACGGTCGTTTGCGTCTGGTTCTGCTACGCGGGATGGGCGAAGCGGTGATCACCGACGAATATCCAAAAGAAGTACTACAGGCCACACTGGCTGCGGACTACCGCAGTCTGGTGGATCAGCTCAGAGGTTAATGAAAAATCCATGACTAGTTTGCACGCCGATGAGGCCTTCCTCGGTCATTACCAGTTGAGTCATGACCCCTTTGCTACGCGGGTCCCGGGCTTCAAGTTTTTCCCGGCCCAGCGCAAACCGGTGCTGGGTCAGCTTCACCATCTGGCTCGCTACAGCGAGTTGTTGTTGGTCGTGACCGGGCCCCACGGCAGCGGTAAGACCCTGCTGCGTCAGGCATTGGTCGCCAGCACCAACAAGCAGTCAGTGCAAAGCGTGGTGGTTTCAGCCCGTGGTGCCGGTGATGCGTCGGGCGTATTGCGTCAGGTTGCGCAGGCATTGAACGTCGCCCAGCCCGAGATGCGCGCGATCCTCTCGCAGGTCGTGCAGCTGGCGCTGACCGGGCAAGAAGTCTACATACTTGTGGATGATGCCGAACAACTCGGCGAATCCGCACTCGAAGCGTTGTTGGGATTGGCGGCGGGCACTCCAGAAGGGCGTCCGCATGTCTTCCTGTTCGGCGAGGCCTCGATTATTGATCGCCTGGATCAGCTGTGTGCTGAAACGGGCACCGAAGAAGAACGCTTCCACGTTATCGAGCTTGCTCCATATGCCGAAGACGAAACCCGTGAGTATCTTGCTCAGCGCCTGGACGGTGCCGGGCGGGGTATAGAAGTGTTCAGTGCCACGCAGATTGCCGATATTCACGAGCAATCCGGCGGATGGCCGGGTGCGATTAACCAGGTCGCTCGCGATTCGATGATCGAAGCCATGATCGCCAGCCGCTCAGCGGTCAAGCGTCCAAGTATGGGGTTCAAAATGCCTAAGAAACACGTGTTGGCTTTGGGTGGGGTTGTAGTGGCGGCATTGCTCGCTGCCTGGCTGATTCCCGGCCGTAACAGTGCGCCAACGACAGCACCTGCCAATTCCCAGGCACAACTGCCGTTGGGTCAGGGCCAGGTGCCTGCCCAGCAGTCCAACAACGGCGGACCTGCAATCGAGTTCGCCGGCAACTCCCAGCCCATGCCATTGCCGATGAACGGCTCGCAGCCGGCCACTCGCGCGCCTCTGGCTGAAGCTGCAGGTGCTGGCGAAGGCGATGGAGAAGACGGCGGTGCGATGTCCAATCAGCCGCTGCAACCACCGACCGTAACGACCACTGCGCCACCAACAGGTGTTGCGGCTGGCCCGGCACCAACACCGGCGCCGCGTCCGACTGTTGCCACCAAGCCTGCCGTTGCTCCGGCTGCTCCGGCTGCCAAGCCTGCACCGGCGCCAGCTCAGGTTGCGACTGCCAAGCCAGCACCAAAGCCGGTTGAAAAACCTGCGGCTGCTCCTGCCGCGGGTGGCGCAGGCAGCGGCTGGTACTCCGGTCAGGCTGCGACTCACTACGTCGTTCAGATTCTGGGCACCAGTTCAGAATCCGCAGCGCAGGCCTACGTGAAAGAGCAGGGCGGCGAATACCGTTACTTCAAAAAGACTCTGCAGGGCAAACCGTTGTATGTCGTGACCTACGGCAGTTTCGCAGACCGCAATGCAGCGCTCTCCGCTATCAAGGCCTTGCCAGAGAAGGTTCAGGCTGGTAAACCTTGGCCTCGTACTGTCGGCAGTATCCAACAGGAACTCGCCACAGCTCGCTAATGACGCAGTGACCCTATCCGGGTCGCTCGCTTGGCCCCCTGATTTTCGATTCTACGCAACGGCGTGCTGCTTAATGAGCAGCGCGCCTTGTGGTGTCTGCGTTCCAGACGCCCATTGAACTTCGGGTTCGCTCCAGTCAGACTCGCAAAAAAGCTCTGGCTAGCACGAGATTCGCAATAAAACCTTTCACAAATGCGACATAAATTTGCGGCGTTTCGTCGCCAAATTTGTGAGGTTTTGTGTCGGTGTGTACAATGACCTCCCTTTTGCTCCCGCGAAGCTGGCGTCCGTTCAGCGTGGAAGGTAACTGGTTGAATTGAAAAGAAATTTGCCTCTATAAGGGGCAGCCTGGTGAGAATGTGTCTATGAAAGCAGGTCTGTACCATCCAGAAGAGTTCAAGGATAACTGTGGTTTCGGCCTGATCGCCCACATGCAAGGCGAGCCCAGTCATCACCTGTTGCAGACGGCTATCGAAGCCCTGACCTGCATGACCCACCGTGGTGGGATCAACGCTGACGGCAAGACCGGTGACGGTTGCGGGCTGTTGATGCAAAAACCTGACACCTTCCTGCGCGCCATTGCCCAAGAGCATTTCGGCAGCGAACTGCCGCGTCAGTATTGCGTGGGCATGGTCTTCCTGAACCAGGACGACGCCCGCGCTGAAGCTGCGCGCGAGAACATGAACCGCGAAATCCTCGCTGCTGGCCTGACTTTGATTGGCTGGCGTGAAGTCCCGATCGACACCAGTGTGCTGGGCCGCCTGGCGCTCGAGCGTCTGCCGAAGATCGAGCAAGTGTTCATTGGTGGCGAAGGCCTGAGCGATCAGGAGTTCGCGATCAAACTGTTCAGCGCCCGTCGCCGCTCGTCGGTGTCCAACGCGGCCGACAGTGATCACTACATCTGCAGCTTTTCGCACAAGACCATCATCTATAAAGGCCTGATGATGCCGCGTGATCTCACGGCATTCTTCCCGGACCTGAGCGACGAGCGCCTGCAAACCGCGATCTGCGTGTTCCACCAGCGCTTCTCCACCAATACTTTGCCGAAATGGCCGCTGGCTCAGCCATTCCGCTTCCTCGCCCACAACGGCGAGATCAACACCATCACCGGTAACCGCAACTGGGCTCAGGCCCGTCGCACCAAGTTCGCGAACGAGCTGATTCCTGATCTGGAAGAACTGGGCCCGCTGGTCAACCGCGTGGGTTCGGACTCCTCGAGCATGGACAACATGCTAGAGCTGATGGTCACCGGCGGCATCGACCTGTTCCGTGGCGTGCGCATGCTCGTGCCACCTGCATGGCAAAACGTTGAAACCATGGACCCCGATTTGCGGGCGTTCTATGAATTCAACTCCATGCACATGGAACCGTGGGACGGTCCGGCCGGTATCGTGATGACCGAAGGTCGGCACGCGGTCTGCCTGCTCGACCGTAACGGTTTGCGCCCGGCACGCTGGGTCACCACCAAAAACGGCTACATCACCCTGGCGTCGGAAATCGGCGTATGGAACTACAAGCCCGAAGACGTCATCGCCAAGGGCCGCGTCGGGCCGGGTCAGATCTTCGCTGTGGACACCGAAACCGGCCAGATCCTCGACACCGACGCCATCGACAGCCGCTTGAAGTCGCGCCACCCCTATAAGCAATGGCTGCGCAAGAATGCCCTGCGTATCCAGGCCACTTTGGAAGACAGCGACCACGGTTCGGCGTTTTACAACGTTGAGCAGCTCAAGCAATACATGAAGATGTACCAGGTCACGTTCGAAGAGCGTGATCAGGTGCTGCGTCCATTGGGCGAGCAAGGTCAGGAAGCCGTTGGCTCCATGGGTGACGACACGCCGATGGCCGTGTTGTCGCGCCGTGTGCGCACGCCGTATGACTATTTCCGCCAGCAGTTCGCGCAGGTCACTAACCCGCCGATCGACCCGCTGCGTGAAGCCATCGTCATGTCGCTGGAAATCTGCCTCGGTGCCGAGCGCAATATTTTCCAGGAATCCCCTGAGCACGCTTCCCGCGTGATACTCAGTTCGCCAGTGATTTCGCCTGCCAAGTGGCGCTCGCTGATGACTCTGGATCGTCCGGGCTTTGATCGTCAGATCATCGACCTGAACTACGACGAAGGCATCGGTCTGGAAGCGGCGGTGCGCAACATCGCCGATCAGGCGGAAGAAGCCGTGCGTTCGGGCAAAACCCAGATCGTGCTGACCGACCGCCACATCGCGCCGGGCAAATTGCCGGTGCACGCTTCGCTGGCAACCGGCGCGGTACACCACCGCCTGACCGAGAAAGGCCTGCGTTGCGACAGCAACATCCTGGTCGAGACTGCGACCGCTCGCGATCCGCACCACTTTGCCGTACTGATCGGTTTCGGCGCCTCGGCGGTCTATCCGTTCCTGGCCTACGAAGTGCTGGGCGATCTGATCCGCACCGGCGAAGTGCTGGGCGATCTGTACGAAGTCTTCAAGAACTACCGCAAGGGCATAACCAAAGGCCTGCTCAAGATCCTGTCGAAGATGGGTATCTCCACCATCGCGTCCTATCGCGGTGCACAGCTGTTCGAGGCCATCGGCCTGTCCGAAGAAGTCTGCGACCTGAGCTTCCGTGGCGTGCCGAGCCGCATCAAGGGTGCGCGCTTCGTCGACATCGAAGCCGAGCAGAAAGCCCTGGCGGCCGAAGCCTGGAGCGCGCGCAAGCCGATCCAGCAAGGCGGTCTGCTGAAGTTCGTCTACGGCGGCGAATACCACGCCTACAACCCTGACGTGGTGGCGACGCTGCAAGCCGCCGTACAACAGGGTGACTACAGCAAATTCAAGGAATACACCGCGCTGGTGGACAACCGTCCGGTGTCGATGATTCGTGACCTGTTCAAGGTCAAGGAGCTCGACACGGCACTGTCTATCGACGAGATCGAGCCGCTGGAGATGATCCTCAAGCGCTTTGACTCGGCGGGCATCTCGCTGGGCGCACTGTCACCGGAAGCTCACGAAGCCTTGGCCGAAGCGATGAACCGCCTTGGTGCGCGTTCCAACTCCGGCGAAGGCGGCGAAGACCCTGCGCGCTACGGCACCATCCGCAGCTCCAAGATCAAGCAAATCGCAACCGGTCGTTTTGGCGTAACGCCTGAGTACCTGGTCAACGCCGACGTGCTGCAGATCAAGGTCGCTCAGGGCGCCAAGCCGGGCGAGGGCGGTCAACTGCCAGGCGGCAAGGTCAACGGCCTGATCGCCAAGCTGCGTTATGCAGTGCCGGGCGTGACGCTGATTTCGCCACCGCCGCACCACGACATTTATTCGATCGAAGACTTGTCGCAGCTGATTTTCGACCTCAAACAGGTCAACCCTGAAGCGCTGGTGTCGGTGAAGCTGGTGGCAGAAGCAGGTGTCGGCACGATTGCCGCCGGTGTGGCCAAGGCTTACGCCGACCTGATCACCATTTCCGGCTACGACGGCGGCACCGGTGCATCGCCATTGTCGTCGATCAAGTACGCAGGTTCGCCATGGGAAATCGGCCTGGCCGAAACTCACCAAACCCTGCGTGGCAACGACTTGCGCGGCAAGGTCCGGGTGCAGACCGACGGCGGTCTGAAAACGGGTCTGGACGTGATCAAGGCAGCCATTCTCGGCGCTGAAAGCTTCGGCTTCGGCACCGCGCCAATGATCGCGCTAGGCTGCAAATACCTGCGCATCTGCCACCTGAACAACTGCGCCACCGGCGTTGCGACTCAGAACGAGAAGCTGCGCAAAGACCACTACATCGGCACTGTCGACATGGTGATCAACTTCTTCACCTACGTGGCTGAAGAAACCCGCGAGTGGTTGGCGCGGTTGGGCGTGCGTTCGCTGGAGCAATTGATCGGCCGCACCGACCTGCTGGAAATCCTGCCGGGCGAAACCGCCAAGCAGCAGCATCTAGACCTGACGCCGTTGTTGGGCAGCGACCACATCCCGGCCGACAAACCACAGTTCAGCCAGGTTGACCGCAACCCGCCATTCGACAAAGGTCTGCTCGCCGAGAAGATGGTCGTACTGGCCAAGGCCGCAATCGTCGCCAAAAGCGGCGGCGATTACTCGATGGACATCTGCAACTGCGACCGCTCCATCGGTGCGCGTATTTCCGGTGAGATCGCCAAGCTGCACGGCAACCAGGGCATGAATGACGCCCCAGTGACGTTCCGCTTCACCGGGACCGCAGGTCAGAGCTTCGGCGTGTGGAACGCCGGCGGTCTGAACATGTACCTGGAAGGCGACGCCAACGACTACGTCGGCAAGGGCATGACCGCAGGCAAGCTGGTGATCGTGCCGCCAAAAGGCAGCCCGTTCAAAACCCAGGACACCGCGATCATCGGTAACACCTGTCTGTACGGCGCAACCGGCGGCAAGCTGTTTGCTGCGGGCACGGCCGGCGAGCGTTTCGCGGTGCGTAACTCCGGTGCTCACACCGTTGTGGAAGGCACGGGCGATCACTGCTGCGAATACATGACGGGTGGCTTTGTCTGCGTGCTGGGTAAGACCGGCTACAACTTCGGTTCCGGCATGACCGGTGGTTTCGCCTATGTGCTTGATCAGGACAACACTTTCGTTGACCGGGTCAACCACGAACTGGTTGAAATCCAGCGCATCAGCGGCGAAGCGATGGAGTCGTATCGCAACCACCTGGAACACGTGCTGGCCGAATACGTTGAAGAAACCGATAGCGAATGGGGCCGCAATCTCTGGGAAAACCTGGACGACTACCTGCGCCGCTTCTGGCTGGTCAAGCCGAAGGCCGCAAGCCTCAAATCTTTGCTATCGAGTACCCGCGCTAACCCGCAATAACGGCTTGGCGGCAGCTTCAAGCGGCAAGCTTCAAGCTGCAAGCCACAGCGGTACGCGGTGTCAGGGATAAATATGATTGCTTCAAGCTTGAAGCTTGGGGCTTGCAGCTTAAAGCTGTGTGGTTAGAGGTTCTAGAGAATGGCCGAACGTCTCAGTAACGACTTTCAATTCCTCGATGTCGGGCGCAAAGACCCGAAGAAGAAGCTGTTGCGCCAGCGCAAGAAGGAGTTCGTGGAGATCTACGAACCCTTCAAGCCCCAGCACTCGGCTGATCAGGCCCATCGCTGCCTGGGTTGCGGTAACCCGTATTGCGAATGGAAGTGCCCTGTGCACAACTTCATTCCCAACTGGCTCAAGCTGGTGGCCGAAGGCAACATCCTCGCTGCCGCCGAGCTGTCGCATCAGACCAACACTTTGCCGGAAGTGTGCGGCCGCGTGTGTCCGCAAGACCGTCTGTGTGAAGGCGCTTGCACGCTGAACGATGGTTTCGGCGCCGTGACCATCGGATCGGTCGAGAAGTACATCACCGACACCGCGTTCGCCATGGGCTGGCGTCCGGACATGTCGCGCGTGGTGCCGAACGGCAAGCGCGTGGCAATCATCGGCGCCGGGCCTGCGGGCCTGGGTTGTGCTGACGTGCTGGTGCGTGGCGGCGTCAAGCCGGTGGTATTCGACAAGAACCCGGAAATCGGCGGTCTGCTGACCTTCGGCATCCCTGAGTTCAAGCTCGAAAAGAGCGTGTTGAGCCATCGTCGCGAGGTGTTCACCGACATGGGTATCGAGTTCCGCCTCAATACCGAAATCGGCAAGGACATCAGCGTCGATCAGTTGCTGGAAGAGTTCGATGCCGTGTTCATGGGCATGGGCACTTACACCTACATGAAGGGCGGCTTCCCGGGCGAAGACCTGCCGGGTGTGCACGATGCGCTGGATTTCCTGATCGCCAACGTCAACCGCAACCTGGGCTTTGAAAAGGCACCGGAAGACTTCGTCGACATGAAGGGCAAGAAGGTCGTCGTGCTCGGCGGCGGCGATACGGCGATGGACTGCAACCGCACCTCCATCCGCCAAGGCGCCCGTACCGTGACGTGTGCGTATCGCCGCGACGAAGAAAACATGCCGGGTTCGCGCAAGGAAGTGAAGAACGCCAAGGAAGAGGGCGTGCGCTTCCTCTACAACCGCCAACCGATTGCCATCGTCGGCGAGGACAAGGTCGAAGGCGTGAAAGTGGTCGAGACCCGTCTCGGCGAGCCTGACGCGCGCGGCCGTCGCAGCCCTGAGCCGATTCCGGGCTCCGAAGAGATCATCCCGGCTGATTCGGTGGTTATCGCCTTCGGTTTCCGTCCAAGCCCAGCTTCGTGGTTTGAACAGGTCAGCATCCAGACCGACAGCCAGGGCCGCGTTGTTGCGCCTGAGCAAGGCCAGTTCAAACACCAGACCAGCAACCCGAAAATCTTCGCCGGTGGCGACATGGTTCGCGGTTCTGACCTTGTAGTGACAGCGATCTTCGAAGGCCGCAATGCGGCTGAAGGGATTCTGGATTATCTGGAGGTCTGATCTTGTTGATCGTTCCCACGCAGGAGCGTGGGAACGATTAACAGACCCCCGCCGATCTGCGACAAATCGACCTGATAGATAAAAGGCACGGTACTTACCGTGCCTTTTGCGTTGGTGTCTGAGAAAATGCCCGCACTTTTTTTCCGGATGCTGCCATGACTGCCCTGAAGAACGACCGTTTCCTGCGTGCCCTGCAAAAGCAACCCGTCGACGTTACGCCTGTCTGGATGATGCGTCAGGCCGGGCGCTACTTGCCGGAGTACCGCGCCAGCCGCGCGAAGGCGGGAGACTTCATGAGCCTGTGCATGAACCCGGAATTCGCCTGCGAAGTCACGCTGCAGCCACTTGAGCGCTACCCGCTGGATGCCGCGATCTTGTTTTCCGACATCCTCACTATCCCCGATGCCATGGGCCTGGGCCTGTACTTCGAGACCGGCGAAGGTCCGCGCTTCAAAAAGACCGTCACCACTCTGGCTGAAATTGAAGCCTTACCGATCCCGGACGCTCGTAAGGATCTCGGCTACGTCATGGATGCCGTGAGCACCATTCGCCGTGAGCTCAACGGCCGTGTGCCCCTGATCGGTTTTTCCGGGAGCCCGTGGACGCTGGCTACTTACATGGTCGAAGGCGGTTCGTCCAAGGACCATCGCAAGTCCAAAGCCATGCTCTATGAAAACCCTCAGGCCATGCACTTGTTGCTGGACAAGCTGGCGCAGTCGGTCACTGGCTACCTCAACGGCCAGATCCTGGCGGGCGCTCAGGCCGTGCAGATTTTCGATAGCTGGGGCGGCAGTCTCTCTGACGCGGCGTATCAGGAGTTCTCGCTGGCCTACATGCAGAAGATCGTCAACGGTCTGATCCGCGAGAACGACGGGCGCAAAGTGCCGGTCATCCTGTTCACCAAGGGCGGTGGTCAATGGCTGGAAAGCATGGCCGACACCGGTGCCGACGCGCTGGGCCTGGACTGGACCACCCCAATTGGCGAAGCCCGTCGTCGCGTGGGCAACAAAGTCGCGCTACAAGGCAACATGGACCCTTCCGTCCTCTACGCCAGCCCGCAAGCGATTCGGGCTGAGGTGGCGCGTATCCTCAAGAGCTACGGCAGCGGCACCGGCCACGTCTTCAACCTCGGCCACGGCATCACCCCTGAAGTCGATCCGGCCCACGCCGGCGCCTTCATCGAAGCCGTACACGAACTGTCGGCGCAGTATCACCAGTAAGCGCTGAACTGCAGATGCGAAAACGCCCGGTTATGCCGGGCGTTTTTGTTTGTGCTGGTGGATTTCGAGCACGTTCGGTTCTGCCTGCAGGGCGTAGGAGTCCAGCTTGCTGACGATCAGCCGGGAACCGGTCGTGAATTCAGGCGGCCTTGGCTGTGTCAGGCGTACGGCATTCTCAGTATTGCTGTTGGTTCCCGACAGATCGTCGGCAAACCAGACTCCTACGCCCTTCGGGCAGAATCACAAACGCTATATCAAACCTGCACATTCACCGCCAACGGCGGCACTTTCGCCAGTTTCAGCGCAGCGGCCAGTGCGATAAGCAGCAGCACGCCGATGAAGATGCCGATGCCGTTCCAGCCTGCGTAATGCCAGAACACGCCGCCACCGGTCCCGGCAATGCTTGAGCCGACGTAGTAGCTGAACAGATAAAGCGACGAAGCCTGGCCCTTGGCTTTGATCGCTCGACGGCCAATCCAGCTGCTCGCGACGGAGTGGGCGCCGAAGAAGCCGAACGTGAACATCAGCACGCCAAGGATGACCACTGCCAGCGGCGTGAACATAGTCAGCGCCAGACCCGCCAGCATCAGCACGATCACGGCCCACAGTACGTTACGACGCCCCAGTTGGTCCGCCAGGGCGCCAATCTTCGCCGAACTGTAGATGCCAGACAGGTAAACCACAGAAAACAGGCCTACCACTGCCTGGCTCAGATTGTAGGGATCGGCCAGCAAGCGATAACCGATGTAGTTGAACATCGTCACGAACGCGCCCATCAGCAGGAACCCTTCGAGGAACAACCACGGCAGGCCGGCGTCGCGAAACTGCAGCACGAAGCCTTCCAGCAGGCTGCGACCGTTCAAGGGCCTTGCCTGGAAATTGCGCGAGGGCGGCAGAATCTTCCAGAACACCGTCGCCGCACCCATCGCGATCAACCCCATGATCAACAGCGCTGTGTGCCAACTGACGTAATCGCTCAGCACTCCGGTAATCACCCGTCCGCTCATGCCGCCAATGGCATTGCCACCGATGTACAAGCCCATCGCCAGACCAATGTGCTGCGGATGAATCTCCTCACTCAAGTAGGTCATCGCCACGGCGGCCAAACCGCTAAGGGACAGCCCTATGAACGCGCGAGTCACCAGCACGCCTTCCCAGGTCGGCATCAGGGCGCTGGCGATGGTGAAGATCGCAGCGGAAAACAGCGAGAACACCATCACCGATTTACGGCCAAGACGATCAGAAATTGGGCCAGTAATCAGCAGGCCGATGGCGAGCATGGCGGTTGAAACCGAGAGAATCATGCTGCTTTGCGCGGCATTGATGGAGAACTCACGCGAGAGCACCGGCATCATCGGTTGTACGCAGTAGAGCAATGCAAACGTCGCAAAACCGCCTGAGAACAGCGCCAGTACGGTGCGCATGAAGGCGGGGGTGTCTTTTTCAATGTAGGTGTCGCCCAGCGGGATGGCAGCGCTAACCATGGCAGAAGCCGAGTCTTGTGAAGCGAGGGGTACAGCAGTTTTCACGATGAAACCTCAGGAATGACTGAGCAGCATGGGAAAAGAATATAGCTGGCTAATGATTCTTTCCAATATATTGTTCGACCTGTTTGATAGGTTTCACGACCTAATGGGATCGTCATGGAATTACGTCACTTGCGCTACTTCATCGCGGTTGCCGAGGAGCTGCATTTCGGCCGGGCTGCCGAGTCGCTCGGCATATCCCAACCACCGCTCAGCCAGCAGATCCAGGCGTTGGAGCATGAACTTGGCGCGCGATTATTCGAGCGTACTAACCGCCGGGTTGAATTGAGCCAGGCGGGCAGGTTGTTTCTCGATGAGGCGCGATTGGTTTTGGCGCAAGTGGACAAGGCGGCCGATGTGGCGCGTCGTGCGCAATTGGGCGAGATAGGCGAGTTAAAAATCGGATTCACAGCGTCGGCGCCATTCACCTCCAGCATTCCTCAGGCAATCTTCGCGTTCCGGCAGGCATTCCCGTCGGTCCATTTGGCGTTGCAGGAAATGAGCAGCAAGGAAGTCGCCGAGCGGCTGGAAGAGCAATCGATGCAAGTGGGGATCATGCGCCCGCTGCCGTTGCCCGACTCATTGGTAGCGGTGGAATTGTTGCGCGAGCCGCTGGTAGCGATCATTCGGTCTGATCATCCGCTGGCGGTGGGTAGCGAAAAAGGCCTGTATCTGAAAGCGCTGGCGGCCGAGCCGTTTGTGTTCTTCCCGCGCTCCTACGGCAGCGGGTTGTACGCGCAGCTGCTGGATCTGGCGAGAGAGGCGGGATTCAGTCCGTTGATCACGCAGGAGGCGGGGGAGGCGATGACCATCATCGGTTTGGTCGCCGCAGGCCTGGGCGTGACCGTGTTGCCGGCGTCATACCAGCGCATGCGCATCGACGGCGTGGTGTATCGCACGCTGCTTGATCCTGAGGCCACCTCCGCGGTGTGGCTGGTGCAGCGCAAGGACCAGAAATCGCCGATGGCCAAAGCGTTTATCGACCTGGTGACGCGCAAGGCTGGCTGAGTGCGGCCCTGTAGGAGCGAACTTGTTCGCGAGGCGGCGTGCCAGACAAGCCGCATGTTCCGCCTCGCCAACGAGTGGGCTCCTACAGAGAAGGCTTACTGCACTTTGCTCAGATCACCCTTGAGCGCAACACCGGCCATGATTGCACCCGCGTGGCATTCATACGTGGCTGGGTCCTTACGTTCGACTTTCTTGTAGAAACTGACGATGTTGGTCACCGCATTGGCGCCTGCATTCTTTGCCGCTTCGTTCATCTGCAAAATGGCCGACTGCAACACCCATTCACAGGCGTCAGTGTCGGACTTGTTGAAGGCATTGGTCTTCTTGTTAGTTACAGCGCCCGGCGAGAGCACGGTCACTTTACCTTTGGGCTGAACGCCCGCCAGGTAAAACTTCACGGTCCCGTCGAGCTTTTTTGCAGCGGTCATATCGGCGATGACCTTATCGAACGGCAGGTAAAGCGCGGTATCGCGGGCCTGACTGACAGCCGGCAATACGCTCAAGACGACAGCAGCCGCAGCGGCCCAGGATTTCAATGTCATGCTTTCTCTCCTTGAGAAGTGTGATGGCAATAAAGCGGTAAATAATCAGGACCAGCGACGGAAGATCAACGATGTATTGACGCCGCCGAACGCGAAATTGTTGTTCATGACGAACTCATGGCTCATGCGTCGAGGCTCGCCCCGCAGGTAATCCAGTTCGCCGCAGCGCCCATCGACTTCGTCCAGATTCAACGTATGGATATAGCGATCGCGATTCATCATCTCGATGCTGAACCAGGATTCCAGCGCGCCACAGGCGCCCAGCGTGTGGCCCAGAAAACTCTTCTGCGAACTGATCGGCATCCGCGAGCCGAACAGGCTGTGAGTGGCGAGGGTTTCGGCGATATCGCCTTGTTCGGTGGCGGTGCCGTGACCGTTGACGTAACCGATGGCATCCGGGAGCAGATTCGCATCTTCCAGGGCCAGCTCCATCGCCCGGCGCATCGTCAGTTGTTCGGGCCGTGTCGTATGCACGCCATCGGCGTTGCTGCCGAACCCAACGATCTCCGCATGAATGTGCGCGCCCCGGGCCAGTGCGTGTTCCAGCTCCTCAAGCACCAGCATGCCACCGCCTTCACCAATGACTAGGCCGTCGCGACCGCTGTCGTACGGGCGCGGGCTGGTGTGCGGTGCATCGTTTTTCAGGCTGGTGGCGTACAGCGCGTCGAACACCATCGCTTCGGTTGGGCACAACTCTTCGGCGCCGCCTGCCAGCATCAACGGCAAGCGCCCGAACTTGATTGCTTCATAGGCGTAACCCACGCCTTGGCTGCCGCTGGTGCAAGCGCTGGAAGTGGGAATCAAACGGCCGGTCAGGTTGAAGAAGATGCTGATATTCGCGGCGGTAGTGTGCGGCATCATCCGCACGTAGGAGTTGGCGTTCAGGCCTTCTGCCACTGAGTTGAGCAGCATATTGCCGAAGGCTTTGATTTCATCGGTGCTGCCAGTGGATGAACCGCAGGCCACGCCCATGCGCCCGTCGCGGATGATCGGATCGTTGAGCAGGCCCGCGTCCAGCAACGCCTGTTCGGCGGCGCCCACCGCCAGACGCGAGACGCGCCCCATGCTGCGCAATTGCTTGCGGGTCCAGTGCGATGGCACCACAAAGTCGTCGATGGGCCCGGCCAGACGGGTATTCAACTCGGTGAAGCGGTCCCACTCGTCCATGCGCCGAATGCCGCTGCGGTTGGCATTGAAGCGGCTTTCGATACTGGCCCAGTCGCAGCCCAGCGAGGTAATGCCGGCCATGCCGGTGACGACAACGCGCTTCATCAGCACAGGCCTCCGTTGACCGCCAGCACCTGGCGGGTGATGTACGAAGCTTCCGCCGACATCAGAAAATTCACGGCGCCCGCGACTTCTTCCGGGGTGCCCATGCGTTGCGCGGGAATCATCTTCATCAGTTCCTCCACCGGCACATTCTCGTCCAGCATTGCGGTGTCGATCAGCCCTGGCGCGACGCAGTTGACAGTGATCTTTCGCTTGCCCAGCTCAATGGCCAGTGCCTTGGCTGCGCCAATCACGCCGGCTTTGGAAGCGCTGTAATTGACCTGCCCGCGATTGCCGATCATCCCCGAAACGGAGGTGATGCAGACGATGCGCCCGGCCGCACGACGACGAATCATCGGCATCATCACCGGGTGCAATACGTTGTAGAAGCCATCGAGGTTGGTGCGCATCACGATGTCCCAGTCGTCATCGGTCAGCGCTGGAAAGGCGCCGTCGCGAGTCAGACCGGCGTTGCACACCACGCCGTAATAGGCGCCGTGGGTCTCCACGTCCTCTTCGAGAATCGCCTTGCACGCGGCGCGGTCCGCGACGTCGAATTGCAGCACGCGGGCTTGTCGTCCGAGCGCATGAATCTGGGCCTTCACCGCTTCGGCCTCAGTGCGACCACTGCGGCAATGCAGCACCAGGTCGAACCCGGCTTGCGCGAGACGTAGCGCTATGGCGCGGCCAATGCCACGGCTGGAGCCGGTGACCAGTATTGAGTCAGTCATCTTGGGCTCCTTCGGCCAGATAATGTGCCGATTTCGGCGGGCAATACACGTTCAGACGAGCAATGGCGGTGATGCCCGGGCCGGTAAGTCGGCATTCGAAAACCCCCATCCCGTTGTCGTCCTGCAACGAACGTTCGGCGCGGATGATCAGTTCGCTGCCGACCGGGAAGTGCTCGACATTGCATTCGAATTTTCGCGTGCCGAGCAAGAACCCCAGTCTCACCGGTTCGTCTTTGAGTCGCGCCTGACAGCCCGCAAACGCAGCAACGCTTTGCGCCATCAGCTCAATACCGACCCAGGCGGGCAAACTGCCGTCAGCGCGATTGAACAGACCTCCGGGGCGCACGATCACCCGGGTGCGAACGTGCTCGTCGCCAAATTCGAGAACATCGTTGATGAGGATCATGTCGCCGGCATGGGGCAGCAGATCGGCGGGCGGCCATGGATGTTGCGCGGTAAAAGTCATGGACCGTCTCCGATAATCAGGCTGACGTTATTGCCGCCGAACGCAAACGAGTTGCTCATCATTCGGCGTGGCTTGTCTTGTCGCAATGGGGCGTCGAGACCGGTCCAGTTCAAGGCGGGCAAGTCTGTATCGGCTTGGCCATCCCACACATGAGGCGGCAGCGTCTGGTTAGGATTTTCCGAAGACAACGTCAGCCAGCAGAACGCCGCCTCAAGCGCGCCAGCCGCGCCCAGCGTGTGGCCGCTCATGGGTTTGGTCGATGAGCAGGGTACGCCTTCTGGAAAGATGCCTTGCACGGCCAGGCTTTCCATCGCGTCGTTGTGCTGGGTGGCCGTGCCGTGAAGGTTGAGATAGCCGATGTCTGCGGCCTGCAGCTTTGCTGTGTCGAGCGCCTGCTGCATGGCCTGTTTCGCCCCCCGCCCGGTCGGCTCGGGAGCGGAAATGTGGTGCGCGTCCGAACTTGCTCCGGCGCCGAGCAGGGCAATCGAGTGTTCCTCGCTGGCTTCGCGGGTCATCAGAAACAGCACGGCGGCTTCGCCGATGTTGATGCCGTTGCGGTTGCGCGAAAACGGGTTGCAGCGCTGCGCCGAAACGGCTTCAAGCGAGGTGAATCCATTGAGCGTCAGCTTGCACAGACTGTCCACGCCGCCGCACAACACCGCGTCGCACAAGCCCATGTCGAGCAGGCGACGTGCGCTGATCAACGCCCGGGCGCTGGAGGTGCACGCAGTGGATATCACGTAGGCCGGACCGCTCAGGTTCAGCAGCGCCGCGAGAAAGTTGGCTGGCGCGCTGAGCTCTTGCTGTTGATAGTCATACTCACCGGGGAACTGGTTATCGCGCAAATACGCCGCAATACCTCGACTCGCCTCGTCGATACCCGAGGTACTGGTCCCCAGAATCACCGCGATGCGGTCACGGCCGTAACGCTGGATCGCGCGCTGAATGTCCTCGTCTATCTGCAACTCGGCGGCGAGCAACAGCTGGTTGTTCCGGCTGCTTTGTTGTTCAAGCTCGCGCGGAATCTCCGGCAGCGAGACCTTGACCGAGGCCACCGGCAGACTGCGCTCAGGCACCCAGCCGCTCTCGATGACCATCCCCGAGGTATCGCCTGCCAGCAGCGAGCGCGCCACGCTTGCCCGGTCGTTACCCAGCGAGCAGATCACGCCAAGGGCGTTGAGGTACGCAGTCATTTAGACGCTTTGCCTTCAAGCGGGCTGACCGTGTATTTCACACCGTCCGGCATCGTGATCCGAAAGAAACCTTCGGTTGCGTAATCCACGATCCAGCGATCCTCCAGAGTGCGGCCATTGGCGCGGACCTCAGTGCCTGGATAATCGAAACGCACCTCTTGCTCTGTCGTCAGGGCAAACATCAGCGCCGCGAACAACTCACGGGCCTCTGGATTGGGCGGCAACAGGCCATCGGCTTTCCACGTCTGGTGCGCCAGTTTCTGCCGGGCCAGCGGAATGCCGAGCGGGTCCATCAGCGACCAGCGCAGGTCGTGGTGTTCCTTCTGCACCACCAGCAGCCAGTCCTGTCGTTGCCCGGCCTCTTCACGCAGGACGTGCAACTGTTGCGGCAGCTTGAAGTGTGGGGTTTGCGGTGGCAGTGGCGCATGGTTGACGCAGGCGCTCAGCAGCAGCGAACAGGCCAGCAGCAGGGGACGGATCATGAGGTTTTACCTTCGGCAGGGGCGTGAAGCGGCTTGCGCGCCACGACGTTGATCAGGGTTTCTTCACGGTGCCCGAACGGTTTGGGCTTGATCAGGTTCAAGCGTTCCAGCAGGCCGAAATCCTTGGCACGGCTCCACCAGAGGTAAGGGTAGGAAACGTTCTGCGAACTGAATTCGAAGCCTTCCCTGCGCAACATTTCAAGGTACTGCCCGGCGCTTTTCTGGACGTGCATGGGGTGGCGGAAAAACCAGCGGATGACCCAGGTGTCGATGTACGCCTCGGTCGATTCGGCAAACAGCAGATACCCGCCAGGCTTGAGCACCCGGTCAAACTCGGCCAGTGCCTGTTCCTGTTCCACCAGGTGGTGAAACGTCTGGTGGCAGAACACCATGTCTACGCTGGCGTCCGGCACAGGCAGCGCGGCGCAGTCACCGCCGATCAGTTCGACGTTCAGCCCCCGCCGCTGAGCCTCTTCACCGCTGAGCCTGAGGCTGTGAGGGTCGGCATCAACGCCGAGAATCCGGCTGGGTGCGAAGACGCTGTGCAGGTACTGAAACGACTTGCCCTGACCGCACCCGGCATCCAGCAGCACAGGCTTGGCAGGCAGCGGATCCTGAAACAGTGCGCGCAGATCGTTGATCGCCACCCGCAAAACGTGGTGCTGCCAAGTGTGGCTGCGCAGGAACAGAAAGCCCAGCCGGGTTTCCTCGACATAGCTTTGGCTGAAAAAAGGTTCGCTCATGGGGCTGTACTCGCGCAGATTTGCGACAGCATCCGCAAGCGCCGCTTGGGTTCAGCCACGAACGGATTGCGCTCGTCCCACGCGTATCCGGCAAGGATGGAACTGATCATTCGGCGGATGTCCGGTGTACTGCCCGGATAGAAAATCACCTCCTGGAAACTGCCGTCATACCAGCCTTCGACATACGCGCGGAAGGTATCGACGCCGCGTTTGAGCGGGACTGCAAAATCGGCTTCCCAGTCGACGCGTTCACCTTGCAACTGACGATTCAACACGCCGGCGGCCATGCTCGCCGAGCGCATTGCAATGGTCACGCCGGACGAAAACACCGGGTCTAGAAATTCGGCCGCATTGCCCAGCAGCGCAAATCCCTTGCCGTGCAGGGTTTTGACGTTGGCCGAGTACCCGCCGATGGTCCGCGCGGGGGTGTCCCACTGAGCGTTTTTCAGCACGCGTTTCAGGCTCGGGGTTTGGTCGATGAACGCTTTCAGACAAGCGTCAAGGTCCTGAGGTTTATCGTCGAAGCGCTCAGCAGACGCCACCACGCCGATGGATGTGCGGCCGTTGCTGAACGGGATCGACCAGAACCAGACGTCGCGCATCTCAGGGTGAATCGTGACCAGAATCTTTTCCCGGTCAAACCCCTGATCGTCGATACGGTCTTCGACGTGGGTAAACACCGCTCGCCGAATCGGGAAGTTGGACGGCGCTTCCAGGTCCAGCAAACGCGGGAGTACGCGGCCATAACCGCTGGCGTCCAGCACGAAGCCGGCCTGAATGCTGTATTCGCTGCCGTCCAGTCTGTGCACCTGCAGAACAGGCTGCGGTGCATTGAAGTCAACTGTCGTGATCTCTTCCTGATAGCGGATTTCCACGCCTTGGCGCTCGGCGTCGTCGGCCAGCACTTTGTCGAAATGCGCGCGCTGCACCTGAAATGTGGTGGGTTTGCCGGCGCTGAACGTGTCGCCAAAGTCGAAGGCGCTGTAGTGCTCGCCCCAGGCAAACGCAGCACCATTTTTCAATTGGAAACCCGCCGCCTCAACGGCCTCAAGCATCCCTGCCTCTTCGACGAAATCCAGACAATGGGACAGCAGGCTTTCGCCAATCGAAAACCGCGGGAAAAGTTGGCGCTCGATGATCAGCACATCGTGCCCTTGACGCTTGAGCAGTGCGGCGGCGATGGCCCCGGCAGGACCGGCACCGATCACGATGACCTGCCGACATTCCATTTCAGCTATTGGCACGAGGTTTCCTTGTCTGCGGGTTTCGCGAGTTGTGCGAGTGGTTTGGGCAAAGGACGATGCATGCCCGCCAAGGCAGGCAACAGGGTAGCGATCAGGCTCATGGACATCAGCGCGAAGTACAGCGCAGGCGTGATGATCTGCTGTTGCAGCAGCAGGTTGAGAAAGACGATTTCACTCAGGCCGCGAATGTTCAGCAGCAGGCTTTCCCGCCAGCGGCTGGCGCCTGCAAAGGACGGCGTCGCCCAGCGTAGGCCAAGCCAGTTGCCAAGTACTTTGCTGATGATGGGCAGCGCAATCAGCGTCAGCAGATTCAGCCAGCCCAGGTCTCCCATAGCGCTGTGAACATTGATCTGCACGATGCCGAACGTGAGGATCAGCGGGATTGCCAGGTAATGCTGCAGCGCTTTGAACAGTTGTGGTTTGAATGGCAATGCGAACGGCTGCTTGAGGGCGTTCATGCACAGCAAATAGCCGATGCCGAAGATCAGCGCATTAAGCCTGTAATGCTCGGCGACCATCAGCAGCGTGAAAAACAATGCCCCGTAGAGTCTTGGCCGGCGAATCTTCAGTGCGCGCAGTAGCAGAGGCACGCAGGCGCCCAGCAGTGGCAGCGCCAGACTGCTCACGTTCAGGCTGCCTTGAGCAAGGCCGAAAACGCTCCAGCACGCGAGGTCGATCATGATCGCCGTTTGCACCAGCCGGCGCGTGGCGTCGAGGGGATAGCCGATGTGGTTCAGGTACAGATAGAGCACGGGGATCGCCGTGATCGCGAACACCAGTCCGATCGCCAGCGCACTCAGCCATGATTGTTCGTTGAGGATCCAGACCGCGCAGGCCACGCCGCACAACAGCGGTACGCAAAAGCTCGGGATCGCCACTTTCAGGCTTTGTCGATCCAGACGTACATCGATCACGTCGCTGAGGATGTGCCCGAGCACCACGGAGAAGCTCATGCCGTAAAGGGTTTTCAGCCAGATTGGCGCCACCAGTTGCGCGCCGGTCAGTTGCCAGCTCGGCTCGACCCACAGCAGCATCAGCAGCGGCACGCCGAAGGTTGCCAGCAGCAATTGGCTGACGATGGGGATCAGGTTCACGTACCGGCCCAGTCGTGTGGCCAGGGCGAACAGCATCAGGGCCAGAATCCAGAACGCGAAAATCATCATGCTGCCGGCTCAGCTTTAGCTATACGGCTGGCGCTGGCATGTTTGCCCGCCCACGGCGCCAGGATGAAGCTAAAAGCCAGTCCCAGACTGACCGACAAGCCAAAATTGCTCACCGCTGGCGTGCTGGATACCGCCAACAGCCCGAATGACAACCACGTCGTAGCGGCTGCCAGCAGGGTCCCTAACAGGCTGACTGCCGCGCCGCCGATTTGCTCGCGCATGAGGATGGCGTAATCGACGCTGATGGCCGTCACCAGCAGCAGGCCGAACAGGCTGAACAGTGTCAGCGGTTGGCCCAGCCAGCCGAGACTTGCCAGGCTGCACAGCGCCGCCAGCAAGGGCAGGGCGATGACTTTCAAGGCGCCGCCGAGCCCGAAGGGGAGGATCAGCATGGCCACGATTAACACGCAAGACAGCAGCTTCAGTTCGGCGGCGCTGATTTGCGTGGCAGCGAAGACTTTATTCAGGTCGCCCAGTCGATCCACCAACTGAACACCTTCCAGGCCTTGCGCTTGAACGCGCAGTAGTGCGGCGTCATTCAGGCCCTGCAAGCTGACAATACCGGCCACGCCGTCGGCGGTCGTGCCAAGCCACAAAGGGCGCCAGGGTTCAGCCATGGGACCGGCCAGCGCGCTGTTGATGTCCTGAGTCGGAAGGCTTCGCAGCGTGTCGAGCTCTGCGTTCAGCGCCTCGACCGGCACGCCGAGGTTGATCAACGGTTGCCAGAGTGATGGCAGCGCATCAAGCGCGTTGCGGGTTTCGATTTGGTCTGCAGGGGAGGCCACCAGTTGGTTCAGCGCCAGATAGCCTTGCAGCTTGCCCCGGTTTACCAGTTGATCAAGACGCTGACCGAGCGCGGCCTGGCGTTCCAGCAACTGCTGCTGATCCTTGCCGCGCACCAGGAAAAATTGGCTGGTGGGCTGGTAACCGGTAATGCGCGCGATGGCGCGGGCTTCATCGGTCAGCGACTGTGGCGCGGCGATCCACTGGCGGATATCGTTCTTGCTGGTCAGCTGCCACAAACCCGCCGCACAAAAGACCATCAGCAGCGCCAGCAGTGCGGGGGTCGGCACTTTGCTCACCAGCGCTTCACGCCAGTTCAACAAGCGTTCGGCGATGCGCAGCGGCCATTGCGCCGGGCGTAATTCAACGCCATTGAGCAGCGCAGGCAACAGGCACACGGCAGTGAGGTAAGCACCGAGCAAACCTGCCGCCGAAAACACAGCAATTTGGGTCAGGGCCGGAAACGGCGTCCAGGCCAGCGCGAGATAGCCGATGCAGCTGGTGGCCAGGCTCAGCGTCAAACCGGATAACGTCAGACGCAGCGCCGACCAACTGCGCCAGGGTTTCAGGGTCCAGCTCTTGGACAGGTAGTGCAGCGGGTAATCGACGGCCACGCCGATCAGGCTCGAACCCAGCACCAGCGTCATCACATGCATCTTGCCAAACAGCGCCACGCACGCCACGGCGCCAAACAGCATGCCGACGATGACCGGAACAAAGGCCAGCAAAACTCGCCAGCGCCGGAATGCCAACAGCAGCAACGCCAGAATCCCCAGCGTTGCGCCACCGCCCACCCAAGTGATCTCCCGCGCGGCTTGCTGCTGACCATGGGCTGCGTACAGCAAGCCGCTGGCGGCCAGCAGATGGCCCTCGGCCTTGCCCGCTTCGCCGCGGGCGGCTTCTAGCAGGTCGGCGACCTTGATCGGCAGGTGCATGTCGAAAGCATCGGCCTTGGTGCGGGCCCGCAGCAACACCCAGTTTTTACCGTCCGCATTGGCGATCAACGCGCCACTGCCGATGTCCAGTTGCACTGACCCTCGAGCGGGCTGGCTGTTTTGAATGCGTCCGGTCAGCCCCAGCCAGTCATCTTGGCTCGGCACCAGACTGAACCCGCCGAATGGGTCGAACAGGCTTTTGATGCGTTGCTCGATGAACGCCTGAGGGCGACTGATCAGTTGTTCCCGATCCTCTTTTGCCAGCATCGATAACCGGCCCTGCAACAGTTGCTGGCGCAGCGCGGGCAGATCGGTTTGCAGATTCCACTGGACCTTTTCGAACAGTCCGCTCGCTTGCCATTGGTCACTCAACTGCTGCGCCAGGTCGATCGCCTGTTGCCGATCGACGTGGCCCACCAGCACCAGCATTTCCCGGTTCAGCGGTTCCTGCATGCGTTGTTCTGCGCGCAGCTCCAGAGCATCCGGACTGTTGCCGGGGACCAGATCCATGAGATTGGCTGACAGCGGCGCGCCATTACGCCACTGCCATCCCGCCAGCGCCAATACGGCCAGCAGCAGGATCAGAAACAGGCGCGGCAGCAGGCGTTCACTGCGCAAAGTCGGTGCGCTCCGCGTCGGTCAGCGGTTTCTCAGCGGTGCTGTCGAGCATCTTCAATATCGTGCTGTCGCCTTGGGTTTCGAGCAGTTCGATGCGTTGCACCAAGGCGCCGCCGTCAATGTTGATCTGAGTGAAGACCTGTTTGAGCATCAGCGAACGGGGCACTAGCGTCAGCTTCCAGGCCTGCGCGTCGCCGCTCAAATGCAGCTCGAAATCCCGTTGCAGGCCGCTACTGTCGCCCTGCAAAACGGCGAGAAACAAACGGTTTTGTTCCGCGCCTGCGCTCTTGTTCGGAATCATTTGCCAGCCACCGTTTTCGTCGTTCTCACGGCGTGCGATACCGGCGGCAGTGATGCGGTAATCCTGCTTGAGCGGTGTGTCGAGCAACCACAGCAGCCCGAAATCCTTGGCCAGCACGAAGTTGCCTTTGCTGGTCAGGGGCTGAGGCAAGGCCCGCAGGTGTTTTTCCTGGATGAAGCTGCCGTGAATGATCGTGGGCTTGGCCAGTTGCTCGCTCAGTTGCTGAAGGTCGAAGGCGTGGGCGAATGGCGACAAGGCAATCAGCAGCATCGCGGACAGGGCATTAAACAGCCGGTTCATGACAGCGCCTTCTGCACGATATCGATGAAGACCTTGGGCGACGCCAGCTGCATTTCACGGCTGGCGATTTCCACGGCCACTTGTGTGGTGCTGGCGCGGGTCATGCGCTCGCCGGTGGTGACGTCAGTGATGAGGTAGTCGATCTTCAAGCGGTTTTCCCATTCGACGAGGCTGGCACGCACGTTTAGGCGCTGGCCAAACACTGCGCCGCGTACGTAGCGCAATTGCAGGTCGATGACTGGCCAGGCATAGCCTGAATCACGCATCTGGTTGTAGTCGTGGCCGAGTTTGTCGAGCAGCGCGCAGCGCGCCACTTCGAGGTATTTCACGTAATGACCGTGCCAGACGATGTTCAGCGAATCGACGTCGAAAAACGGCACCAGCACCTCGGTGTCGGCGTGGATGACTCCTTTGCTACGCATGCAGCCTCCAGTGTTGGTCAGCAATGCGTTGCAGACACAGGCGCAGTTCACCTTCCAGCGCGCGGTCTTCGATCACCGGCGGGAAATCCTCACGCAATTGCTCATGCATGGCGGCCAGCGCGGGGGGCAGAGGGCGCGCATCGCAGGCCTGGCTGCGTAGCCAGACGCCCTGGTTGGCGGCGATCAGCGTGGCGGCAGCGACTTGCTCGGTCAGCTCCAGTACCCGAATCGCGTCACGGGCGGCGATGGTGCCCATGCTGACTTTGTCCTGGTTATGGCATTCGGTTGAGCGCGAAAAGACGCTGGCTGGCATGGTGTTTTTCAAGGCTTCGGCGGTCCAGGCACTGGTGCCAATCTGCACAGCCTTGAAGCCGTGATTGATCATCGCGCGGTCAGCGGGCGCGCCGGACAAGTTGCTTGGCAGGCCGTGGTTATAGCGTTCGTCTACCAATAGTGCGAGTTGCCGATCCAGCAGGTCGGCGACGTTGGCCACCAGATTTTTCAGGCTATCCATGGCGAATGCGATGTGGCCGCCGTAGAAGTGCCCACCATGCAAAACCCGCTCGGCTTCAGCGTCGATGATCGGGTTGTCATTGGCGCTGTTCAGCTCGATCTCGATGAAGCTGCGCAGCCAGTTAAGGCTGTCTGCCAGCACGCCCAATACGTGGGGTGCACAACGCAGCGAATAACGATCCTGCAAACGGTGCAGCGGGGCAGTAGGCGCGTTGATCGCCAGATCCTTGCGCAGCCACGCGGCCACTTGCATCTGTCCGGGATGCGGCTTGGCGGCGAACAGGCGCTCGTCGAAGTGTTCCGGATTGCCTTGCAGCGCCACCACGTTCAGCGCGGTGATTCGCGTCGCCAGTTGCAGCAGATAGTGGGCGCGGGAGAACGCGAGACACGCCAGGCCGGTCATCACCGCGGTGCCGTTCATCAAGGCCAAGGCTTCTTTCGGACGCAGCACCAGCGGGTCCCAGCCCAATTGACGGTGCACGTCTGCCGACGGACGGCGTTCGCCGTTGAACATCACTTCGCGTTCGCCGGAAAGGGTCGCTGCCACGTACGACAGCGGGGTCAGATCGCCGCTGGCGCCCACTGAGCCTTCTTCGGGGATCAGCGGCAGAATGTCGTGATCGAGGAAGGCCTGAAGCCGCTCCAGCAGTTCGAAGCGCACCCCGGAAACGCCGTGGCATAACGAGCGCAGACGCGCAGCCAGTACCGCGCGAGTGGCTTGTGCGTCAAGCAGTTTGCCCAGGCCACAGCCGTGGAACGTATACAGATGACGCGGCAGTGCTTCGACGTGCTGCAAGGGCACGGCTACCACACAAGAATCGCCATAGCCGGTGGTCACGCCGTAGATCACGCCTTCCTTGTCCAGCAACGAGTCGAGGAACTGCGCGCCTTTGCTGATGCGCTGGCGATAGGCGTTGTCGCTTTGCAGCGCTGTGGGCCGCTGGCGATTGGATAGCGCCAGCACTTCTTCAATGCTCAACGGATGCTCGCCGAAGATGATCGGCTCAGCGGTTGGGTTCGTCATCGGATTTCCAGAACGGGTAGAAGTTGAACCACTGCTGCGGCGCTTGCAGGCAGTAGTGCGCGAGACGGTCGGCGTAGCGCTGGGTCCATTGCGTAATCACTTGTTGGCGATCGCTGCGGCGCCATTCGATGGCATCGGCGAAGGGCTCGAGAATCACTTGATAGCCCTCGGCGCCTTTCAGGCAAAAAATAAGATTGATCGGGCATTTCAGCAGGCCGGCCAGCAGCCACGGCCCTTGCGGGAAGGCAGCTGAGTGGCCAAGGAAATCGACGCGTGCGTTACGGCCACCATGCAGCGGGATGCGGTCGCCGGCAATCGCCAGCCATTCGCCGCGATCAAGCCGCTGACTCAGTTGCAGCATGATGGCCGGGTCCAGCTCACTGACTTGGATCAGGCGCAGGTTGGTCGCCCCCGCTTCACCCAGTAGACGATTGAAACGCTCAGCGTGTTTCGTGTGGACCAGCACGTTCATGGTCACTTTTTCGCCGAGCTCAGCGAGGGCGCGGCACACTTCGAGGTTGCCCAGGTGCGCGCCGACCAGCATCTGCCCGCGCTCGCCGCGCAACTGGCTGCGCAATTGAGCGGTATCGACGATCTCGATTTGCTCAAGCCCGAGCTTGCCGTTCCACACGTCGAGCTTGTCTAGCAGCGCGTCGGCGAAGGCCATGAATTGCTTGAACACGCGCCAGCGGGTGGGGCGCAAGTCCGGGCGGTTGCTCCAGTCGGCCAGGCGTTGTTGATATTGCCAGGCGCTGCGGCGAGCACTGCCGCCGAACATGAAGAAGTAAAAAACGATGCCGTGCAGCACCGGGCTCAATACTCGCCGCCCCAGCAGCTTGACTGCCCAGGCGGTGAGCTTCATCAGCAGGAAACTGCCGCGTTCTTCATGCTCGGCCCAATGCTGTTTTTGCTCTGCGTCCCTCATGGCAACCACCGCCGCCACAGGATCAGTGGGAAGCGCCCCAACATGCCGAAGAACAGCTTGGTGTGCATTTTGGAAATCAGCGCGTTGTCGTGGAGCAGGCGAAAGTGCGACAGGCCATCCTGAGGGTAGTGAACCTTGGTCGGCAGCCATTGCATCGGCTGGTTGCGCCACGACAGACGCACGAGGATTTCCGGATCGAAATCCATGCGCTTGCCCAAGCTCACGGTGTTGATCAGGTGCAGCACCGGTGTGAGCGGATAAATACGGAAACCGCACATCGAGTCGGGAATCTGCAGCGACAAGCTGTTGATCCAGACCCAGACGTGGGTCAGGTAGCGCGCATACAGACGACCTTTCGGCACGCTGGCGTCGTATTGCGGGTAGCCGCAGATCAGTGATTGCGGATGCTCGCGGGAGGTGTCGAGAAACAGCGCAATGTCGTTCAGGTCGTGCTGGCCATCGGCATCCACTTGCAGCGCGTGGCTAAAACCGAGGCTGGCGGCTTCCCGCAGGCCCGCCATGACCGCGCCGCCTTTGCCCTGGTTGACCGGGAGTTGCACCAGAAACACGTTTTTTTGCTCGGCAAGCGTGTTCAGCACGGCAGCGCAGGCCGGGCTGCTGGCATCGTCGACCAGCACGCACGGCAAGCCTGCGTCCAGCAACTCGCGCACCACGGCAGGCACGGCGAGTTCGTGGTCATAGACCGGGATCACGGCGCAGGGGTTATGCATACGAACGCAATTCCAGTGGAAGCGGACTTGTCCGCGAAGACAGGGGGGCAAACGATAAAAATGTGTTGCGTGTACCGGCCTCTTCGCGGACAGGTCCGCTCCCACGGAGATGGTGGTCAATCATTAGCCGCCTCCAGTAAAATCCGTCCGCTGGAGCAGGGCGAGTCGCCGTTGCGGTATGCGAAATGCAGTTTGCGGCGCTCGTTGTCAAAACGCAGGGTCAGGGTGATGTGATCGCCGGGGCGGACCAGTTGCTGGAATTTCAAAACTTCCATCCCGGCGAATCTTGGCGGCACCGGCAGTAAGCGTTGTGCCAGATGGATGGCCCAATCCACTTGTACGACGCCTGGAAGAATAGGCGTCTTCGGGAAGTGGCCGGTAAAGTGCGCAAGGTCCAGCGGCACTATCAGCTCAATGCGTAATTCATCTTCAACCTGCTGCTGACTCACCCACTCTGGCTCGCGAACACGTGGCGCCATGAGCAACGCATCCACTTGTACCTGAGGCAGTTTGCCTTGTGGGTTCAGCGGCAATTGGCTCAACAAACGCCAGCGGCGGGGCAGGGCCAGCGCTTCGCAGTGGGGAATCAAATGCTCGCGCAGCGCCTGAGTCACGGCGCGGCGACCTAGATTGCGCAACGCATGCACGCCGCTGGCGCTGAGCACCACCAGCGCCCCAAGCGAAGCGCGATTTTCCTGGACCACGCCCATTCGCGCTTCGTTGACCCAGTCATGCAGCGTCAATGCTTGCTCCAGCAGTGGCAGGGAAATGCGCTTCTCTTCCAGCTTGACGATCCTGTCCAGACGCCCCAGCAGTTCAAAGCGGCCATCTGCAGTGAAGCAAGCGGCGTCGGCTGTTTGCTCGATATGACCTGCTGGCAAATAGGGTGATTCGATGCGCAGTGCGCCTTCGCTGTCCTGACTGAGCTTCACGTCTTCGAACGCGCGCCACAGTGGATCGCCGCGACGCCAGGCAATGCCACCGGTTTCCGAACTGCCGAGGATTTCGGTCGGCCATTGACCCAGTCGTGCGTGCAGGGTTTCAGCGGCCTGCGCCGGCAGTGCGCCGCCGGATGAGAATACCCGGCGGACCGCGCGCAGTCCTGGCCAGTCGAGGTTGTCGCCCATACGTTTGAGCAGGGCCGGGCTCGCGACCCAGGCAAACGTGGCATGGTCATGGCTGGCGCGTTGCAGGTCTTCGGGGAACGGCAGCTGTTTGCGGACAAAAGTACGTCCGGCGCACAGCGGCCACAAAACCCGAAAAAGCAGGCCGTAAATATGTTGTGTGGCGACGCTGCCAATGATGCAGGCGCTACCCAGTTCAGCGCCCCACAGCCGCTCCAGCGCGGTGACTTCATTGGCCAGCTGGCGCAGGCGCTTTTCGATCAGTTTGGGCTCGCCGCTGGAGCCGGAGGTGCACAGGCTCAAGACGCAGCGATCAAGGTCCAGCGCGGCGGGCAGTAATGGTTCGCCGTTCAACGTGCCCAGCGGCACGTCTTCAGGTAGGTCGGTCAACCACACATCAACATGGCTTGCCCAACGCTTGCGGGTCTGCCCTTGAAGATCGGCCGGCAGCAGCACGTCAACGCCTGCCCGCCACGCACCAAAGATGGCCACGGCCAGTTCGCCTGCGTCTTCAAGGTGGATGGCCACGCGCTGGACCTTGCGCTCGACCAGACCGGCCGCGACGCTCAGAACCGCTGCGCGAAACTGCGCATGATCCATCGCGGGCAGATGCGTCAGACCGCGTCCGCTGTGGGCTTCGAGCAGCAGGTGCTCAGGATCGATCCAGCTCATGCGTGTCCCCGCACTCGTTGACGAAGCAGCCACTCGCCGGCGAACAGAATGCCCATCAAGCCATAGGCGATGAGGCCGGTGTAGAGCGTCCACCATGTCAGCGGTGCCCAAAGGGTCAACGCGGCAGCGATCAGGCCGTTGAGCAGAAAGAAGCAGCACCAGACCTGCGTGACGTGACGCGTGTAGCGGATCGCACGTTCGGGCAGTTCAGGGTCGGTCAGGCGCGCCAGTCGCTCGACCAGCGGCATGCCGCGCACCAGACTCAAGCCGAACAGACTCAACATGAAGCCGCTGATTAACACCGGATACCAGCGCAGCAGGCGCGGGCTATCGAGCACGCCAAGCAGCAGGCAAAAGCCGATTGCCACCACGGCCATGCCAAGGCTGCCCGGGCGACGCTCACTGGTCAGCACCCGAGCCGTCCACAACGCACCCAGCAACAACGCGAATTGCCACGGCGAGAAATGCTCAAGGCCCAAGTACACGGCAAACGGATACAGCACCCCTGCCAGCACCAGTGCCACGTCAATCAGGCGATTCATGCGGGCGTATTGACCAGCCGGTATACGGCCTCGACCACGTCATTGACGGTGCGCACGGCCTTGAACTCGTCGGCGGCGATTTTCTTGCCGGTCTTGCGTTTGATGTGGTCGATCAGGTCCACAGCATCGATGCTGTCAATCTCCAGATCCTGATATAGATTGGCCTGAAGAGTGACTCGCTCAGGTTCAAGTTCGAACAACTCAACCAGCGCATTGCGCAAGGTTTCGAAGATGTCGTCACGGGTTTGCATGTTCAGTCCTCAGGCCACTTGGCGAGCGCTGACGAACGCCGCAAGGGTGTTCACGCTGGTGAAATGGTTGCGTGTGTCTTTGGCATCGGCATCGATCTTGATGCCGTAGCGTTTTTGAATCGCCAGGCCCAGTTCCAGGGCGTCCACGGAATCCAGGCCCAACCCTTCGCCGAACAGCGTCTGGTCATTGCCGATATCGTGGGTGCTGATGTCTTCGAGGCCCAGGGCGTCGATGATCAACTGCTTAATTTCCAGGTGCAGATCGCTCATCTGAGGCGAGTTCCTTGATGTAGTAGTGATGCAGGTAATCGTTGAGCTTGCGCGATGCCACTGGGGCCGGGCCCAGGGCTGCAAAGGCGCCGGGATCGATATCGGCGCCCACGCGCAGGTGGAAGTGCACACGACGCAAGGGGATGCGGTACCAGGGCTCGGCTTTGGTCAGCGTGGTTGGCGAGACGCGAATAGTGACCGGCGTGATGATTGTCGCGCCGCGCAGTGCGATGGCCGCGCCGCCACGATGGAACGCTGGCGCTTTGCCGGGTTGCGTGCGAGTGCCTTCGGGGAAAATGATCAGCGTCTCCCCCGACTTCAGCGCATGGGCGGCTGTGTCGAGCATGTCCATGCTGCCGTCGTTGCTGATATAGCCGGTGGAGCGCACAGGCCCCCGCGTGAACGGGTTCTGCCAAAGGCTTTGCTTGACCACGCAGTTGGCGTCACGCACCAGACCGATCAGAAACACCACGTCGATCAGTGAAGGGTGATTGGCAATGATCATCTGCCCCGGTCGGCCAAGCTGTTCGGCGCCTTCAACCTTGTAAGTCAGCACGCCGGTACGTGCCATGAACCGGATGAACATCCAGAACAGGCGACTGATGGTGGATCGAGCCCGGCGCTGATGGCTTTGTGCGCTGCCCGGTAACATTGAGAGCAGTGGGAAGATGAAGACGCGCAGGCACAGGCCGCCGAGCCCGAAGAGAGCAAAACTTACCGCAGTGGCCAGCAGACGCCAGTAATAGCCGTCGCGGGTTCTGCTCAATAATTGCGTTGCCAGTTCCATAGCCGACTCTTCCAGGGATGTTGCAATGCGCTCTGCTGTGTCGACAGCGCGCGTAAAAGGTTGAGCGCGTGTGGCCATGCGCTACGCAAGGGCGCTACCGTTTGCTGATCCAGCGAACGCAATGACAACTGCCATTCATCGCCAGGGGTCAACAGCAACCCAAGTGCATAAGGGAACGGGACGTCGTCAATCCAGGGCGCATAGGCGCCGGGAGGATTTTCTTCTGTAATGACCAGCAGCACAGCCGAGGCGCCATCGGCCAGCATCGCCGCCGCTTCAATAACGCCATGCTCCAGCCCGTCGCCTGCGGCTGCCAGCGCTGTCATCTCACTGGTTTCCCCGCGCAGGATCGACCATAAGCCGATGACAGCGTTGTGCACCGACAGACTGAATTGCGTGGGCGACAACGGCTGGTTGGCGGCCAGATCACTGAGGATCTCGAAAGTACGGGGTGTTTCGCCGTGCCGGGACACGAATACCAGCGGCAGCTGCTCGCGCCCATCAGCCAGTGGCCAGCCTACGCTGAACGCCATTCTGGCCAGACGGCTGAGGCGCCGCCGTTGCATGGCGGGCAGAAACGACACGTCAGGTGCCTGATCTGCACTGTCGACCTGCGTCGGATGCTGGCTCCACTGTTGCCAGTCTTCGGCAGTTGCCAGGCCAGGGGCCCATGCTCGCCATTGTGCGATGTTGAACGTGATCACGAGTTATCTTCCCGCCCACTTGGGCATACTTCCAGCTTCGGTATTGAGCCGAAGTGACACCAACCCTGGCGCGGCGCTATCGCCGAGTGGCGCGCATTATCCCGGTAGGGGTACACACTGGCAAACGCAGTTACAAAGAGTGTGTTTACTAACGATATTTCTTACTGACGGGCGCGAAGGTTCAGGCGGACTCATGTAGGGTCGTTCGATGTATAAACGGCGCAAGTGCTGGCCCGGTTGTCAGAATTGTTTCTCAGACTCGCCGTCGTCATGCGCATTGCATAGACTCGATACCATTCATCGGACCGTTCAGCGGTCTATACAGCACACAGCATCAGGGAGGTCGTCCATGCGGCGCGTGGTTTTCAATCAAAAGGGTGGTGTTGGTAAGTCGAGCATCGCCTGCAACCTGGCAGCCGTCAGCGCATATGAAGGTTATCGGACGCTCTTGATCGATCTTGATGCGCAGGCCAACTCTACGCAGTACCTGACCGGATTGACCGGGGACGATATCCCCATGGGAATTGCCGATTTCTTCAAGCAAACCTTGTCTTCCGGACCGTTTGCCAAGAAAAACAAAGTCGATATCTACGAAACCCCGTTCGACAACCTGCACGTTGTGACCGCGACTGCTGAGCTGGCGGACCTGCAGCCCAAGCTTGAGGCCAAGCACAAGATCAACAAGCTGCGTAAATTGCTGGATGAGTTGGACGAAGATTACGAGCGCATCTACATCGATACGCCGCCTGCGCTGAATTTCTATGCGGTTTCGGCATTGATCGCCGCCGACAAAGTGCTAATCCCGTTCGACTGCGACAGTTTTTCGCGTCAGGCGCTGTACGGTCTGCTCAAGGAAATCGAAGAACTGAAAGAAGATCACAATGAGGATTTGGAGGTGGAAGGCATTATCGTCAACCAATTCCAGTCCCGGGCCAGCCTGCCGCAGCAGATTCTGGATGAGTTGATTGCCGAGGGGTTGCCCGTGTTGCCGGTTTATCTCAACAGCTCAGTCAAAATGCGCGAGTCCCACCAGGCGAACACGCCGCTGATTCATCTTGAGCCTCGTCACAAGCTGACGCAGCAATTTATGGAGCTGCATCAGTATCTGGAGAACAACGCTTGAGGCGTCAACGATTGCGGAGCGTCAAACGCGTTCAGGAAGTAACGAGCCGTTACTGATTGCCGCATTCATTTTCCTCGCGACTTTTTGTGCTGCCTTGGCCAGATCCGGAGGGATGCTAATCGTCGCATCCATGTCCGCTGTCACCTGATTCTGGCTTGAAATAAGCCGGTGTTGGTCCTCAGGGCAGTCGCAGCGGACAGTTTGCCCATTCGTAGCCACAGCAACGAACTCATCGATATAGGTGGGGTTGCCCTGATTGATAAAACCGACACGCTGACACACCGCGCACCACACCGGATCCCCCATTCGCGCCAGTCGACGTTCGTCACACACCTGGCGCCCCGAGGCTTTCAACACAAAACCACCGGTGCTCGTTGAATCGCCTTCCCTGACTACGAACGTCATCGCTGCATGCTCCTGGATTGTCTGCCGAGCACAAATCGTAGGCGCAAAACTGGATGTCCATCGGACCGCCAAGCGTTTTCAGACCTGTCTTACAACAACAAGCGAAAAGGCGGTTTCACCGTATTTCGGTGAGCGCGTCAGATACCTTGGCTGCCCAACCAGGCGTTCAGTTGTTGCAACGACATCGCGCCGCTTTGCCGAGCCAATTCGCGGCCATTCTTGAACAGAATCAGGCTGGGGATCGAACGAATCCCCAACTGAGCCGAAAGCTGCTGATTGGCCTCGCTGTCCAGCTTGGCGAGACGGCAGCGACCCGAAAGCTGCACTGCTGCTTGCTCGAAGGTTGGCCCGAAGGATTTGCACGGCCCACACCACTCGGCCCAAACGTCAACCAACAGCGGCAGGTCGCCTTTGATCTGACTGGCGTAGTCGCCCTCGGTCAGCGTGAAAGGTTTGCTCAGCAATACTGGCTGTTTACAGCGACCGCATTTGGGGTGATCGCCCAGCCGATCGGCAGGAATGCGGTTCAGCCCGTTGCACTGCGGGCAGGGGATCATTAGGGACTCAGACATGACATGCGCCTCAAAAAGGGATGCCATAGAGATGGAGACGTCATCGACACTTATCAACAGGCCGCGCACTGTACTGGCCGGTTATACGAGATCTGTCTCTGGCCGCTGCCGAAAGATGCGCCTAGCCTGCATCGATAACGATTGACGGAGAACGGCATGCAAACCCTCGGCGTATTGGGCGGGATGAGTTGGGAGTCCACGGCAACCTATTACAAATGGCTGAACGAGGGCGTGCGCGACAGCCTTGGCGGCCTGCACTCGGCGCCTCTTCTGCTGCACTCGGTGGACTTTGCCTGCATCGCTGCGCTGCAGAAAGCCGGGGAGTGGGAACAAGCCGGCGCACAACTGGCCGATGCCGCACGCGGGCTTGAACGAGCAGGTGCTGGCGCATTACTGCTGGCAACCAACACTATGCACAAAGTCGCGGGTGCCATCGAATCCGCTGTCCGTATTCCGCTGCTGCACATCGGTGATGCGGTGGGCCGGGCGCTGCAAAAGCGCGGCGTCTCGAAGGCTGCATTGTTGGGCACACGCTTCACCATGCAGGAAGACTTCTACAAGCACAGACTCGCCGATCGCTTCGGCATTCAAACCCTCCTGCCGAGCACAGACGCCATGACCGAGATAGATCGGATCATCTTCGCTGAGCTGTGCCGAGGCGAATTTCACCAGCCTGCCCGGGACTTCTATCTCGGTGTGCTGCGGCAATTACGCGATCAAGGCGCTGAAGCCGCGATCCTTGGGTGTACCGAGATTGGGTTGTTGCTGAAGGGCGTGGACAGCCCATTGCCGTTGGTGGACAGCACGCAAGAGCATGTGGGGATGGGTTTGGAGTGGTTGCTTAAAAGCGCCTGATAGTTCTTTTGTTTGAAGAACTATTCGAAAGTACCGCTCGGTCGGATAGTTGCGCGGTTTTACCTCTGACGGTAGCCTTTTTTAGGGGTTACAACTGGCCTTGTAACTTGATCTCGTGGGTCAGGCGCTATCTCTAAAAAGAATGGTCTAAACAATCGCGCTAAGTTGTAGTGCGGCTTTGTTCAAAAGGTTGTTCATACCTGCTCAAAAAAACAGGGAGTTACTCTATGATTGGTAATCTAGTTCAGGGTATTGCCAATGTGGCAGCATCGACAAAAGTTAATAAGCCTACCGCTGCACCCCTGCCTTCGGACGATATTAAAAAAACCGACAACGAAAAGCAGGGCGTCTCCACAGTTTCAACCATTGCTCGCCAATTAGGTGAAAGCGCAGTCCGCGCTGAGGCAAGAGACCGGACTTCAAGCCGCGCCGAGCTTGGCGCACACGCTAGTCGTGTGCTGGATGTGCTCATAGGTCCCAAGTACCAGGCCGCCAAAGCGGTACATGACCGCGAGGTGCCTAATACGAAGAATCCAGAAACGCTACAGCGCGCGATCAATGCCACCGATTACATGACTCGCAAGCTAGCCGCTGACCCTGGTGCTAAAAGCCCCTTTGCAGGACTTTCACATGCCGAGCTTGTATTGATTGCCTACGACGATAAAGGCCCTTACACCGTCAACGAGCGCCGAGCCGCCTGGGAAGGAGTTCAGGAGAAAGAATTCTTCTGGCGCGATCGCGCAGTTTCACAAGGCACTCTGGAGTATTCCAATGCGAAGAAAATGCCAGGTTTTTATACCGATGCGCTGGCTCACTATCGAACGTTGCCCGCTATTGAAAAAGCGCAGTATCCCGCGAATTACGAGTCAGGATTAGAAGCGCGAATCGATGGGCTGGTGGATCGCAAACCGGATGACAGGCAGTACAACCTGTTTGAAATACTTGCAGGTCTGAGCCAAGCGCCGGAAACCAAAAAACCTGGAGACGAGAAGGGAAAAGCATTGGAGCGCGCATCTGCTGCTCCAAAAGACGACTTGCCGAAAACTCCCACCCCGGTCGCGGCACCGAACAGCAGCGTCGTCTCTACGAAGAACAACAGATCTCCAGATGCTTGCCCCAATCCGGCGGACTCTGTGCTGGAGTAGTTGCTGAGCAGCGAGAGCGTCACTTAATCAAACTTATGAGCTATCCGAAAGTACCGCTCGTTCGGGTAGTTGTGCGTTGCGAGCAATGCCGATAACGTCTCCTTATGGGTTTAAGTCTGAAATTTCCCAGTTCAATGGCTTGCTATTAATCCTTGCGGATCTTTATTCGCGTAGCCGTTGATAAAACATCATCGGCGCCGGTTTACTTAATTAAGTATAAATAGAGCTTTTTTATGAATTTAATAAATTATGCAGCAGGTGTTGCGGTCGTGTCCGCACTCAGTACAGTTGGCGTCGCTCAAGCCGGACCGGAAGTGCAAATAACTTTTAAAAATAACTCAGTTTCTGAAGCGGTTTACGACACGCTCGGTAGCAGTGCTTATAGTTACGGGGAAGCTAGCCCGAAGCCGGCTGCAACGGTAAGGGGCGGGGAGTCTAATGTTTCTAAAGTGAGAGGTGGTTTGTCTGTCGATGTCACTTCCGTTGTTTTTCAGTACAGAATTGGCACTAAGACTTGTAAATTTAAAACAAGCTACTTGAAGCTGCCTGGTCGCGGTGTCCCGCCTAAATGGACCAAGAGTTCTGAGCCAGGGGGCGGTGCACGTTGTGATGCAAGGATTACTGCTACCAACGCAGCTACCCATGCCTGGGCAGTGGAGTTTACGATGAGATAAGAGGTTTCGTCTGGCCTGTATGGTGCTTTAGTCATGACTTTTTTTTCGTGTGCTGGCTATTCAGGCTTCCGATTTCGAGCAGGGAGCTTGCATATGATTAGTGGTATTTCATCAAGTAATCCTTTCAAGAACGTCACTCCAAAAAGGACTGGGGAAGGCTTGGCGCTCGTCCCAGTGCCAAGCGGTGAAGATGTTTCCAAGGGCCCACCACAGGCGTCAACTATATCGATACTTGCCAGGCAGTTGGGCGAGAGCGCTGCGCGCGCAGCGTTGAGGGATGGCCAGCTTGATCGACGTCAGCTAGGTATGGAGGCAGAGAGACTATTAAGCCAGATATCGGGAGATATTTATCAGGCAGAAAAAGTCTCTCACAATCAAGAGGTGCCTGAAACCGATGATCCTGCACTTTTGGACAGAGCGAAGAAAGCCACCGAATACGTCGTCCGATCTGACCTGCATGATCGCAATGTAATAAATCCATTCGTCGGCCTATCCCGAGAGCAACTTAACTTGATCGTATACGACGATAAAGGCTCATACACTATCAATGAGAGACGAGCCGCTTGGTATGGCGTAAGTGATATCGAATCAAGATGGAATCACAGGTTAATGCACGAATCAGATATCGAGTCCGCAATGAAAAATGGGCGTACTCCAAATTTTTATGCGGAGGTTGTGGCTCATTACAAATCCTTGCCACTTATAGAGCAGGCACAGTATCCAGAAGATTATGAAGCGAAGCGATTAGTATGGTTTCAGGAAGACAGTAGCCCTCTGGACAAAAAGGAGCCAAAGTTTTTAACGCTGTTTGAGATGCTGGAAATCATGCTCCAACGCAAGAAGCGTGACCCTGCGCCCGATAATGCCGGGTCACCCGGCATCGACGGCGCAATGGGCAATGTTGCTGCGGCAACTGTTAGCTTGCCTGCCGACAAAGCGTAATCAGTAAACCAATAATCACGAAGAACAACTGATCTCCAGATGCTTGCCCCAATCCGGCGGACGTTGTGCATAACTTTCCATCCCGGCCTGCTCCTCGAAGGGATTGCACAGCACTTCATGCAGCCGACGGACCTCTTCGTAGTCGCCCTTTTCGGCGGCTTCGATGGCGCGTTGAGCGAGGTAGTTGCGCAGTATGTAGAGCGGGTTGACCGCATGCATCCGCGCACGTCGCTCTTCCTCGGTGCCTGCGTTCTCGCGGTTGACGCGGGCGATATATGTCTCAGCCCAGGCATCAAAACCCGCTCTGTCGACAAAGTCATCACGCAGGGAGCGCACTGCAATTTCCGCTGCCTCGTCACCTAAGCGGCGGAAGAACAAGGTGTAATCGACGCCACTGTTCTGCATCAGTTGCAGCAGGCGCGTGACGATCGTGCTGTCTTCATCCTCGGCCGTGGTCAGGCCGAGGCGGCGACGCATGAGATCAAGGTAATGCGCCTCATACAGCGGCAGGAACAGGCCGATTGCCTCGCGCAGCGCCTCAACGGTAATGAACGGGGTCAACGCCTGAGCCAAAGCGCTGAGATTCCACTGCCCGATAGGCACCTGATTGCTGAAGGAGTAGCGTCCTTCATGATCGGAGTGGTTGCAGATGAATTTCTGATCGAAGTCGTCCAGGAAGGCAAAGGGGCCGAAATCGAACGTGATGCCCAGAATCGACATGTTGTCGGTGTTCATCACCCCATGGCAGAAGCCGTAAGCCTGCCATTTGGCGATCAGTTCGGCGTTGCGCTCGACGATTTCGTTGAACATCGCCAGATGCGGCTCTTCCGTTTCCAGCGCTTGCGGGTAATGCAGCGCCATAACGTGATTGGCCAGCTGTTTCAGTTCTTCCGGCTGCTTGGTGTAGAAGAAGTACTCAAAGCTGCCGAAGCGAATATGACTCTTCGCCAGGCGCAAGACCGTGGCGGCGCGTTCCTGGGTTTCGCGCCAGACCGGGGTTGTCGAGCCGATGACGCAAGCCGCGCGGCTGCTGGGAATGCCCAGCCCGTGCAGCGCCTCGGACGCCAGAAACTCGCGAATCGAGGAACGCAACACTGCGCGTCCATCGCCCATGCGCGAATAGGGCGTCTGCCCGGCGCCCTTGAGGTGCAAATCCCAATGCTCACCGGCGTCGTTGTACACCTCGCCCAGCAACAGCCCACGACCATCGCCCAGGCGCGGGTTGTACGATCCGAACTGATGACCCGAATACACCATCGCTCGCGGTTCTGCTTCGGCCCACAGCTTGTGTCCGCCGAACAGCTCGGCAAATACCGGGGTTTGCGCTTGTTCCTGGTCCAGATCCAGCAACGCCAAGGCAGCATCGCTGGCCACCACCAGGCGGGGCTCGGCAATCGGTTCCGGCAAAACGGAGGTGGAAAACGCATCGCCGAGGCGGGCGAAGCGGTTGTCGAAGGTCAGTTCGTCGAGGGCTTTCAAGGGATGCCTCCAGCAGAATGTCCTAGCATTCTGCTGGGATTTAGCTCATCAGTCGAGTTTGGCTTCCGGCGGCTCAGGTGCTTCGGGTGGCTCGGGGACATCTTTGGGCGTGGGTGGGACAGTCCCAGGAGCAGCGATGGTTTTCGCTTCCTGCTCGATAGGTACCATCTTGTATTCCTGACCCTGCATGTTCTTGAGATACACCTCCATCTGCCGGAACGAGATGTTGATGTGCTGCTTCTTGAACTCCTTGTTGATGAAGCGGTTGATCTCGTCGAGTACCGGGTTACGGTCGCCCAGATCGCGCACATGCATGCGCAGTTCGTGGTCCAGCGTGCTTTCGCCGAAGTTAAGGAAGTACACAATCGGCGCAGGCTCTTTCAGAACGCGCGGGTTGTCTTGCGCCGCCTTGAGCAGCAGGTTGCGCACCAGATCCAGGTCCGAGCCGTAATCGACGCCCAGTTTCAACGTCACCCGGGTAATGGTGTCAGTCAGCGACCAGTTGATCAGTTGGCCGGTGATGAACGTCTTGTTCGGAACAATGATGTCCTTGCGGTCGAAGTCGGTGATGGTCGTGGCGCGGATGCGGATCTTGCTGACCGTCCCCGACAGGGCGCCGATGGTGATGGTGTCGCCGATACGCACCGGGCGCTCGAACAAAATCATGATGCCCGAGATGAAGTTTGCGAAGATCTCCTGCATCCCGAAACCCAGACCCACCGACAGCGCCGCCACCAGCCACTGCAACTTGTCCCAGCTGACGCCCAAGGCTGACAACGTCGAAACAAACCCGACGCCGGCGATGGTGTACGACAGCAAGGTGGTGGTCGCGTAGGCACTGCCTTGCGCCAGATTCAGGCGCGACAGCACCAGCACTTCCAGCAAGCCCGGCAAGTTGCCCGCCAGCACAAAGGTGATGCCGATGATCACCAGTGCGCCAATCAAGTCGCCCAGGCTGATCGGGACCATGCTCATCGTGGCGCCGGTGCCGCTGGTGTATTCGTACAACGTGATGTTGTCGAGGTACGAAAACACCGTGATCAAATCGGCCCAGACCCAGTACAGCGCGCCGATGAAGCCTGCCAGCAACGCTAAACGAATCAAGCGCAGCGACTGCTGGTTGACCTGCTCGATGTCAAGCGTCGGTTCTTCGATAAGCGCGCCTTCGCCATCGCCCGACTCCTTCGCCGCCTGGCGTTTGCTCAAGGCGCGTTGGTAGGCCAAGCGCCGGGCGGCAACGCTGAGACCGCGCACGAACGCGGCTTCGATCACCAGCCACAACATCACCAGATACAGCGTGTCGATCAGTCGATCGCTGAGTTTCAGCGCGGTGTAGTAGTAGCCGAAACACACCGCCAGAAACAGCGCGACCGGCAGCGCTGTAAACGCCAGGCCCAGTGCGCGGCGGAACAGTGAAGCGTTGTGGTGAGTCGGGCTGGTCAGCAACAGACGCGCCAGCAACCAGGTCATCAGTGCGTAACAGGTCAGGACGACCGCGATACCGATGACATCGTCGGCCAACGCCGCGGGTTCGTGTTCGGCAACAGCAACCACGGTCACCAACGCCAGGACGACCAGGCCCAGGCGGCGGATCCAGCCGCGCAGAAATTCGACTTGGGGCTTTTCCCAGCGGAAATGCAGTTGCGCCACGCCGCCCGGCGCAAGGATGCGGTAAGCGGTATAGAACACCAGCCAGGCCAAGGCGACCTGCAGCAGCGCCGAGCCTAGATTGACGTTCTGCCCGCGCGCGTCGATTTGCAGCGCGTACGCACACAGCGCCAACGCCAGCGAAAGGGGCGTCGCCAACAACACATTGATGAAGATCGCCAGCGGCGTGTGCCACTGCCGGTCGCGCTTGAAGTGGCCGATGTCGGCGTGCAGGCGATTGAGCTTGTCGTACAGCGCTTTGCGTTTCCACATCAGCACGCCGATGACCAGCAGCAGCGGCAGGAAGATATAGGGGCGTTGGGTCAGTCCGTCCGACAGTTCACTGATGCTCGATGTCCACGGCAAGGTGGTGATCTGCTTGGTCAGGCGTGCCGGGACACGCTCGAACCATTCGACATCCAGCGGCTTGTTGCTGGGTATCCAGAACATCTGTTCGTCCAGCGTCTCGCGCAGGCTGAGCGCGGTGCTGACCAGTTGTTTCTGATTGAGCTGCAGGGTGATGGATTCATTGAGCAGCGAACTCAGCTCGCGATTCAGGCGCTCCAGCAGGTCGCTGCGGGTGGTGGCCAGGTCAAGCAGGGTTTTGCGCAGCGCCGGGGTGACGTCTTCGGGTTTTTGCGTCGCCAGCAGCGTTTCAACGTAAGCGTTGGGACTGCTCATTTGCTCGCGTTGCTGATTGACCTCGAACTGGTAGAGACGGATATCGGCGATTTCGTCAGCCAGCCCACTGTCGAGCTTGAGGTGGGGCAGGGCCTGTTTCTGTTTATAGAGAATCTTGCTCAGCAGCAGACTGCCGCTGAGCACATTGATTTGTTCATCCAGCGCCTGATCGGTCTGGGTGACCGCATCCAGCTGCGTCTTGGTCTTGAGGTTTTGCTGGGTCAGCTCGTTGAGCCGATCGGTGCCGCGCAACAGATAATCGGACAGCTTTAAATTGGCCGCACTTTCAGTCGCCAGCAGGCTGCTGCCGCCAGCTTTCTGCGCCTCGATTGAAAGCTGGGTGACGGTTTCCTGGGACTGCGCACGACGCTTGTCGTTGATCAGGGTTTGCAGGTCCTGAATTTCCTGTTCTTGGCGAGTGACCTTCTCGGTCAGTAAATCCCGTTGGCTGCCGCCCAGGTCTTGCAGCTGGCTGTTACCGGCAAGCTCCTGACGGCGCAGGGCCATGAGCGAGTTAAGGGACGCAAGCTCAGCGTTCAACTGATTGCGTTGGTCGGCGCTGATGGTTTTCCCAGCGTCCTTGCCCGACTTGAGCATGGCGTTGATCTGTTGGATACGCGTCTGGCTGGCGCTGATTTCGGCCTGCGCGCGTTCTGGGCGCGTCTGGGCGGTGATGGTCAGGCTGTTGGCGTCGTTCAAGGCGCTTTGCAGGTCAGACTGCTGGGTGCTGCGCTGGCTGAGCATTTGTTCCAGCGCCGGGACGTCAAGATTGGCGTAACGCTGCGACACAGGCATCAAGCGGATGCCTTTGAGCCGGGTCAGTTCTTTCTGATTTTCGACGGTTTGCTTGGGTGCATCGGCCAACTGGCGCTTGAGGTCTTCGAGTTTTTTCTGATTGTCTTTTTGTGCAGTCAGAAAGGTCAGCGTCTGTTCGAGCACTTGTTGCAGCGCTTTCTGATCAGCGTCCGCCAGCTTGCGATCACCGATCTTGTCCAGGCTTTGCTGGACTGAGTCGCTGGTGGGTGGAGGAGTGTCGGCAGCCAAAACCGGGAAAGAGGAAAGGCAAAACCCAAGCAGGGCCGAGGCAACAAAAGTACGCAGCGAGAACATAGACACCGGGTCGAGCACGTGGAATAGCGGGCAGTTTAAAGGAACAACCCGGGACCCGGGCGGCTTCCTTCCGGGAATCTGACGCCCACTTTGAGGATCTTGTTCCCGTCCATAACCGCGACAGTCCAAATAGTTCCATTCCATTGAATCTGGTCGCCGACGATTGGAGCGCCCCGATTTTTCTGAATGATGAATTGGCTCAGCGGCATATTCGAATCAAGACCGTCGAGTTTCAAACCATACAGTGCCGCGACAGCCCCGAGCTGAGCGTCTCCCTCAAGCACGAAGTCACCAAAGAAGCGCAGATCCAGACCGCGTTGCGGTGCCTGACTGAACAGTTTGCCGAGGGCTGGAAGGTTGTGTTCGTGGCCGATAACGCACAGCAGATCGCCAACCTCCAACACCGTACTACCCGACGGATGGAGCAGTTGCTCACCCCGAAACAATGCCGCAATCCGGGTGCCCTCAGGCATTTTCAGTTCTCGAAGGGCTGCCCCGATGCACCATTTTTCAGCGCCGAGGCGATAAACGAACAGCTCCCACTCGCTGGTGACGTGTACTTCGAGGGCGGCTCGGGAGATCGGTGCGGGTTCGGGCGGGACGGTGACTTTCAACAACTTGGCCACCCACGGCAGGCTTGTGCCTTGCACCAGCAGCGACACCAGCACGATGAAGAATGCCAAATTGAAATACAGCTGGGCCTGGGGCAAACCGGCCATCAACGGGAACACTGCCAGAATGATAGGGACCGCCCCGCGCAGGCCGACCCAGGCGATGAAGGCCTTTTCCCGAGTGTGAAACACTTTGAACGGCAGCAGACCTGCCAGCACCGACAAAGGCCGCGCTACCAGAATCATCCACAGCGCCAAGCCCAAGGCAGGAAGGGCGATCGGCAGCAAGTCATGGGGGGTTACCAGCAGACCCAAGACCAGAAACATTCCGATCTGCGCCAGCCAGGCCATGCCGTCGAGCATATGCAAGATGCCGTGGCGGCTGCGGATCGGCTTGTTACCCAAGACCAGACCGCACAGATAAACCGCAAGGAAACCGCTGCCGTGAATGGCGTTGGTCAGTGCGAAAACGAACAGCCCGCCCGCGACCACCAGAATCGGGTACAGGCCGTTGGCCAGATGAATGCGATTAACCATTTGCAGCATCAGCCAGCCACCGCCAAGCCCGATGATTGCGCCGATGCCGAACTCTTGAATCAGATGCCCCAGCAGCGCCCAGTGCAGACCGGTTTCGCCGCTTGAAATCATGCCGATCAGAGTGACGGTCAAGAACACGGCCATGGGGTCGTTGCTACCGGATTCGATTTCCAGGCTGGCCGTTACCCGTTCGTTCAGGCCTTTGCCGCCCAACAGCGAGAACACTGCGGCGGCATCAGTGGAGCCGACGATGGCGCCGATCAGCAGGCCCTGGATGATGTTCAGATTGAACAACCAGGCGGCCATCATGCCGGTCAGGCCGGTGGTGATCAGGACGCCGACAGTGGCCAGCGACAAGGCTGGCCAGAGCGCGACCCGAAAGCTCGCCACCCGCGTTCGCAAACCGCCATCGAGCAGGATGACGGCGAGGGCGAGGTTGCCGACCAGGTAGGCGGTGGGGTAGTTGTCGAAGATGATGCCGCCGCCGTCCACGCCTGCGGTCATGCCAACGGCGAGGATGATCACCAGAATCGGAATGCCGAGCCGCGAGGACAGGGAGCTGACCAGAATACTCGCAGCCACCAGCAACGCGCCGATCAGGAACAGGCTGTTGATGGTCGTGGCATCCAAGGGCGGTACTCCAGGCGAAAATCGAAAAGAGAAAGCATACACGGTCTGACCATGCAGTCAGCGTGCCAATCGATTTAACCTGTTGAATTGGTTGGCTGTCAAAGCTTTGTCGGAACGGAGCAAGGTTTGGCGCAGGGCATGGTTCGTAGGTGCGCGGTATGGCTCACGGTAGCGAGCCCGATCAGCGAACCGCCGATCAAAGCGATCCTCTTTGGGCTACCGCCGTTCTGCCTATTACCTAGAACCAGCTGTCCTCCATCGACAAGCAGATGTCGTCGCGGTTTTCTAGAATCGCCAGTTCGTGATGACAGCCTGGTACTTCCCACGTAAGAAAGTATCGAGCTGCCTGCAGTTTGCCTTGATAGAAGCTGGCGTCAGACTCGTTACCTTTCGCCAGCCCTTCTTGTGCGCAAATGGCTTGTTCCAGCCAGCGCCAGCCGATGATCGTATGGCCGAACACTTTCAGGTACAGCGCCGAGTTTGCGAGCGAGCTGTTGACCTTGCCTTGAGCGAGATCCGTCAGCAGGCCGATAGTGACGGTTTGCAGGCGAGCGACCAGTTGCTCCAGCGGTTGGCGCAAGGTTGTCAGCGATTCATGCGCCTGTGCTCGCTCGCAGGTGTGCGCGATCAGACGAATCAATTGCTTGAGACCGGCGCCGCCGTTTTGCGCCAGTTTTCGCCCCAGCAGATCGAGTGACTGAATGCCGTGAGTGCCTTCGTGAATCGGGTTGAGCCGATTGTCGCGGTAGTACTGCTCAACCGGGTATTCACGGGTATAGCCATGGCCGCCGAGGATCTGAATCGCCAACTCATTGGCCTTCAGGCAAAACTCCGAAGGCCAGGATTTGACGATCGGTGTCAGCAGGTCGAGCAGTTCTTGAGCTTGTTTGCGGGTTTCTTCGGTGTCTCCGGTCTGCGTGTCATCGAACAGCCGGGCGGCATACAGCCCCAGGTCAAATGCGCCTTCGACGTAGGATTTCTGTGTCAGTAGCATGCGTTTCACGTCGGCGTGTTGAATGATCGAGACCGGCGAGCTGTCGGGACTTTTGTTGTCGGGCAGCCGGCCCTGCGGGCGGTCGCGTGCGTATTCGAGTGAATACAGGTACCCGGCGTAACCCAGCATCACGGCGCCCATGCCGACGCCAATCCGCGCCTCGTTCATCATCTGGAACATGTAGCTCAAACCGTGATGCGGCTTTCCTACCAGATACCCCACGCATTGGCCGTTGTCGCCGAAGTTGAGCGCGGTCGAAGTCGTCCCCCGCCAGCCCATCTTGTGGAACAGCCCCGCCAGCAGCACATCGTTGCGAGCCCCTAAGCTGCCGTCTTCATTGACCAGAAACTTGGGCACGATGAACAGCGAAATACCCTTCACGCCGCCGGGTGCATCCGGCAGCTTGGCGAGGACCATGTGCACGATGTTTTCCGACAGCGAGTGATCGCCGCCGGAGATGAAAATCTTGTTACCGCGCAGACGATAAGTCCCGTCGGCTAAGGGTTCGGCGCGAGTCCGTATGTCTGAAAGCGAGGAGCCGGCGTGAGGTTCGGTCAGCGCCATGGTGCCGAAGAATCGGCCCTCGATCATCGGCTGCAAAAAACGCTGTTTCTGGTCCACGCTGCCGAAGCTTTCGATCAGGTTGGCAGCGCCCATGGTCAGGAACGGGTAGGCCGTCGAGCCTGCGTTGGCTGCCTGAAAATGCGCGAAACACGCTTGTGACAGTAGGGTGGGCAACTGCATGCCGCCGTCTTCGAAACTGCGCGCCGCATTGAGAAAGCCCGCCTGGAGGAATGCGTCGACCGCTGGTTTTACTTCCGGAATCAGGATCGCCTCGCCATTTTCATAGCGCGGCTCGTTTTCATCAGCTTTGCGGTTGTGCGGCGCGAAGTACTTTTCGGCGATGGTGCGCGCCGTTCCAATGGCTGCATCGAACGTCTCCCGAGTGTGCTCGCTGAAACGCTCGCGTTGAGTCAGGGCTTCGGCGTCCAGCACTTCGTACAACTCAAAAGCCAGATTGCGCGAACTGAGCAGCGTCTCGGACATGGCGGCGTACCTTTTGTTATGGATAGCCGGAAGTCTATGGGGGGTGGCGCGTAGGTAGAAGGATGATTGATGCGGGTGATGGAGGGGTAGAACGCGGTAGGAATCTTCCGCCGATAACTTGTAGGAGTGAGCTTGCTCGCGATTGCGTCAAGCCAGCCACCTTTGCGTGAGACTGATCCAGCATGATCGCGAGCAAGCTCACTCCTACAGGGGAGTTGCCGGGTAATCGAATTGTGTTTTATCCGATCGTCATCAAACTTGCATTACCACCGGCGGCGGCTGTGTTAACGCTCAATGCACGTTCGATCACCAGGCGTTCCAGGGCAATGCTGGTTTCGCCTTTGGACAGGCCGTGAACACCAATGATCGCGCCGGCGCGTTTGGCGACCTCCTCGCAGATCGAGCGCAGTTGATCCGAGTCGCCGTGATGCAGAACAGCGTCGATGACCAGCTCGTCTTTGTTCCAGTCGGCAACCAGCTTGATGCGCGACTGGACTTCTTTGGGCAGGCGATTGCGCAGCGGTTTGCTCAGGTCGTTTTCCGGCCAGATTGCGGTACTGCCGACTGCCATGACGGCGGCCAGTTGCGTCAGCAAATCGGACTCATCCTCGGCCAGACACAGCACATGTTCGCGCGGCAGGATGCTGTAGCTGTTGCGTTCCCCGGTCGGGCCGATCAGCAGGCGTGTGACACCGCTTTGCGACTGTTCGGCAAACTGGCTGCACAGCGCCTGGAGTTCGGCGTGCTGATTGCTGCCGGCCCAGTCTTTCAGCGCTGCGAGCGGTTTGCTCATCGATTCGCGCAACCGTGTGTCCGGTGCGGTCAATGCGTCACCGCGCAAGAATGACTTTTCGATGGCGTCCACCGGGCGGGTCGACAGCAAACGGTACAGGTACAGCGGACCGCCCGCTTTCGGGCCGGTGCCCGACAGGCCTTCACCGCCGAACGGCTGCACGCCTACCACTGCGCCTACGATGTTGCGATTGATGTACATGTTGCCCGCGTTAACGTTGTCCACCACCTTGGCAATCGTCTCGTCGATACGGGTATGTACGCCGAGGGTCAGCCCGTAGCCGGAGGCATTGATCTGGCCGATGAGTTGGTCGATCTCTTTACGCTTGTAACGCACCACGTGTAGCACGGGTCCGAAAATTTCCCGTTGCAGTTCGTCAAAGCTGTCGAGCTCGATCAGGGTCGGCATCACATAGGTGCCGCGCTTGATTTCATCGTTGTCGGCGATAGCAACCTGATATACCGCACGGCCTTTGTCGCGCATGGCTTGAATGTGTTTCTCGATGCCGGCTTTGGCTTCGGCGTCGATAACGGGGCCGATGTCCACCGACAGGCGTTCAGGATTACCCAAGCGGCTTTCAGCCATCGCGCCCTTGAGCATTTCGATGACTCGATCAGCGGAGTCTTCCTGCAGGCAGAGCACTCGCAGTGCCGAGCAGCGTTGGCCCGCACTGTCGAAGGCCGACGAAACGACGTCAATCACCACTTGTTCGGTGAGTGCAGAAGAGTCAACGATCATTGCGTTCTGGCCGCCGGTTTCGGCAATCAGCGGAATGGGCCGGCCTTGGGCGTCAAGGCGTCCGGCGATATTGCGCTGTAGAAGGCGCGCAACCTCTGTGGAGCCGGTGAACATCACGCCTTTCACGCGATCGTCACCGACCAGGCGCGCGCCGACTGTTTCCCCACGGCCTGGCAGTAATTGAACGACGCCTTCCGGGATCCCGGCTTCAAGCAGCAAGCGAACGGCCTGCGCTGCAATCAGCGGCGTCTGCTCGGCAGGTTTGGCAAGAACCGGGTTACCTGCGGCCAGTGCAGCGGCGACCTGGCCACTGAAAATAGCCAGCGGGAAGTTCCAGGGGCTGATACACACGACAGGGCCCAGTGGGCGGTGCGCATCATTGGTGAAGTCGTTGCGCGCCTGAACCGCGTAGTAGCGCAGGAAGTCCACGGCCTCGCGCACTTCGGCGATGGCATTGGCGAAGGTCTTGCCCGCTTCGCGAGCCAGCAGGCCCATGAGTGGCTGAATTTCGGCCTCCATCAAGTCAGCGGCGCGCTCGAGGATGGCGGCACGTTCGGCCGGCGGCGTGGCTTGCCAGATAGGGCCTGCGCTGACCGCGCTGAGCAGGGCGCTATCAACGTCTTCCAGGCTCGCCTCCTGAACATGACCCACCACGTCACGAAGATCAGACGGATTGAGTACGGGCACTGATATTCCGGCGCTTACCGGGCTGCCAAGCATCGGGCCGGCTTTCCAGTCGTTATGCGCAGTCGCCAACAAGGCGGAGGAAAGCGACGCCAGGCGATGCTCGTTGGCCAGATCGATGCCCGCAGAATTCGCGCGGTCTGAGCCGTACAAGTCACGAGGCAAAGGAATGCGCGGATGTGGCAGGCCGAAGCCGCCTTCCTGGGTGGCCATGCGCTCGATGCTGCTGACCGGATCGGCCACCAGCGCCTGAATGGAGATCGACTGATCGGCAATCTGATTCACGAACGAGGTGTTGGCGCCGTTTTCCAGCAGGCGCCGCACCAGATAAGCCAGCAGCGTTTCGTGGGTGCCGACCGGGGCATAGACGCGGCACGGTCGGTTCAGCTTGCCATCCGACACCTTGCCAACAACCTGCTCGTACAGCGGCTCGCCCATGCCATGCAGGCACTGGAACTCGTATTGACCGGGGTAATAATTCTGACCGGCAATGTGGTAGATCGCCGACAGGGTGTGGGCGTTGTGCGTCGCAAACTGCGGATAAATGACTTCAGGCGCCGCCAGTAGTTTGCGGGCACAGGCGATGTAGGAAACGTCGGTGTAGACCTTGCGACTGTAAACCGGATAACCCTCAAGACCTTCAACCTGGGCGCGCTTGATCTCGCTGTCCCAGTAAGCGCCTTTTACCAGACGGATCATCAGGCGATGACGGCTGCGACGAGCGAGGTCAATAACGTAGTCGATCACGTAAGGGCAGCGTTTCTGGTACGCCTGAATCACAAAACCAATGCCGTTCCAGCCGGTGAGCTGCGGCTCGAAGCAAAGGCGCTCAAGCAGATCGAGGGACAGTTCAAGACGGTCGGCTTCTTCGGCGTCAATGTTCAGACCGATGTCGTACTGCTTGGCGAGCAGGGTCAGCGAGAGCAGGCGCGGATACAGCTCTTCCATGACGCGCTCGTACTGCGCGCGACTGTAGCGCGGGTGCAAAGCGGACAGCTTGATCGAAATGCCCGGGCCTTCGTAGATGCCGCGACCGTGGGAGGCCTTGCCAATGGAGTGAATAGCCTGCTCATAGGACGCAAGGTACTTTTGTGCGTCGTGCTCGGTAAGTGCTGCTTCGCCGAGCATGTCGTAGGAATAACGAAAGCCTTTGGCTTCAAAGCGGCTGGCATTGGCCAAGGCTTCGGCAATGGTTTCGCCCGTGACGAACTGCTCGCCCATCAGGCGCATCGCCATGTCGACGCCCTTGCGGATCATGGGCTCGCCGCTTTTACCGATGATGCGGCTCAAGGAAGACGTGAGGCCGGCTTCGTTGTGGGTGCTGACCAGTTTGCCGGTCAACAGCAGCCCCCAGGTGGCGGCGTTAACGAACAGCGAAGGGCTATTGCCCAAGTGTGGATGCCAATTGCCAGTGCTGATCTTGTCGCGGATCAGCGCGTCACGGGTACCTTTGTCGGGAATGCGCAACAACGCTTCGGCAAGGCACATCAGTGCTACGCCTTCTTGAGAGGAAAGGGAAAATTCTTGCAGCAGCCCCTGAACGATGCCGGCGCGTCCGCCTGCGCTTTTCTGATTGCGCAGCTTTTCGGCAATGGAGGACGCCAGCTTGTTGGTCGCTTCAGCCATCGCGGCGGGGAGGCGGGCCTGCTCCAGCAGCATTGGAACCACTTCGGGTTCAGGGCGGCGATACGCCGAAGTGATCGCGGCGCGCAGTACGGATTGAGGAAGGATGCTTTCGGCAAAATCAAGGAAGGCCTGGTGCGTCGCGTCTGAGGGCAGGTCGCCTTGTTCCTCGGCGTTATGGCTACTTGAGCCGTTGAGCTCAGTCAGTGTTACACCACTCTCGAGCTTTTCCAGGTAATTGAAGATCGCCTGTTTGATCAGCCAGTGCGGAGTCCTGTCGATGGACTGCGCTGCTGCTTTCAATCGCTCGCGGGTCGGGTCGTCAAGTTTGACACCCAGAGTGGTGGTCGCCATGTTTTTTCCTCATGTTGGCCACGATTCTGTGGCATCAGCTGCCGCAAAGATTAGCCCTGCTCATAGTCGGGTGCAACCGGGTGCAACCTGTTTTTTCCGGATATTTTTGCGGCGGGTCAGAAATGCCGAAGTGCCTGCACGGTAGGGGTGCTGCTTGCCGTTGGCGAAGAATATTTGCCCTAAAACGGCGCAGGAAAAGTGTGTAGTTACACTTTTTCAAGGCGTGGGTGCAACTGATCGGAGTATCAGGGGTTGCACCTGCTTTGGCTTGTTGATTAGGATGCGCCCCTTATTTTCGGGCATTGGCCTGACGCTGCAACAGCGCTGATTTCCTGAAGATTTTTCGTCTGAATACGAGGCGATCGAGCGGTAAACAAGCCGTGACATCCAACCTCCTGCTGCCCGTCGGGCTACATAAAAACAAGCAAAGGCGTACGCAATGAGTGTCAGCAACCCCACATTGATCACCTTCGTCATTTATATCGCCGCAATGGTCCTGATCGGGCTAATGGCCTATCGGTCGACCAACAATCTTTCTGATTACATTCTGGGCGGCCGCAGCCTCGGCAGCGTCGTTACGGCATTGTCAGCGGGTGCTTCGGACATGAGCGGCTGGCTTCTGATGGGGCTGCCTGGCGCCATCTACATGTCAGGTCTCTCTGAAAGCTGGATCGCGATAGGCCTGATCGTCGGCGCTTATCTCAACTGGCTATTCGTTGCAGGTCGTTTGCGAGTGCAGACCGAACACAACGGCGATGCACTGACCCTTCCGGATTACTTCTCCAGCCGATTCGAAGACACCAGCGGCCTGCTGCGAGTGATCTCGGCAATCGTGATTCTGGTGTTTTTCACCATCTACTGCGCGTCCGGCATCGTCGCGGGAGCCCGATTGTTTGAAAGCACCTTCGGCATGTCGTACGAAACGGCGCTGTGGGCTGGTGCCGCTGCGACCATTGCCTACACGTTCATCGGCGGCTTCCTCGCGGTCAGCTGGACCGACACCGTACAAGCCACGCTGATGATTTTCGCGCTGATTCTGACTCCGATCATCGTGCTGCTGGCGACTGGCGGGGTCGACACTACCTTCCTGGCCATCGAGGCTAACGATCCCACCAACTTCGATATGCTCAAGAACACCAGCTTCATCGGCATCATTTCTTTGATGGGTTGGGGTTTGGGTTATTTTGGTCAGCCGCACATTCTGGCGCGCTTCATGGCTGCTGACTCGGTCAAATCGATTGCCAAGGCACGCCGTATTTCCATGGCCTGGATGATCCTCTGCCTGGGTGGCACCGTTGCTGTCGGCTTCTTCGGCATCGCTTACTTCTCGGCACACCCGGACCTTGCGGCTCCTGTCACCGAGAACCATGAACGGGTCTTCATCGAGCTGGCCAAGATCCTCTTCAACCCATGGATTGCCGGTGTATTGCTGTCAGCGATTCTCGCGGCGGTGATGAGCACACTGAGCTGTCAGTTGCTGGTGTGCTCCAGCGCGCTGACCGAAGATTTCTACAAAGCATTCCTGCGCAAATCAGCCTCGCAGCTGGAGTTGGTGTGGGTCGGTCGCGCCATGGTGTTGCTTGTTGCGTTGATCGCAATCGCCCTGGCGGCTAATCCGGAAAACCGAGTGCTGGGCCTTGTGAGTTATGCGTGGGCAGGTTTTGGCGCGGCGTTTGGTCCGGTCGTGCTGATTTCGGTGCTGTGGAAGGGTATGACGCGCAACGGTGCGTTGGCGGGGATTCTGGTGGGCGCGATCACGGTTGTGGTGTGGAAGCACTTTGAGGTGTTGGGATTGTACGAAATCATCCCGGGCTTCATTTTCGCCAGTATCGCCATCGTCCTGTTCAGCTTGATCGGCAAACCTGCGTCAGCCGCGATGCACGCGCGCTTTGACGCAGCGGAAAAAGAGTACAAAGCGGCTTAAACGGTCGGCGCTGCATAAAGAAGGCCCGTGTCTCGCAAGAGCGCGGGCCTTCTTGCGTCAGGTTTTGTTGTGATCGATGTCCAGATTGAAGAACGTCGCTTTGCCCCCTTCACTGGTGTACCCCGTGTGATCCTGGGTGTAGACGCCGGCTTTGAAATAAAGGGGCTTGACGCTCCAGGTGGCGCTGATCCGTTCGTGCCAGTTCATGTCCTTGGCCGTTACGTTCAGCATGCCGCCAGGGCTCAGGCGAATGATGTAGTTGAAGGTCTCATTGAGCGGCACGTCTTCAGCCACGGTGATGACGCGACTTGTTTTGTCGTTGGGGTGAAACCGTACCTTGGCAACGATGTTCCCGGAATGGGTCGCCTCCTTGAATTGATACTCGACCTTGAGCAGCGGCTGAGTGCTTTCGTAGGCATGGATCTGACCGATCACGATCTTGCCCGACGAGGGCACTTGATTGACCTGCAGCTTGGCGTTCAAGAAGTTGTCGGCGTCCGGGTAGAACCAGTTGTGCAGTTCTCCGTTGGACCAGGTTTCCCGAAGCTCGCTTCGAGGGTAGATCGCGTTTTCAGTCTTGCTACCGGTTACTGGCGACCAGAACACAATCGAAGACGATCCGGATTTGAAATATTTGCCGTCATAGCCTTTCACCAGTTGCTGCGTTTCAATCGTCGCGGGGGGCGAGCCCACAGGAATGCTCAGATTCCAGGATCCCAAATCAATCATTAGTTATCGCGTCCGGTATGTCTCATTGCCAGCAACAGTGGCTGGCGCAAGGGTTTGAAGGGTGCTCCTTATACGATTCGCTCAGGGTTTTGTTAACGCAATTTCGCCGGCTGAATGAAGTCATAGTGCCCACCCTTTTGCCGATACGCCCCGCTGTCGGTCTCTCTAAGGCGATGACCGTTAGTCGGTTGATGTCGCTTTAATTGATGGCATAACAATGGCGCTCTTCTTTTTTTTGCAGAGACGACTAGAGTGAAACCGTTCGGAACATGGGCGGAGCCCGTTACCCGCAGTAGCAGTCAATGAGTAGCAGCATGGAATGCGCGCAATCCCAGCCAGTGTCTGGCAAGTCAGTTTTGTTGGTCGTCGATGACTACCCAGAGAATCTGGTCACCATGCGTGCAGTCCTGGAGCGACAGGACTGGGAAATCGTAACGGCCAGTTCGGGAATGGAAGCCTTGAGTCTGCTTCTGGATATCGAGGTGGACCTGGTCTTGCTCGACGTGCAAATGCCGGGTATGGACGGCTTTGAAGTGGCGCGCCTGATGCGCGGAAGCCAACGCACTCGGCTGACGCCCATTATTTTTCTCACCGCCAATGAGCAATCGCGCGACGCCGTCCACAGGGGGTACGCCAGTGGTGCGGTGGATTATCTGTTCAAACCGTTTGATCCCAATGTACTCAAGCCCAAGGTGCAGGCGCTGCTTGAGCATCAGGCTAATCGTCGTGCGTTGCAGAAACTCAGTCGCGAGCTTGAATCGGCGCGGGCCTTCAACGCTTCGGTGCTGGCCAACGTTGCAGAAGGCATTCTGGTGGTTGATGAGTCGGGGCTGATCAGCTTCGCCAATCCGGCCATTTGCCGGCTGTTGGGCATGACCGACGGGGAATTGCGTGGCTCCCAGCTGATCGATTACCTGGAGGAGCCCTGCTTCAGTGAGTGGACCGGCTCCGGGTTCTATCATCACTATCGGCGGGCGGAAACCTATCGGGTGCATGACGCAATCATGCGCTCGGCCGAAGGACGTCAGGTGCCGGTGGCGCTGTCATGTGCCCCCTTGCCCGGCGAACAGAAGGCCATGGTGTTGAGCATTCTGGACATGTCCGTGGTGCGAGACTTGTACAGTCAACTGGAAAAGCAGGCAGTCACCGACGCTTTGACCGGTTTGCTCAACCGCCGTGGTTTTTACCAGACTGTCGAAGGCATGTTGTTACGTCGGGAGCACCCCGAGAAGTACCTGGTAGTGCTTTATATGGATCTGGACGGCTTCAAACACGTCAACGATTCGCTGGGACATGACGCCGGCGATCAGGTTTTGCTGTGGGTTGCCGAGCAGTTGAAGGACAGCTTGCGCACCTACGATGTGCTGGCGCGCATGGGCGGCGATGAGTTCGTGGTGGTCATCGACGGTCTGGACTATCCGGAGCATGCGGCCAAGGTGGCTGAGAAACTGATCGAGCGCATCTCGGTTCGTCGGCAGATCGACGGTATGGAGGCCACGCTGGGCGCGAGTATCGGCATTGCAGTGTATCCGGACTGCGGCCTGAACCTTGATGCGTTGCTGCGCGCGGCAGACATCGCGATGTACGAAGCCAAGCGTGCAGGACGCCAGCAGTACCGCTTTTATGATCAGGACATGAATGGGCGCGCGCGATCTCGGCTGATGCTTGAAGAAAGCGTGCGTACGGCCATCGAAGGCAAGGATTTCACATTGGTCTATCAACCGCAGGTGCGCGTTGCCGATGGCAGCATTCGAGGTTTTGAGGCGTTGCTACGTTGGCAGCACCCGTCTGCGGGCGATGTGCCGCCGGGGGTGTTTATCCCGTTGCTGGAGGAGACACGCCTGATCAATAAGCTCGGCGGCTGGATTTTTGAACAGGGCGCTGCGCAGCGTAAGCGTTGGAGTGAGGTGTTCCCGGACGATCTGGTGATGAGTGTCAGCGTCAGTCCTGCGCAGTTCAGCATGCCTAATCTGGCGGCAGAGTTGCAGCGAGCCATTCACATTCATGGTCTGCACCCGCGCCAACTCGAAATTGAAATCACTGAGCCGGCCCTGGTCCACAACCTGGCTCACAGCCGCAAGCAATTGCAAAGCCTGCACGACATTGGTGTGCGGGTGTCTCTGGATGATTTCGGCTCGGGGGAATGCTCGCTCACTCACTTGCGCAATCTGGATCTGGACACGCTGAAGCTGGACCGACACTTTATTGCAGGGCTCATGGGGTCTGCGCGTGAAATGGCGGTGGCGCGCAGCATTATCGACCTCTGCTTGAAGCTGGATATAGAAGTGATCGCAGAAGGGGTTGAAACCGTCGAGCAGTACCGTTGGCTGGTTGAAAACGGTTGTCAGGTCATTCAAGGGTTTTTGCTGGGGCGACCCATGACGGCGCAGGCTGCTTTGTGCTTTCTGGAGCCTGTGACCATGCCGATCGATCCCTTGCAGATCAGCAGGGATTAACCCTGTAAACTCCGCGTTTTGCCGCCGCTTGAAGTGAACATGAGCTCACCGATCGTTATTCCGCTGAAGTACTTGCAGGCCTATCCCCCAGGCCTGCAAGAGCAAGTGCGGCAGCTGATTGCCAAAGACAAGCTGGGCGCGTATCTGGAGCAGCGCTATCCAGGCCGTCATGAGGTTCAGAGCGACAAAGCGCTGTATGCATACGCGCTGTCGCTCAAGCAGGAGCACCTGCGCAATGCGCCCAACATCGACAAAGTGCTGTTCGACAATCGTCTGGACCTCACTCATCGCGCACTCGGGCTACACACCACCGTGTCACGCGTGCAGGGCGGTAAGCTCAAGGCGAAAAAAGAGATTCGCGTCGCCGCGCTGTTCAAGGAGGCAGCGCCCGAGTTCTTGAAAATGATCGTCGTGCACGAGCTGGCGCACTTCAAAGAATCCGACCACAACAAAGCCTTCTACAACCTGTGCGAACACATGCAGCCGGGGTATCACCAAGTGGAGTTTGATCTGCGGGTGTATTTGACTTGGCGGGATATGCAGGCTGGACGCTAGGCTGTCAGGGGAGTGCTTCGGCGGTTCACGTGACCGGAGGACTCATTGATCCAGACAATCTCGTTGACTTCATTTGCAACTTCTTTAGAATTCGGTCTGTCTAGCTGGCACGTTCAATACCTCAGCAATTAGAGCTGCGCTATCCGTGCCCTAGGCAATTCCTTGCGCAGCACGCTCCTCTCTTCGTTCTACCCCTGCCAAATCAACAGCCCATCCCTTTCCCAGCGATCAATCATTTCCCGATTGTCTTTAGCGTATCCGCTTGAAAGCCAATGCACCGGCAGTTGCCCTTTCGCCATTGGTTTGTTGAGCTCTATCGGCAGGATGATAGGGCGATCCCGAAGCGTCTCCAAGCTCATGATCACGACCGAGGTCTCTGGACGAGAGGCTGACCTGAAGATTTTCTCTGGTCTGCAAATCAAACCGTGCAAACCACAAAGATGATCGTATCTGAGGCCGTGATCGAAGATCATTTTTTCCAGGACCGAAATGGTTGTTACCAGCTCCAGATCCTTGCAGCCGAGCACGTTCAGCATATCGATCGGGAATCGACCTATTGAAAGAATTGCTCTCATTCTTTCTGTCGGAATCGGGCCTGCAAGACCTGTTTCACTAATCCATGCAACTAGCGCTGCCGTCAGTGGCTCACGGGTCATTTACTACTTCTCGCACACAGCAAAAAGCGCCGAGTTTACGCATCCGTAATCGAGACGCGAAGCGAGGATTTTCGGTTAAGCCCAAGGTAGATGTCTTCTCGGACATGTCGTACAGCTTCGATCTGTCAGGGCTTACAATCCTGCGAATCTTGTTAACAGGACCCACATAAATGGACGTCAGCAAAACCAAATCCAGCTTCTACCGCCGCTTGTATGTGGCCTATTTGATCGACAGTGGAATCGCCAGCAGCGTGCCGGCGTTGACCGAGATCACAGGCATGCCCCGGCGTACCGCACAAGACACTATTGCGGCGCTGGCGGATCTGGATATCGTGTGTGAGTTCGAGCAACTGGATGGGGCGCGCAACCACGCGGGCGGTTACCGGATTCGTGAATGGGGGGCCATCGACAAGGAGTGGATTGCCGCCCATCTCACGCAGATCAAATCGGTGCTGGGTTATCCCTGACACCGGGCATTGCCGTTTTCAATCCAGGTCGCGGCGCATGCCGATGTGTTCAATGCCGTCTTCCACGTACACATCGCCCACTGAGTTGAAACCGTAACGGCTGTAATACCCCTGCAGATGAGCCTGGGCCGACAGATAGATGGGTTGATCGGGCCATTTGCGCTCTGCGTGGTCGATGGCCTGCACCATCAGCTCATGGCCCATGCCTTTGTTGCGCATCGATGGGGCGGTGACGACACGGCCGATGGTCACGTCGCCATTCTGTTGGATCGGATCGAGCAAGCGCAGATACGCCACGAGCTGCTCATTTTGCCACGCCATCAAATGGCAGGTGTCCCCCAGTAAGTCCTGTCCGTCGACGTCCTGATACCAGCACTTTTGCTCCACCACGAACACTTGCGCCCGAAGTTGAAGAATGGCGTACAACTGCTCTTTGTTGAGTTCGGTGTGATGTTTGCAAATCCAGTTGATCGACATGACGCGTGCTCGTAAAAGAAATCCATGTCGGATACTAAACGCTTAATGAGGCGATCCCAACTCAATGATCGGGCATGTGCCTTGGCGGCAGGAATACAGGCTCGGTTTTTGATCCGCTTTCTTGAACTGCGGCACAGACATTACATTCTTATACGTTGTGCAAAGGGCAGAATGAGTCTTCAATGAAGGCGACTTGCCACATAGGTTGGTCAGCGCTGCATGTAGCACTCGGGGTTGCAAAAAATAACGGGCTGTCAGTTTGCCAAAGGATCTTGAGCATGCCGCGTCTGCTTCGAGCCATGGGGTTTTTGGGCGTGATCTGGGTGGCCAACACTGCGGCGGCAGACACCTTACGCATGGCAGGCGATGCCTGGGCCCCCTATGCCGATACCTCGTTACTCAACGGCGGCCTGGCCACCGATCTGATCAACACCGCCTTGAGCCGCGCAGGCTACTCCACCGAATACGAACAGGTTCCGTGGGCTCGTGCCGTGCACGGGTTGAACGAAGGGCGCTACGACATATTGATCAACGCGTGGTACAGCGATGATCGCACCCGCATCGGCCAGTTTTCTGCTGCCTATCTGACCAATCGCTTGCGCTTCATCAAGCGCAAGGATTTCGATGTCGATTACCAGAGCCTTGCACAACTGCACCCGCATACCATCGCGGTTGTGCGTGGTTACGCTTACTCGCCCGCGTTCGATAATGATCTGGAATTGAAAAAGGTGCCGGTTGCCAGTTTTTCCACAGCTGTACGCATGCTGGCTGCTGGCCGCGTGGAGTTAACGGTTGAGGATGAATACGCCGCACGCTACGCGCTGAGCCGTGAGTCCCAGGATGTGCAAGGCAGCGTGGAGTTTTTGCCTACATCATTGGCCGAAAATACCCTGCACATTCTGGTCAGCCTGAAGAACCCCGAGCACGAACAGATCGTCACCCGCTTCGATCAGGAAATCGCTGCCATGAAAGCCGATGGCAGCTACGACAAGCTCTTCAAGCTGCACGGTTTGTAAGGTCGGTGGGTTCATCGGCAGGCGCCTTGATCAAATGCGCAGCCAGGGTGCGCAGCGGCCCGAGCTGACGGCAGATAAGCGCCAATTGCGTCTGCACCAGCCGTTGACCTTCGTCGAGGTCTTCGGGCATCTGCTCCAGCTCCGCCGCCAGGGCCTCCTCGGCATCACTCTGAATCGCCACCGGTTGCCGGGTTGCCAGGCTTTGCGCAATCTCATCGATACTGCTGGCCAGGTTGGCGCCCGCGCCCTCAATCAGCTGCTCGCGCACCTCGGCAGGCAACGAGGTTTCCCGATGCGCGCCTAGCCCTGACAGATAGCTGAGCAGCGTGTGCGACAACACCAGAAAGCGAAACCCCACGTCGGCTTCCTTCCGGAAATGCCCCGGCTCCATCAGCATGTTTGCCAGCGTTGTCGACAGCGCCGCGTCCGCGTTGTGCGCGTTGCGCCGTGCGAGGCGATAAGCCAGGTCATCGCGCTTGCCCTGCGCGTATTGCTCCATGATCTGTCGCAAGTAAATGCTGTTGCAGGTCAGCGTATTGGCCAGCACCTTGTTCAGGCGTCGGCCTTGCCAGTCCGGCAGGAACAAAAACACCGCCAGGCCCGCGATCAAGCTGCCCAGCAGGGTGTCCAGCAGACGCGGCAGAAACAGGCCGTAGCCGTCGCCCACCTGATTGAAGCAGAACAGAATCATCACCGTGATTGCTGCTGTCGACAGCGTATAGCGCGTGGTGCGATTGACGAAGAACACCACCCCGGCAATGACAGCGCACATCGATTGCAGAATCGGCGCGGTCACCACGTCGAACAGCACCCAGCCAATGGTCAGGCCGATGGCCGTGCCAATGATTCGCTGTCCCAGTTTGCGCCGTGTCGCGCCGTAGCTTGGCTGACAGACGAACACCGTGGTGAGGATGATCCAGTAACCCTGCGACGGATGGATCAGATGCACGGTGAGGTAACCCACCACCAAGGCCAGCGGCAGGCGTAGCGCGTGACGAAACAGCAGCGATGTTGGAGTCAGTTGCAGGCGCAGGCGATTCCACACGTCTTTAAAGTTGCGCGGCGAGCGGTCCAGCAAACTGCTGTCAGTGGCGTCTGCCAGCGCGTCAGGATTGCTGGCGTCGCTGAGCAATCGGTCGAGGGTGGCGAGGTTGTTGGCCAGCGCGCGCAACGAGCGCAGCAAGCCACGCCATGCCGGGTTGCTCTGAATGCGCAGGTGTTCCAGCGATGCGCGCAAATCATTGAGTGCGTGAGCAAAGCTGTCGTCGTAAATGAACGGCTGACGCAACTGGATAGACACCGACAGATCGCGACAGGCCGTGCCTTGCTGACGCAGCAGGCGTTGACAGCGAAACAACACGTCGCTGTGGAAAAAGGCATCGGCCAGCGAGTTATAAGGGTAGTGCGAGGAGCTGGCGCGCTCATGGATGTCTTGCGCCAGGAAGTACAGCTTCAGGTAGCGGCTGACTTTCGAGCCCGGTCGGCCGCTGCCGACGCGGTTCAGGATGATTTCCTTGGCGGAGTTCAGCGCCGCCACGACCTTGCCGTTTTGCTTGGCGAGGTCCAGCCGACGCGCCTCCACGTCCAGCGTTCGAATCGGTTCGAACAGCTCGGACTTAATCTTCAGGTACATACCCAGCTCGCGGAACAACCTGGCCAGCGCTTGCTGCACCGGCTGGTTGGAGAACAGCATTTGCCAGAGCACCGAGAGCAAGCCGTACCACGCTGCGCCAGCCACCAGCAGCATCGGTTCGTGCCAGAAGTCAGTGACCTCGCCGCCGCGCTGGTCGACACCGATCATTGTGTAGACCGAGAGAATCAAGGTGCCGTAGGCAATCGCGCCATAGCGTTCGCCGAGCGCGCCGAGCATGGTCAGGCCAAAAGCTGCCACGGCCATGGAGCAGACAAAAAGGACGGGGTAGGGGAAAAGCAGTTCCACTGACAGCGCGGCGACGCTGAAACACACCAGCGTCACGGCCAGCGCATTGAGGCGGCCCTGCCAGCTGTCGTCGGTTTCAGACAGTGCGCAGGCGATAATCCCGAGAAACAGCGGAATCAGCTGTTTCATTTCGCCTTGGTACCAGCACAGCGCCATGCTGCCGGTCAGGGCGATAAACACCCGCACGCTATAGCTGAACTTGTCCAGCGCCCACAGGCGGCGGAAGGTATTACGCAACGACTTGGATTTCGATGCCATATGAACGCTGACTGCCTTGTTCGCGATATATCAATTGTCACTGACGAATATGTACAGCGATCAACGAGGGCTGTACATCGGGCAGGTGAAATTTATTCCGTAATAGCAGGCCTTCGCAGAACTTCTGTAGGAGCGAATTTATTCGCGAGACGCCAGTAAATCCGACGCATGTTTGTTGGCCATGGCAACGTATCGCGAATAAATTCGCTCCTACAGAGTGTTGTCGTCAGACGAACTGCGCAGCTGTGAACCCCGAGGCCCAGGCCCATTGGAAGTTAAAACCGCCCAGATGGCCGCTGACGTCCAGCACTTCGCCCACAAAGTACAAGCCCGGTGACTTCAGCGACTCCATGGTTTTGGACGAGACCTCTCGCGTGTCGATGCCGCCCAGCGTGACTTCAGCCGTGCGATAGCCTTCGGTGCCCGCCGGAACCACCTGCCAGCTCGCCAGTTTTGCTGCGATGTCGGCAAGCTCGGCATGGGTGTACTGCTTCATCGGCTTGGACGCAAACCAGTGCTCGGCGATCAGATTAGCCATCTTCTTGGTGAAGATTTCACCCAGCAGGGTTTTCAGCTCACTGTTGGGGCGCTCGGCTTGCTGCTCGGCCAGCCAACTCGGCACGTCGTGGTCCGGCATCAGATCGATTTCCACCGCGTCGCCCGGCAACCAGAACGAAGAAATCTGCAGGATCGCCGGCCCGCTGAGGCCCCGATGGGTGAACAGGATGTTTTCCCGGAAGCTGGTGTCATTGCAGCTGACCAGGCAATCCACCGACGTGCCCGACAGCTCAGTGCACAAGTCTTTGAGCTGATCGGTGATCGTGAACGGCACCAGGCCTGCGCGCGTAGGCAGCAGCGTGTGGCCGAACTGCTTGCCCACTTGATAACCGAAGCCGGTAGCGCCCAAGGTCGGGATCGACAGGCCGCCGGTGGCGATGACCAGCGATTGGCAATTGATGTCGCCCAGCGTGGTTTGCAGCTGATAGCCGGTGTCGACTTTTTCGATCTGCTGCACGGCGGTGTCCATGTGCAGCTTCACGCCAGCCTGTTTGCACTCCTCCAGCAGCAGCTCAAGGATGTCGCTGGACTTGTTGTCGCAGAACAGCTGACCGAGTTTTTTCTCGTGGTACGGCACGCCGTGCTTGGCCACCAGCTCGATGAAATCCCACTGGGTGTAGCGCGCCAGCGCGGATTTGCAGAAGTGCGGATTCTGGGACAGGAAGTTGCCCGGCTCGCTGTACATGTTGGTGAAGTTACAGCGCCCACCACCGGACATGAGGATCTTCTTGCCCGGCTTGTTCGCGTGATCGATCAACATCACCTTGCGCCCACGATTGGCGGCAGTGAAGGCGCATAACAAACCTGCGGCGCCAGCGCCGATGATCACAACGTCAGTAACGGGCAAAGCGGATTCCTCGGGGTGTTCAAGCTGTATTGAAGTCGGATTACGATCTGTAGGAGCTGCCGAGGGACGAAGGCTGCGATTCGGTACACCTGACACACCGCGATCGCAGCCTTCGTAACCTCGGCAGCTCCTACAAGGGGTGCGCGGGTTTTAGAGAATCCGCACGCGCAACGATTTGCCCTTGATCTTGCCGTTGTTCAAGCGCTCCAGCGCCTGTTTGGCCATGCTGCGCTCGACGGCGACGTAGGCTTGGAAATCGAAAATCGCGATCTTGCCGACCTGAGTTCCTGGAATGCCCGCTTCACCGGTCAACGCGCCGAGGATATCGCCTGGGCGCAATTTGTCCTTGCGACCCGAGCCGATGCACAGGGTGGTCATCGGTGGCAGCAGCTTGCCGCCTTCGGTGCGAGTCAGGTTGTCGTATTGCTGCCAGTTCAGCGGCGCTTTCTGCAATTCTTCAACAGCGCGAGCGCGCTGGCTTTCCGAAGGTGCAACGAGACTGACGGCGATGCCGGTCTCGCCCGCACGACCGGTACGGCCGACGCGGTGGATGTGGATTTCCGAATCACGCGCCAGTTCGACGTTGAGCACCATGTCCAGGCCATCGATGTCCAGACCACGCGCCGCAACATCAGTGGCGACCAGCACCGAGGTACTGCGGTTGGCGAACATCGCCAGCACTTGATCGCGATCACGTTGTTCCAGATCGCCATGCAGACCGACTGCCGACATGCCTTTGGCGATCAGGTGATCGACCACTTCCTGAACCTGCTGCTTGGTGAAGCAGAAAGCCACACAGGATTGCGGGCGGAAGTGATCGAGCACTTTCACCACCGCTTCTAGACGCTGTTCCGGGGAGATTTCGTAGAAGATCTGCTCGATCTGGCTGTCGGCGTGCAGCGCCTCGACCTTGACGGTCTGCGGGTCGCGCATGAATTTGGACGACAGCTGCTTGATGCCCACCGGGTAAGTGGCCGAGAACAGCAGGGTCTGACGGCGGGTCGGCGTCTGCTCGATGATGTCGGCGATCGAATCGTAGAAACCCATGTCGAGCATGCGGTCGGCTTCGTCGAGGATCAGCGTGTTCAAGCCATCCAGCACCAGTGAACCCTTGCGCAGGTGCTGCTGAATGCGGCCCGGGGTGCCGACGATGATGTGCGCGCCGTGCTCCAGCGAGCCAATCTGTGGGCCGAACGAGACGCCGCCGCACAGGGTCAGGACTTTGATGTTGTCTTCGGAGCGCGCCAGACGGCGGATTTCCTTGGCGACCTGGTCAGCCAGCTCGCGCGTGGGGCAAAGCACCAGCGCCTGGCAGCCGAAGAAGCGCGGATTGATGGGGTTGAGCAGGCCGATACCGAAGGCTGCGGTTTTGCCGCTGCCGGTCTTGGCCTGAGCGATCAGGTCCATGCCCTTGAGAATCACCGGCAGGCTCTGCGCCTGAATCGGCGTCATCTGGGCATAACCGAGAGACTCCAGGTTAGCCAGCATGGCGGCGGAAAGGGGCAAGGTGTTGAACGCGGTGTTAGTCACAAGAGTGAGCCTGCAAAACAAAATGTCGCGCAGTGTATCAGGTCAGTGCCCCTGCCTTGGGGGCGCTGGCGATAAATGGCAGTACTTGGGGACACAAACCCTGTAGGAGCGAATTTATTCGCGAAACGTCGGCATGGTCGACGAGCGTCTGTCGCCGGCCCCGATCTCTCGCGAATAAATTCGCTCCTACAGGTTTTCGATCACGCTTCGATCTCGGGCTCCGGCTGTGGTTTACGCGGCGGATTTTCCGGTGTGATCCTCGGCGACAGCTGCAGGAAGATCGTTGCAGCGAGCATGGCCAGCACGCCAACGCACAGGAACGTCAACTGAAACGCACCCAGCACGCTGCTGACTTCTCCGGTTGCTACGTCATCGGTAAACCCGCCCAGCAACGCTGCGGCGCAGGCTACGCCAAGACTCAAGGACAACTGCGCCACCACCGACAACAGGCTGTTGCCGCTGGCGGCGTTGGCGTCGTCCAGATCAATCAGCGTGACGGCATTCATCGCTGAAAACTGCAGCGAATTGACGCCACCCAGCAACGCCAGATGAATCAACAGCATCCAGTACGGCGTCTCGGCACTGATCAGCGCCATGCTCGCCAGCAAAATACCCAGCAGCAGCGTGTTGCCCGTCAGCACGATGCGGTAGCCGAGGCGCTCGATGGCTTTGGTTGCCAGCGGCTTGGCGAACATGGCCGCCAGCGCCAGCGGGATCATGCTCATCCCGGCGTGGGACGGCGAATAGCCCAGCGCGACTTGTAGCATCAGCGGCACCAGAAACGGCAACGCGCCGCTGCCCAGTCGGGCGAACAGGTTGCCCATGATGCCCACGGCAAAACTGCGGGTCTTGAACAGCGACGCCGAGAACAACGGCGATTCCACGTGACTGGCGCGTAACCAATACGCCGCCAGACACGCCATGCCGCCAAACAACAACATCACCACGCGCAGGTGCGGTAAATGCAGCTCGCCCAGGCCTTCTAGGGCGATGGTGATCAACACCATCGATGCGCCGAACAGCAAAAAGCCCACCATATCGAAGCGCGTACGCCCGCCACCCTGCAAATCCGGGATAAATTTGCGCACGGCGAAGCAGCCCAGAATCCCGACCGGGATGTTGATCAGGAAGATCCAGTGCCAGCTCAGGTATTCCACCAGCCAGCCACCCACTGTCGGCCCCATCAATGGCCCGAGCAGCGCAGGCATGGTGATGAAGCTCAAGGTGCGGACCAGCTCGGTTCGTGGGTAGGCGCGCAAGACGATCAAGCGCCCGACCGGCATCATCAGCGCACCGCCCAGCCCCTGAATCACTCGCGCGCCGACCAGCATGCTCAACGAGTTGGCCAGCGCGCAGAGCAGTGAGCCGAAGCTGAACAGGAGGATGGCGCTGAAGAAAATGCGCTTGATGCCAAAGCGGTCGGAGATCCAGCCGGAGGCCGGGATCAGCAGGGCGATGGTCAGCATGTAGGCGATGATCACTGACTGCATGCGCAGCGGGTCTTCGGACAACGAGCTGGCCATGGAGGGCAGGGCAGTGTTGAGAATCGTGCCGTCCAGGCTTTGCATGAAGAAAGCGATGGCAATGACCCAAGGCATCCAGCGCAGGGTTTTGGCGTCCAGCTGCGGGGTTGTGGTCGGCATGTGGGGCGTGTGTCCTTTGTTGGTTTCTTATGGTTTTTTGCAATTCGTGCTGATCGGCCGAATTCCGTGGGAGCGAATGCTGGGGGCCAGACGCCGGATGTGCGGCGGATGTACTGACCTCTTCGCGGACAGGTCCGCTCCCACGGGATAGTGTTCGGCCCGACTAAAGCGTCAACGTCAGCTTGCTGATCAGCGCCCCCGGCAGCAGGTTAGAACTGGTATCGCGCTGACTATAGGTACTCGTCGACAGAATCAGTTCCCTCTCTGTGGTCAACGCTTCCAGTGCGCCGCCCAACAGGCTGAACACACTGTCGTCAAAACGCATGGTGCTGAGCGGCGCGATGATCTTGCCGTCCTCGACCCAGAACGTCGCGAAGCGCGTCAGACCAGTCATGCGCCCGGCGCTGCGGTCCGAGAAGTTGAGGTACCACAAGTTGCTGATGTACAGGCCGGTGCCCAACGTTTGCAGCACTTCGTCCAGCCCCAGCGAGCCGCCCTTCATGCTCAGCGCGCTTGGCGACTCACCCCAGCCTGCGCCGTTGGCCGTCAAACCGTATTCCGCCGCGCTGCGTGAGCCGACGAGTTGATCCCTAGCCGCGCCTTCGACCACCAGCGACAGATCCGACCGCGGATACCCCTCGCCCGAAAATGCCGGTGACAACGAACCGCTCACTTGCTCATCCATGCTCACCAACGGGCTCAGCGAAAGGTCGCCGCTGTACAAGCGTTGCAGCGGGCTGCTCTTGTCTGCCAGCGACTGCGCGGAAAACCCGCCCCAACCCAGCATGCCGATGATTTCCTCTACCGCCGCAGGGGCCAGATACGCGCGGTACTGCCCCGGCGCCAGCGTGCGAGCGGGGCGTCCGAGAAACGCCAACTGCTCACGGGCCAGATTGAAGCGGCGAGCAAATCCCTCATCGCTCCAGTCGTGCCCGGCGTAATTGGCTTTGACCGCCTGCCCGTTCTCGTGGAACAGGCTCCAGTCGAAATTGAAGCTGTTGGCCTGATGCCAGCCGAACGCGCCATTGGAACTGGCAAAACCGCGATACAGCGGGCCCGCCGCGTAGATGCCGACCAGATCCAGCCCTTCGCCCAGTTGTGCGATCTGCTGCACCACATGGTCGCTGTCTGGAAGCGGCTGGTCTTGAACGTTGGTGCTCTGCCAGTCGTTTTCGTTGAGCAACAGATAGGGATCTTTCGGCAGCAGCGTCAGGGTTTCGCGCAGTTGATGCAGGGCTTCGGACAGCCGCTGACGATCCACATCGCTGTCGCCTGAGAGGGTCAGGCTCAGGTTGGCGTGGCGGCCATCGTCAATCAGTTTGAAATTCACGCTGGCCTGCTGCACACGGCCGGCTTGACGCACTTTGGCGTGATTGAAGCGTATGAAATCCGATTCCTCGGCGTTGTAGCTGAGGGTGAAGCGTTCCTGATGGGTGATTGCGCCGTGCAGCGATTCGACCAGCGCCTTGAACTGAGTGTGATGAGACATCAGGCGTCACCTCCGAAAACATCGACATTGGAGAACACGCAGGCGGGTGATGCATGCCCCACGCGCACGACCTGATTGGGTTCGCCCTTGCCGCAGTTCGGCGTGCCGAGGACCTTGAACGTGCTCGGGTCGCCCACTGCACTGAGGTTGCGCCAGAACTGCGCCGAGATTGCGCGGTAGTTGGGGTTCTTCACCACGCCTTTGAGTTCGCCATTTTCGATCAGTTGACCCCACTCGCAGCCGAACTGGAATTTGTTGCGGGCATCGTCGATGGACCATGAACTGTTGGTGCTCATCAAAATGCCGTGCTCGATGCCGCCGATCAACTGCGCCATAGACTTGTCGCCTGGCTCGATGTTGAGGTTAGCCATGCGGTCGATGGGCGCGCGGTTCCAGCTGCACGCCCGGCTGTTGGCAACGCCGTCCATGCCGGCACGAAATTGCGACAATGCGCCGCCCAGTGGCCGGACCAGCACGCCGTCCTTGATCAGAAATTGCTTGGTGGCTTCGGTGCCGTCGTCGTCATAGCCGTAGCTCGCCAGTTGCTCGGGAATGTCCGGGTCGAAGGTCACGTTCAGCAGGTTCGAACCGTACTGCAGCGTGCCGAAGTCGCTGGCTTTGACGAAGCTGGTGCCAGCGTAATTGCGCTCATCGCCGAGAATGCGGTCCAGCTCCAGCGGGTGGCCGATGGATTCGTGGATCTGCAGGATCATCTGATCGGGTGTCAACAGCAGGTCCCGCGGACCGGAAGGCGTATTGGGGGCCATGATCAATTGCAGCGCCTGATCCGCGATTTTTGTCGCAGCGCCGACAAGGCCGCAGGTGGCGATGACTTCTGCGCCTCCTTGCTGCCCGAAATTCTCACGGCCCAGGCTGCGGGACTGGCTGTCGTGGCCGTCGAACGCGGTCACGCTAAGGTCCGGGAACACGTAGCGCTGGGCCTGACGAATCTCGGCGCCAGCGCTGTTGAGGTAGATCTGCTCGACGTTTTCCAGGCCCAGGCTGACTTGCCAGTTCACCAGCCGATCATCCTTGGGCACTGCAGCCGATTCGGCGCTGAGCAGGGCGTAGCAATCACTGAGCGAAGGGAAGGCGCTGGACATGTTGGGCGAAAGATAATCGGCACGACTGCTGGAGACGCGCTGCTCGCTGAGATTGAGCAGCGCGTGAGGCGCCAACAGCCGCGCCTGGGTTTCGGCCTGTACCAGCGCCGCTTGCAGGCCGCGCTGTGAAATGTCGTTAGTGGCGGCGTAGGTTTCGACGCCATTGATCCGCACGGTCAGCATCGCGCCTTCATCGGTGCTCAGGTGCGGCGGCGCGGCGACGTTCTTGCGCACCGATAAATGCTGGCTGGTTTGTTTAACGTAACGCAGGGAGAAAAACTGGGCACTGCTCTGCAGCGCGGCAAACCGCTGCTTGAGTTGAGCGGAAAAATCGAACATGCAGAAAGGCTCCTTTTGAGGGCGTTCAGGCTGAACAAAAACTCGAAGCAATATGCGGGCCGGGGAGGCGCAGGAGGTAGAACGATTGCAGGGGCTCTAGATTAGGCCTGCGGGAGGGTAGCGGCAAGCTTCAAGCGGGGGTGAGACGAAGGGGCGCAGGTACACGGACCTTGTAGGAGCGTGGCTTGTCCCGCGATCTGCCGGGAACCGGCAGCAAACCCTGCAGACGCGGTGTACCTCATATACCGCGTTTGCCGAATCTACGACGGGTTCCCCGCCGATCGCGGGACAAGCCACGCTCCTACAGGGGGCTGCGTTTTTTACTGCGCCGTCCGGCTTACTTCTCGCACTGGCTTGCTGCGTGCAGGCTTGTCGCCGGCCACGAAGTAATCTGCTGTGCTGCGTGGCAGTGGTGCGCGGCCGCGGATCTTGTCGGCGATTTTCTCGGCGATCATGATCGTTGGTGCGTTGAGATTGCCGGTGGTGATCAACGGCATGATCGACGCATCTACCACGCGCAGACCCTGCATGCCGTGCACACGACCTTCGCCATCGACCACGGCCATTTCATCGGTGCCCATCTTGCACGAGCACGACGGGTGATACGCGGTTTCGGCATGCTCGCGAACGAACTGATCCAGTTGCTCATCAGTCTGCACTTCGATGCCCGGGCTGATTTCGCGGCCACGGTATTTGTCCAGCGCCGGCTGCTGCATGATCTCGCGGGTCAGGCGGATGCCGTCGCGAAACTCCTGCCAATCCTGCTCGCTGGCCATGTAGTTGAAAAGAATGCTCGGGTACTCGCGCGGATTCTTAGATTTGACCTGCACACGGCCACGGCTCGGCGAACGCATGGAGCCCACGTGGGCCTGGAAACCGTGTTCCTGAACGCCCTTGCTGCCGTTGTAGTTAATCGCCACCGGCAGGAAGTGGTATTGAATGTTCGGCCACTCGAACTCTTCGCGCGAACGAATAAAACCGCCGGCCTCAAACTGATTGCTGGCGCCGATGCCTTTGCCCAGGAACATCCATTCAGCGCCGATCTGCGGTTGGTTCCACCACAGCAACGATGGATACAGCGAGACCGGCTCGGTGCACGCGTATTGCAGGTACATTTCCAGGTGATCCTGCAAGTTTTCGCCGATGCCCGGCAGGTCGTGAACCACCGGGATATCCAGCTTTTTCAGGACTTCGGCGGGACCGACACCGGAGCGCTGCAAAATCTGCGGCGAGGCGATGGCGCCGCCGCACAGCAGCACTTCCTTGCGCGCACGGGCTTCAATGCGCGCGTCGCTGTCGCCGACCAGATAAGCCACGCCGACTGCGCGCTTGCCGTCGAACAGGATGCGGTCGGTCAAAGCGTGAGTGACGATGGTCAGGGTCGAGCGCTTCTTGGCGTCATCCAGGTATCCGCGTGCAGTGCTGGCGCGACGGCCGAACGGCGTGACGGTGCGGTCCATCGGGCCGAAGCCCTCTTGTTGATAACCGTTGAGGTCGTCGGTGCGCGGATAACCGGCTTGTACGCCTGCTTCAACCATCGCGGCGAACAGCGGGTTGTTGCCTGCTTTGGGTGTTGTCACGCTGACCGGACCATCTCCGCCGTGGTAATCATTGGCGCCGATATCGCGGGTTTCCGCTTTGCGAAAGTACGGCAGGCAATCCAGATAGCTCCAGTCTTCGAGGCCCGGATTTTTTGCCCAGCCGTCGTAGTCCATCGCGTTGCCGCGGATGTAGCACATGCCGTTGATCAGCGACGAGCCACCCAGGCCCTTGCCGCGGCCGCACTCCATACGACGATTGTTCATGTGTGGCTCTGGGTCGGTTTCATACGCCCAGTTGTAGCGACGACCTTGCAGCGGGAACGCGAGCGCGGCTGGCATTTGCGTACGGAAATCCGCGCGATAGTCCGGGCCGCCAGCTTCAAGCAACAGCACGGTGACGCCTGCGTCCTCGGTGAGACGGGCTGCCAAGGTATTACCGGCCGAACCTGCGCCGATGATGATGTAGTCGAATTCTTGGGACATTAAATGTTCCCTCTTTGAAAGGTGATCGTGAGGCGAAGCGGGACCTGTAGGCGCGAACTTGTTCGCGAGGCGGCATGTCTGGCACACCGCGTAAAGCTCTCGCCAACAAGTTGGCTCCTACAGTGGATGGCGCCGGGGTTCAGAACACCGAAGCGTATTCACCCAACTCAACCTGCACGGACTTGATCCGGGTGTACTGCGCCAGCGAGCTGATGCCGTTTTCGCGGCCCACGCCTGATTGCTTGTAACCGCCGACCGGCATTTCTGCCGCCGATTCGCCCCAGGCATTGATCCAGCAGATGCCGGCTTCGAGCTGGTGAATCACACGGTGTGCGCGGTTCAGGTCTTTAGTCACGACGCCTGCTGCCAGACCCATGTCGGTGTCATTGGCGCGGCGGATGACTTCTTCTTCGCTGTCGTAGCTGAGGATGCTCATGACCGGGCCGAAGATTTCCTCTTTGACGATGGTCATCTGGTCGGTGCAATCAGTGAAAACCGTGGCCGCAACGAATGCGCCTTTGGCGAATTCACCTTCGGTCAGGCGTTCGCCGCCGATCAACAGGCGGGCGCCTTCTTCCTTGCCCTTGGCGATATAACCCAGCACGTTTTCCATGTGGGCAAAGCTCACCAGCGGGCCGAAATTGGTGTTTTCGTCTTCCGGGTTACCGATGCGAATGCGCTTCACGCGCTCGACAATCTTGGCCTCGAACGCTGCTTTCAAAGCGCTCGGGATGAACACCCGGGTGCCGTTGGTGCAGACCTGACCGGAGCTGTAGAAGTTGGCCATCATTGCGATGTCGGCGGCGCGATCCAGGTCGGCGTCGTCAAAAATGATCAGCGGTGACTTGCCGCCCAGTTCCATGGTCACTTCCTTGAGCGAAGAACTCGACGCGCTGGCCATGACTTTCTTGCCGGTGCTGACGCCGCCCGTGAACGAGATTTTCTCGATGCGCGGATGCTCGGTCAGCCAGCTGCCGACTTCGCTGCCAGCGCCGGTCAGCACGTTGAACACGCCATCAGGCAGGCCGGCTTCGGTGTAGATTTCGGCCAGCTTCAGGGTGGTCAGAGAGGTGACTTCGCTCGGCTTGAAGATCATCGCGTTGCCCGCAGCCAGTGCTGGCGCGGATTTCCACAGAGCGATCTGGATCGGGTAGTTCCACGCGCCGATGCCGACGGTAACGCCCAGCGGCTCGCGGCGGGTGTAGACGAAAGACGAAGTGCGCAGCGGGATCTGCTCGCCTTCGATAGCGGGCACCAGGCCTGCGTAGTACTCCAGCACATCGGCGCCGGTGACGATGTCGACGTACTTGGTTTCAGAAAATGCTTTACCGGTGTCCAGGGTTTCCAGCGCGGCCAGCTCATCGTTGCGTTCACGCAGGATGTCGACGGCACGGCGCAGGATGCGCGAGCGCTGCATAGCCGTCATTGCGGCCCAGACTTTCTGGCCTTTCTCGGCGCTGATGACTGCGCGTTCGACGTCGTCTTGGGTCGCGCGCTGGACGTTGGCCAGCACTTCGCCGTTGGCCGGGTTGATAGCTTCGAAGGTGGCATCGCTGCTGGCGTCGACGTAACCACCGTCAATGTAGAGTTTTTGCAGTTCGAAACGGGCCATAAAATCCTCAAATATCTTTGTGTGAGCTGTGACCGATCGCGGCTTGCGCGTCGGTCATTTCAGCGGTGGGCGTGAGCGCGTCAGTGCGCTGCTTTCGCCAGCTGGAAATCCATGTATTCGTAGGCAATCTGCTGCGCTTGCTCGGTGTCGAAAGCATCGCCGGACAGAGCGCCGCGCAACCACAAACCGTCGATCAGTGCCGCCATGCCGCGAGCAGCATTGCGCGCTTCGTCTAGCGTCAGTACGCGGCGGAACTGACAGCACAGGTTCGAATAGAGGCGGTGATCGTTGATGCGCTGCAAACGGTGCAGCGAGGGTTGGTGCATGCTGGTTGCCCAGAAAGCCAGCCAGGTTTTCATTGCCGGGCCATTGACCTGGCTGGCGTCAAAGTTGCCTTCGATGATGACCTTCAAGTGGGCGCGCGGGCTGTCATCGGTGAGCGCCTGTCGGCGTTCGGAGACATTGATGATCAATGCGTTCATCAAGTGACGCATCGTCGCGGCGATCAGGCCGTTCTTGTCTTGAAAGTAGTGGCTGATGATGCCGTTCGAAACGCCGGCCAGCTTAGCAATCAGCGCGATACTGGCGTCGCCCATGCCCACCTGATCGACCGCCTCGAGGGTGGCGTGGATCAGCTGTTGACGACGAATGGGTTGCATACCGACCTTGGGCATCAGTGGGGCTCCTTGGCTCGCCGGGGAATGATCGCAGTGACTGAAAAGCGACATACACCCTAACAATTTTTAATTGAACGTTCAATCAACAAAAACCTGGGGGCGATGAACTGTAGCTGAAAGCTTCAGGCTTTAAGCGTCAAGAAAGAACAGATCAGCGCCGACGGATGCGATATGGAACCGGATATATCTGTAGGAGCGAACTTGTTCGCGAAGCGTTAGGACGGATAAAAGACAGCCCACGCCTCGCCAACAAGTTGGCTCTTACAGAACGTATCAACCGAGGTTTTTGCCGAGTAGCGCGTGATACAGCTCGCTGTCGCCGAGTATCCCGACCACGCGGTTATCTTCCTGCAGCACCAGCTTGTGACCGGTCTGGTAACGGATCTGAAGAGCATCACGCATGCCGATGTCGGAATGCACGACGGTCGGACGGCGATCAAGGGTGTCCATGGCCTGACCCGGCGCCCAGTTCTGCAAATCGAATTGCGCGCCGTTCTGGCGTGCGCCGGTGATGGTGTTACCTTCGGCGAGATCCAGCCAGGAATCGCCGCCCGGATCCAGACACACCGAGCCGTTCACGCGGGTGCAGTTGTCGACGGTGCGCATCAGGCTGCGACCGCACAGCACGTTGAGCGGATTGGTGTGGGCCACGAACGTACGAACATAGTCGTCCGCCGGGTTAAGCACGATCTCTTCCGGCACGCTGTACTGAATGATTCGGCCGTCTTTCATGATCGCGATACGGCTGCCGAGTTTCAGCGCTTCGTCGAGGTCGTGGCTTACGAAGACGATGGTCTTGGCGAGCTTCTTCTGCAGGTCCAGCAGTTCATCCTGCAGGCCTTGGCGGATCAGCGGGTCGAGGGCAGAAAACGGTTCGTCCATCAGCAGAATGTCGGCGTCCATCGCCAACGCACGGGCCAGGCCCACACGCTGTTGCATGCCGCCGGACAGTTCGTCGGGCTTCTTGTTGCGCCATTGCGTCAGGCCCACCAGCTCGAGTTTTTCGTCCACCAGCTTGCGCCGCTCTTTCTCGGGGCGACCCTGCATTTCCAGGCCGAAACTGATGTTTTCGCGCACGGTCAGCCAGGGCATCAATGCAAACTTCTGGAAAACCATGGCGATGCGTTTGGTGCGCATCATTTTCAGTTCGGCGGGGGTGCAGTTGGCAATGTTGATCTGCGAGCCTTCGTGCTCGACGAACAGCGAACCGCGGCTGACGGTATTGAGGCCGTTGATGCAGCGCAGCAAGCTGGATTTACCCGAACCGGACAGGCCCATCAAGACGCAGATTTCGCCCTTTTCAACGCTTAGCGAGGCTTTTTCTACACCTACGATCTGGCCGGTTTTCTTCAGAATCTGTTCGCGGTTCAGGCCTTGATCCAGCAGCTTGAGCGCTTCGCGAGGGTCCTTGGAGAAGATAACGTCGACGTTTTCGAAATTGATAATGCTCATGCGTCCCCCTTGACCTGTGCGTCAGGTTGTTTGCAGATACGGTCGAGCATGATCGCCAGCAATACGATCGCCAGGCCCGCTTCGAAGCCCAGGGCGATATCAGCAGTGTTCAGTGCGTTGACCACAGGTTTACCCAAGCCGTCTGCACCCACCAGTGCCGCGATCACAACCATCGACAACGACAACATGATGCATTGGGTGATACCGGCCGCGATGCTCGGCATGGCGTGGGGCAGTTCTATGCGCGACAGCAGTTGACCACGCGAACAACCGAATGCCTTGCCCGCATCGAGCAGTTCATGGGGCACGTCGCGGATGCCCAGATACGTCAGGCGGATCGGCGCGGCAATCGCGAATACCACCGTCGAAATCAGACCGGGCACGACACCCAGACCAAACAGGGTCAGGGTAGGAATCAGGTAAACAAAAGTAGGAACGGTCTGCATCAAGTCCAGGACCGGACGCATGATCGTGTAGAACATCGGCTTGTGCGCGGCAATGATGCCCAGTGGCACGCCGATCACCACGCAGACAGCGGTGGCGAACAACACCTGCGCCAGGGTCTCCATGGTTTCAACCCAGTAGCCCAGGTTCAGGATCAGCAGAAAGGAAACGATGACGAATACCGTCAGGCCCCACTTGCGCTGGATGAAGTGAGCGAGCAGAGCAATCAGGCCGATCAATACAAAGGGGTTGAACCAGGTCAAGCCGAAGGTCAGGCCGTGAATCATGGTTTCCAGAGACGACGCGATTGCGTCGAACGTGCTGGCGCCGTGTTGGGTCAGCCATTCGACGAAGGCCGCGATGTACTGGCCCAGGGGGATTTTGTGATCAGTCAGCATGGTATCGATTGTCCGCATACGGGAGGAAATTTAGGACAACAGGCGGGACTGGCCCGCCTGCCTGCCGGTTACTTCGTCAACTGGGCTTTAGCGGCCTCCAGGCCTGGTTTACCGTCCACGGTGGTCACGCCAGCCAGCCAGGTGTCGAGCACCTGCGGGTTCTTCTTGATCCACGCCTTGGCGGCGACATCAGCCTTCATTTTGTCGTCCAGCACGTTGCCCATCAGCGAGCTTTCCATCGGCAGGGTGAACGACAGGTTTTTCAGCAGTTGGCCGACGTTGCTGCACTCTTGGGTATAGCCCTTGCGGGTGTTGGTGTAGATCGTCGCCTGACCGAAGTTCGGACCGAAGTAGTCGTCGCCGCCGGTGAGGTACTGAATCTTGAAACGGGTGTTCATCGGGTGCGGTTCCCAGCCGAGGAAGACCACGTCAGTACTGCGCTTGGACGCGCGATCGACCTGCGACAGCATGCCTGCTTCGCTGGACTCGACGACCTTGAAGCCTGCGTCTTTCAGGCCAAAGGCGTTCTTGTCGATCATGCTTTGAATCAGGCGGTTGCCGTCGTTGCCAGGCTCGATGCCGTAGATCTTGCCGTCAAGTTCCTTTTTGAATTTGGCAATGTCAGCGAAGTCATGAAGGCCTTTGTCGTACAGCGCTTGAGGAACGGCCAGGGTGTATTTGGCGTTTTCAAGGTTGGCCCGCACAGTTTCAACGGTGCCCGCGTCACGATAGGCCTTGATGTCGTTTTCCATGGTTGGCATCCAGTTGCCGAGGAAAACGTCCATGTTCTTGCCGTCGGCCAGGGACTTGTAGGTCACAGGCACGGAAATCATGGTGGTTTTGGTTTTGTAGCCCAGGGACTGGAGAACTGCGCTGGTGACGGCGGTGGTGACGGTGATGTCGGTCCAGCCTACATCGGAAAAATTGACGGTCGCGCATTGGGCGGGTTCTGCCGCCTGAGCCAGCAGTGGCAGACTCAGCGCAACGCCCAGCAACAACTTTTGTGAACCTTTCATGGTTGGACTCCTTAGGTGTTTTTTTGGGTATCCGCTGCTCATTGTCAGCCAGGCGGACGCCTTTTTTGGTGTTGGCGAGTCAAGTTGCGCAACGCTCTATCACTGCGTGTGGCGATCGAGTCGGGACTGATCATGTAACAGGGAAAAACAAACGCCTACAGGGGGCGTCGTAACCAGTACATAGAGGGTCGCATCCAGTGTCAGTGACGTCGCTTACAGATTTTTTATCAGCTGCGTACACGCTTTTCGGCTGTGGATGCGGCCAAAAGCGGCCAAAACTGTCACGAATCCGCAAGCATAGTGTGCTGCGCCATTCAGCTCGCCAAAGCGACGTTAGTGGGCATGAGTGAGTCGGTGTGAGACGTCGTCCTCCCAGGTAAAAGCCTGATGATGCGGCCCATCTGGACGGACAGCAGCTTGAGCGTATCAGCTCCGTCACCGGCCGTTTGGCGCGCCGGAAGTCTTGCTTTCGGAGGTGTGCGGTTCATGGCTATCAGCGTGTTCGACCTGTTCAAGATCGGTATCGGCCCCTCAAGTTCTCACACCGTCGGCCCCATGCGCGCTGCGGCGCTGTTCGTGCAAGGTTTGCGCGAACGCGGTCAGTTGGAACAGGTAACCCGCCTGGAAGTTCGTCTGTACGGCTCGCTCTCTGCAACCGGCATCGGCCACGGCAGCGATAACGCCGTGATTATGGGCTTGATGGGCGAATGGCCGGATGCGATTGATCCGTCGGTGATCGGCGTGCGTATTGCCGAACTCAAAGAAACCGACCTCCTACAGTTGAATGGTAATCGGCCAATCCCGTTCGTATGGCAGCGCGACATGCAACTGATCGATGAAAACCTGCCATTTCATCCCAACGCCATGACCCTGATCGCTCACGACCTGAGTGGCGAATTCCATCGCGACACCTATTACTCGGTCGGCGGCGGATTCGTGGTCGATCAGGCGCAAGCGGCGAGCGGTGTGCTGGACATGGACAGCACGGTGCTGCCCTACGACTTCTCCAGCGCTGATGAATTACTGATGTTGTGCGAGACCCATGGTCTGCGCGTCTCTGAGTTGATGTTGGCCAATGAAAAGGTCTGGCGCAGCGAAGAAGAGATTCGCGCCGGGCTCATGACGCTGTGGCGTGCGATGCAGGATTGCGTCGAGCAGGGCTTGAAGCACGAAGGTATTTTGCCAGGCGGCTTGAATGTGCGCCGCCGGGCTGCGCGCCTGCATCGCAGTTTGCAAGAGTTGGGCAAGCCCAACGTGATCGGCTCGACCTTGAGCGCAATGGAATGGGTCAATCTGTTCGCTCTGGCCGTCAATGAAGAAAACGCTGCGGGCGGCCGCATGGTCACGGCTCCGACCAACGGCGCGGCGGGGATTATCCCTGCCGTGTTGCATTACTTCGTCAAATTCAGCGACGAGGTCAGTGAAGCCAACGTGGTCGATTACTTCTTGGGTGCGGCGGCCATTGGGATTCTGTGCAAAAAGAACGCATCTATTTCCGGCGCCGAGGTCGGTTGCCAGGGTGAAGTTGGTTCCGCCTGCGCCATGGCGGCGGCGGGGCTGGCTGACATCCTCGGCGCCACACCCGCGCAGTTGTGCAACGCGGCAGAGATCGGGCTGGAACATAACCTGGGGCTGACGTGTGACCCCGTGGGCGGGCTGGTTCAGGTGCCTTGCATCGAACGCAACGCGATTGCCGCAGTGAAGGCGATCAACGCAGCGCAGATGGCTTTGCGCGGCGATGGTCAGCACTTTATCTCGCTGGACCGGGTGATCCGCACCATGCGCGACACCGGCGCCGACATGCACGACAAATACAAAGAGACCTCGCGGGGTGGGTTGGCGGTGAGTGCGGTGGAGTGCTGACTAAGTAGCCCTGTTGGAGCTACGCTTGCCCGCGAAGCTGATATCCCGGATTACCTGACACACCGTGTCGTCAGCTTCGCGGGCAAGCCTCGCTCCAACACTTTTACGCGGGCCGCTGCGCACTTTTTGCTCACCGCTCGATCACTTCGCAACTTTTTAGCGCGTGCCCACCGTCCACATGGCGCAACGCCATGTAAACCGGGCGATACACCGCTTACCGTCGGTCACCTGTGCTTGTGGTGACATGATGTTTCTTACGGCCGTTCAGGCCTCCTCCAAAGTGCTACCGAATTGCTCACCGCTCCTTTAACGGCGTGGCTTGGCGGCCCAAAGGTCGTAAATCGAATGGTCGTGTCGCTGCCGAATAGACGCATCACGACGTCGCAATCAGGGTTTATTGAATGGTCATTCAAGTTTAGGCATGGCATTTGCGTTGCAATGCCTAAGCTCTCCACTCAAATGAGAGCAAACAACAAGAGCCTCGTGTGGGGGCCATCAATCGCTTTCGTGAGGAGATACCGTGATGACATCGTTCAACTCAGGGGCCCAACCCCAGAACCGTGCGCCGCAATCCATCGGCTTTCTGCTGCTGGACAATTTCACGCTGATCTCCCTCGCGTCGGCGGTTGAGCCACTGCGCATGGCCAACCAGCTGTCCGGTCGAGAGCTTTATCGCTGGACCACGCTGACCGCCGATGGCGGCCAGGTCTGGGCCAGCGACGGTCTGCAAATCACCCCTGATGCCTCCATGCACAAGGCGCCCGTGCTGGACACCGTCATCGTCTGCGGCGGCGTGGGCATTCAACGCACCGTGACCCGCGAACACGTGAGCTGGCTGCAAAGCCAGGCGCGTCAATCCCGTCGTCTGGGCGCAGTCTGCACCGGCAGTTGGGCTTTGGCTTGCGCCGGTTTGCTAGACGGTTTTGATTGCAGCGTGCACTGGGAATGTCTGGCCGCGATGCAGGAAGCGTTTCCCCGCGTGGCTATGAGTACGCGCCTGTTTACCCTCGACCGTAACCGTTTCACCAGCTCCGGTGGCACCGCGCCGTTGGACATGATGCTGCACCTGATCAGCCGCGATCATGGGCGTGAGCTGTCCGCCGCGATCTCGGAAATGTTCGTCTACGAGCGCATTCGTAATGAGCAGGATCATCAGCGTGTGCCGCTCAAGCACATGCTCGGCACCAACCAGCCGAAGTTGCAGGAAATCGTCGCCCTGATGGAGGCCAATCTAGAAGAGCCCATCGATCTGGATGAGCTGGCGGTATACGTCGCGGTGTCCCGGCGTCAGTTGGAAAGACTGTTCCAGAAATACCTGCATTGCTCGCCGTCGCGCTACTACCTCAAGCTGCGGCTGATTCGTGCGCGTCAGTTGCTCAAGCAGACGCCGATGTCGATCATCGAAGTGGCATCGGTGTGTGGCTTCGTTTCCACCCCGCACTTCTCCAAGTGCTACCGCGAATACTTCGGAATTCCGCCACGCGATGAGCGTGTAGGTTCTAACACGGCCCAGCAAGTGGCGATGATGCCGATACCGCAAGCGATGGTGCTGGCGCCGTTGTCTGGCCCGCTGTCTGCGTTGAGCCAGGCGCGCAATGAGTCGACCTTTGCGAGCGTGCGGTTGTAAGCGCTGTACCCGCGAGGGTCCAAATGTGGGAGCGGACCTGTCCGCGAAAGCAATTTGCCCGCCGCCGAAGCCGCGTCGGGCATGTCGGCCTCTTCGCGGACAGGTCCGCTCCCACGTTTCTTGATTGTCAGCCCGATTAAGTGATCAGGCGCTACGGCTTTGTTTATAAGTCGCCAGCGCCGGCAACAACTGCTGATCAATCGCCTGGCGCACAGCCGGCAGAATCGTCGCGCTGCCCATCAGCATCTTCTCCACCAATTGTCGTAACGCGCGGGCGCGGTCGTCGTTCAGGCCGCACACGGCTTGGGCGCAAGCTTGTTCGGCGGTGGCGCTTGACGGGGTTTCGAACCCAATCGCTCTCAGTTGGCTGATCAAGTCTTCCTGGTCGATCAGGTCCGCATGCATCATGACGCTCGCTCCTTAATTGGCTTTGGCCTGATTCTGGTATCGCCCATCAACCTCGGCAAGCGCTCTTGTCGTGAATGGCTGGTATTCCTATGAACAGGTCGTTTTCGGTTAAATAAGCATCGGCTTGTGCTCGGCCTATGAGTGGTCTGCCAAAGACCGCCCGTTTTGCTAAACTGCGCGGCCTTCCAGGAGCTGCCATGAATTACCGTCACGCCTTCCACGCCGGCAACCACGCCGATGTCTTCAAGCATATCGTCCTAACTCGCATCCTCGCGTTGATGTCGCGTAAAGAGCAGCCGTTCGCTTACCTCGACACGCATGCGGGGATTGGGCTGTATGACCTGCAGGGCGATCAGGCCACGCGCACCGGTGAATGGATCGAAGGGATTGGCCGTTTGTGGGACGCAACCGATGTGCCCGAGCTGGCGTCCGGCTACATGGACGTCATCAAGCACATGAACCGCAAGACCGGCGAGCTGCGTTATTACCCAGGCTCCCCTGAGTTGGCGCGCCGCTCCACCCGCGAACGAGACCGCGTGCTGCTCAACGAGAAGCACCCGGAAGACGGCGCCCTGCTCAAAGACAACATGAAATTCGACCGTCGCGTCGCGGTGCATCTGGGCGAAGGCTGGCACGTGCCACGGGCGTTGCTGCCGGTGCATGAAAAGCGCGCCGTCATGTTGATTGATCCGCCATTTGAACAGCTCGACGAGATGAAGCGCTGCTCGGTCGCGCTCAAAGAAGCCATCAGCCGCATGCGCCAGACCGTCGCCGCGATCTGGTACCCGATCAAGGACCAACGTTTGCTCAAGCGGTTCTATCAGGATCTGGCTGAAACCGGCGCGCCGAAACTGCTGCGCGTTGAGTTGCTGGTGCATCCACTGGACACGCCGAACAGTCTGAACGGCTCAGGCCTGGCCATCGCCAATCCGCCGTGGGGCCTGGAAGAAGAACTGCGCGAGCTTCTTCCGTGGTTGGCGAAGACGCTGGGGCAAACCCAGGGCGACTGGAAGATGGATTGGTTGATTGCCGAATCCTGATCGATCCTGACGAGGCGGGATTGCGTTGGCGGTGTGTCAGCGAAAACGCTTCGCAGCCTTCCGCGGCTCGTCAGCTCCTACGGATTTTGCAAAAACACCGCCGATTCTGTAGGAGCTGACGAGCAACGCGAGGCTGCGAAGCGGTCTTTCTGGCACACCTCCATCGCGGGCAAGCGCGCTCCTACAGCAGATCAACTCATATCACGAAGCCGGATTCAAACTCGGCGGCATGCACACCCCAGTCCCGGCAATCCCGCAATACCCCTCCGGATTCTTCGCCAGATACTGCTGGTGATACGCCTCGGCGAAGTACACCGTTGGCGCTTGTTCGATTTCGGTAGTGATTTCGCCCATGCCGGCTTTGGTCAGTTCGGCCTGGAAGACTTGACCGCTGGCTTTGGCGGCGTCCAGTTGCGCGGGTGAGGTGGCGTAGATCACCGAACGGTATTGAGTGCCGATGTCGTTGCCTTGGCGCATGCCCTGTGTTGGGTTGTGCAGCTCCCAGAACATCGCCAGCAGCTCTTCGTAGCTGACTTTCTCCGGTTCAAACACGACCAGCACCACTTCGCTGTGGCCCGTCAGCCCTGAGCAGACCTCTTCGTAGGTCGGGTTTGGCGTGAAGCCCCCGGCATAGCCCACCACCGTGCTGACCACGCCTTCCTTCTGCCAGAAACGCCGCTCGGCACCCCAGAAACAACCCAGTCCGAATATCGCGAAATCCACATTGGTAACGAATGGACCCAACAGCGGGCTGCCGTTGACGAAGTGGTGCTCAGGGAGTTGCACGTGGGTTTCGCGCCCCGGCAATGCCTGTTCAGCGGTAGGTAATACGTTTTTGTTCACAAGAATTTCCGAGCGCAAGACCATGAGCTCAATCCTCTCTGGGTTCGGGACAACCGAGGGGTGTTGTCAGTAAGAAGGGGTATATGGGGTCAGAAGTGGCTGATGCAAATGTGGGACGACGGGTGTGATGCTGGACGATACACCTCGACCTCACCTTCGCGGGTAAACCTCGCTTCAACAGAGGATCACAACGTTTGTCGGCGGCGACAGGGTGTCAGGCGACAGGTCCGCGTGGGTAGCGCCTGAGTTTCTCGATCAGCTCTTCGCCGGGGATCGGCTTGTCGAACAGATAACCCTGGCCGACATCGCATCGATGGCGTCGCAGGAAGGCCAGCTGTGCGGCGGTCTCGATGCCTTCGGCAACCACTGTCAGCTTGAGGTTATGCGCCATCGCGATGACGGCCGAGGTGATCTCCATGTCGTCCTGATCATCCGGAATGTCCCGGATAAAACTGCGGTCGATCTTGATCACGTCGATGGGGAATTTTTTTAGGTAACTGAACGATGAGTACCCCGTGCCGAAGTCATCCATTGCCAGCGTCAGGCCGAGGGTTTTCAGCGATTCGAGCTGCAATCGCGTGTCCTCGGTGGCTTCCAGCAACAGGCCTTCGGTCAGCTCCAGTTCAAGCAGCGAAGCGTCTAGCTCTTCCTCCTTGAGGATATTGGCGATGGACGCCACCAGCTCCGGGTCGGAAAACTGCTTGGGCGAGACGTTGATCGCCACGTGCAGCTTGCCGTAGCCCGCAGCGGTCAGTTGCTTGCTCATGCGGCAGGACTGGCGCGCAACCCATTTGCCAATCGGAATGATCAAGCCGGTCTCTTCGGCGACGCTGATGAACTGGTCCGGCCGAATCATGCCTTTCTCAGGGTGATTCCAGCGCAGTAACGCTTCCATGCCCAGCAGGCGACCGGTGCGCAGGCACAGCTTGGGCTGATAGAAGACTTCCAGCTCGTTCTGCGTCAAAGCACGACGCAGGTTGTTCTCCACGAACAGCTTGTAACTGGCTTCGGCGTTGAGCGCCTCGGTGAACACCTGAACCTGATGCTTGCCGTTGGCCTTGGCCTTGTGCAGCGCCAGGCCTGCGTTCTTCATCAGCGTCTGCGGATCACGGCCGTGCAGCGGCGCGCAGGCAAGGCCCACGGAGCCGGTTACGCTGATCAGCTGGTTATCGACGAACATCGGCTTGTCCAGCGTCGTCAGCACTTGGCTGGCGATGCGTTGGCCTTCTTCGGGGCCGGTGTCATCAAGCAGCACCGCGAACTCGTTACTGGCGAAGCGCGCGAGAATACCGGTCGGGCTCAGGCTATTACGCAGACGACGCGCGAGGCTGATCAGCAGCTTGTCGCCCGTCTGGTGGCCGAGGCTGTCGTTGATCCGTTTGAAGTTATCGATGTCCACCAGCAGCAGGCTGATGGGGGTTTCGACGTCTCGGGCGAAGTGCTCGTCGAGGGTGCGAATGAACGCCGGTCGATTGCCCAGATTGGTGAGGTTGTCGGTGTAGGCCAGACGCTCGATGCGTTGCTGCGAGAGCTTGGCCTGAGTGATGTCTTCGTAGATGCCGATGTAATGAGTCAGCTCGCGGTCGTCGCCAAAGACTTTCGAGATCGACAACTGACCCCAATACGGTTCGAGATTCTTGCGACGGCTCTTGAATTCGCCCTGCCAGCTGTTGCCGCTGACCAGGCCGGAATTGGCATCGAGCAGCAGCGCGTTGAGGTTTTCCAGTGCCGGCAGTTCGGACAGCTTATGCCCGTGAACTTCATCGGCGGAGTACTGGGTGATTTCGGTGAAGCTTGGGTTGACGTATTCGACCACGCCGTTGCAGTTGACCAGCAAGAACGCGTTGGCGCTTTGCTCGACGGCGCGCTGGAACAAATGCAGCGCGTGGGTGGCGGTGCGACGGTTGTGGTTGTTGATGACTTGGGCGAACTGATCGGCCAGTTCCCCGGCAAACGCTATTTCATCGGACTGCCATTCGCGCGGCGTGCCGGTTTGTTCAAGGCACAGGACGCCGACGACCTGGCCGTCGATACGTACGCTGGCGTCGAGAATGGCGTTGATGTCACGCGGGCGCAGGCTTTCGGCCAGCTCGCGGGTGCGCGGGTCATGCTCGACATCGCTGGCATCGATTGCTCGACTGGTATGCAGCGCTTCGAGATAGCTGGGGAAGCGACTGATGTCGATGGGACCTGGTTTGCGGTGCTCGCAGGCGCCACGGCGGTACTCGGCGATCGGCTCGAGCACCTTTCCATTGAGATTCCAGATACTGGCGCAGGAAATATCGTAGATCTCGCAGGCGCTTTGGGTGATGAGTTCCGCTGCTTCCTGCAAGGAATTGGTCGAGCTGTAGCGGTGGCGTGCCAGTCGCAGAATCAGGCTTTGCTGGGCGCGGACGCGTTCCAGGTGCTGAAGCTGCTCGTGCTGGGCGCGTTGATTGAGCTCAAGGGCGATCTGCAGCCGGGTGTTCTGGGTTTCCAGATCCGGGCTCAGGCTCAGGTCGCTGTCTTCAAGGACGTCGTCAACGACCATCAAGTACCCGCGCAGAAGGTGGCGATTGTGCTGTTTGTAACCCTCGCCCAGTTCCATTATTCCCAGCGCACCACGACTGGTATGCAAGGTATAGCGGATCAGGTAATACGGGCTGCTTGCCAGCTGCATTTGCACGGCATCGTGCAACTGATAGCGAACCTCGGGTTCCATGAGGCTGGCATAAGGCGATGCGACCAAAGCGCAGAGCTCGACAGCCGGCATGCCAAACTGCTTTTCACAACTGGGGTCCAGGTACAGCAGCGCCCAATTGGCTTCATTCAGCCGCTCGAAACGCAGCATGCCGAGCCGCGAGGGCACCGGCAATTGCGTCACTACCTCGGCTGCCGGTCTACCGGCAGCATCAGGCTGGCTTTTCATGAAGGACTCACTTCCAGAGTACTGATCGCGCGCGGACAAAGAGCCCGTCGTTAAGTCGCGTGTGGCAAGGTTGCATCATGCGGCGCGGACTGACAAGTGAGCGCGATGGCTTAGTGCTATAAATCTGTCGGCAAATGAGGCAGTAACTGGAGGTTGCTGGTCGGATTTATCGGGAATACGTGCTAAGTGGTTGTTATTAGCCCAGTTGGCAGCCTATTGGATCCAAGTCGTCTTTTTTTGCCGTAAATAATGGAAGAAAAATCTGGGCAAAAAAAGCCCCGCCAGTGAGCGGGGTTGAGGTACGAGCGTGGCAGCCCGAAAAACGGGTCCAGCTTCAAGGGGACGGATTTATTTACGGTGAAACGCTGTAAACAAGATCAGTCCCCTCTAAAACGTCTTACAGCAGAATCGTACGGATATCCGCCAGCAGATCGCTTAGACGCTTGGTGAAGCGAGCCGCAGCGGCGCCGTTGATCACGCGGTGATCGTAGGACAGCGACAGTGGCAGCATCAGTTTTGGCTGGAACGCTTTGCCGTCCCAGACTGGCTGCATGGTCGCCTTGGACACACCCAGGATCGCCACTTCCGGCGCGTTGACGATCGGCGTGAAGCCGGTGCCGCCAATGTGGCCCAAGCTGGAAATAGTGAAGCAAGCGCCTTGCATCTCGTTGGCCGACAGCTTCTTGGTGCGCGCTTTCTCGGCCAATACAGCGGCTTCGGCAGCGAGTTGCAGCAAGCTCTTCTTGTCGACGTCCTTGATCACAGGGACCAGCAGACCGTCCGGGGTGTCCACCGCAAAACCGATATTCACGTATTTCTTGCGGATGATCGCTTTGCCGCTTGGCGCCAGCGAGGCGTTGAAGTCCGGCAGTTCCTTGAGCAGGAAAGCGCAGGATTTAAGCAGCAACGGCAGGATGGTCAGCTTCACGCCAGCCTTCTCGGCAACAGCTTTCTGCGCGACGCGGAAAGCTTCCAGGTCGGTAATGTCGGCCTGGTCGAATTGCGTGACGTGCGGAATGTTCAGCCAGCTGCGGTGCAGGCCAGTGGCGCCCAGTTGCATCAGGCGGGTCATCGGTACTTCTTCGATTTCACCGAAACGGCTGAAATCGACTTCAGGAATCGGCTGAATGCCCATGCCGCCGGTAGCGCCGCCAGCTGCTGGCGCTTCCTTGGCCTTGTTCATCATGGCTTTTACGTAAACCTGCACGTCTTCTTTCAGCACGCGGCCGTGTGGGCCGGTTGCCGAAACAGCGCTTAGCTCAACGCCGAACTCGCGAGCCAACTGACGAACCGCCGGGCCTGCGTGAACCTTGGCGCCGTCTTTGGCTGGAGCGGCTGCTGGTGCAGGCGCAGCTTCAGCTTTCGCAGCCGGTGCGGATTCTGCTTTTGCAGCAGGCGCAGCAGCGGCAGCCGCAGCAGGTGCATCTGCCTTGGCCGGCGCTGGAGCAGCGGCAGGTGCAGCGCCCGCGACTTTCAGTTTCAGGATCAAATCGCCGGTGCCGACTTCGTCTTCCAGCTTGACGCTGATGCTTTCGACGACGCCTGCGGCAGGCGATGGGATTTCCATACTGGCTTTGTCGGACTCAAGGGTGATCAACGATTGATCAGCCTCAACGGTATCGCCAACTTTGATCAGCAGCTCAATGATCTTGGCTTTACCCGACGAACCGATGTCCGGAACGTGGATGTCTTGCGAAGTCTCGGCAACAGGCGCTGCAGGTGCGGCGGGCGCAGCGGGCTCAGCTTCAGCGGCCGGTTTCTCGGCAGCAGGCTTTTCAGCGGCGGCAGGCGCGGCAGCAGGCGCAGCTTCGGCCGCAGGCGCATCGCCCTCGACTTCCAGCTCAAACAGTTCGTCGCCTTCTTTCAGGCGGTCGCCCAGTTTGACCTTCATGCTTTTGATCACGCCGGCTTTCGGAGCAGGGATTTCCATGCTCGCCTTGTCGGATTCCAGCGTCAGGATGCTCTGGTCGGCTTCGATGCGATCGCCTTCCTTGACCATCAACTCAATGACTTCACCTTCACCGTTGCCGATGTCGGGTACGCGAATTAGCTCACTCACAATGTCTCTCCTTCGGAGAACCTGTTCTTTCTCGATTGCGCCGGCTTCAGTTGCGACGAAAACAACGTCGGATGCTCATTTACAAACGTAAATTCCGCATCCTCGGCTGTTTTCGCGCAATCCGTCAGCGCTCTAAACGATCTTGAAGCAGACTCTTAACAGTCCAGTGGGTTGCGTTTTTCAGGGTCGATGCCGAACTTGACGATGGCCTCGGCCACCACTTTAGGTTCGATATCGCCGCGATCGGCCAAGGCTTCCAGCGCTGCCAGCACGACGAAGTGACGATCCACCTCGAAGAAGTGACGCAGCTTCTTGCGGCTGTCGCTGCGGCCGAAACCGTCAGTGCCCAGCACCTTGTATTCCTTGGTCGGAACCCACTGACGAATCTGGTCAGCGAACAGTTTCATGTAGTCGGTCGAAGCGATGACCGGACCTTTACGGCCGCCCAGGCACTCTTCAACGTAGCTCAGTTGTGGCTTCTGGCCCGGCTTCATGCGGTTGCTGCGCTCGACGGCCAAGCCATCGCGACGCAGTTCGTTGAAGCTGGTAACGCTCCACACGTCAGCGCCGATGTTGAACTCTTCGCGCAGGATCTTCGCCGCTTCGCGGACTTCGCGCAGGATGGTGCCCGAACCCAGGAGCTGGACGTGATGCGCGGCTTCCTTGGTGTCTTCTTCCAGCAAGTACATGCCCTTGATGATGCCTTCCTCGGAACCGGCCGGCATCGCTGGCTGGACGTAGGATTCGTTCATCACGGTCAGGTAGTAGAAAACGTCCTGCTGTTCTTCAAACATGCGGCGCATGCCGTCCTGAATGATCACAGCGAGTTCGTAACCGTAAGTCGGGTCGAAGGTGCGGCAGTTCGGGATGGTCGAGGCCAGGATGTGGCTGTGACCGTCTTCGTGCTGCAGACCTTCGCCGTTCAGCGTGGTACGACCGGCGGTGCCACCGATCAGGAAGCCACGGGTGCGGCTGTCGCCTGCTGCCCAGGCCAGATCGCCAATACGCTGGAAACCGAACATCGAGTAGAAGATGTAGAACGGAATCATCGGCTGGTTGTGGCTGCTGTACGACGTGCCAGCCGCGATGAAGGAGGACATGGCGCCTGCTTCGTTGATGCCTTCCTCGAGGATCTGACCTTTCTTGTCCTCGCGGTAGAACATCACCTGTTCTTTATCGACTGGCTCGTAGAGCTGGCCGACGGAAGAGTAGATGCCCAACTGGCGGAACATGCCTTCCATACCGAAAGTACGGGCTTCGTCCGGGATAATCGGAACGATGCGCTGACCGACTTCTTTGTCCTTGACCAGCTGCGCCAGGATGCGGACGAAGGCCATGGTGGTGGAAATTTCGCGATCGCCGGAACCGTCGAGGATGGCCTTGAGGGTTTCCAGTGGCGGGGTCGGCAGGCTGAAGCTCTGTGCGCGACGCTGAGGAACGAAGCCACCCAATGCTGCACGGCGCTCGGCCAGGTAGCGTGCTTCGGCGCTGCCTTCTTCAGGTTTGAAGAACGGCAGGTTTTCAAGCTGGTCGTCTTTGACCGGAATGTCGAAGCGGTCACGGAAGTGACGCAGGCTGTCGACATCGACTTTCTTGGTGTTGTGCGCAGTGTTTTTAGCTTCACCGGCGCCGGTGCCATAACCCTTGATGGTCTTGGCCAGAACCACGGTCGGCTGACCTTTGTGGTTAACCGCGTGGTGGTAGGCCGCGTACATTTTGTACGGGTCGTGACCGCCACGGTTGAGTTTCCAGATTTCGTCGTCGGACAGATCGGCAACCATCGCCTTGAGTTCTGGCGAGTTGAAGAAGTGTTCACGCACGAACGCGCCGTCTTTGGCTTTGTAGTTCTGGTACTCGCCGTCGATGACTTCATCCATACGACGTTGCAGGATGCCGTCGACGTCTTTGGCCAGCAGCGGGTCCCAGAAACGGCCCCAGATGACTTTGGTCACGTTCCACTGAGCACCACGGAACACGCCTTCGAGTTCCTGGATGATCTTGGCGTTGCCACGAACCGGACCGTCGAGACGTTGAAGGTTGCAGTTGACCACGAAGATCAGGTTGTCCAGCTTCTCGCGGCCGGCCAAGGCGATTGCGCCCAGGGATTCCGGCTCGTCGGTCTCGCCGTCGCCCAGGAAACACCAGACTTTCTGCTTACCTTCCGGGATGTAGCCACGGTGCTCCAGGTACTTCATGAAGCGCGCCTGGTAGATCGCCTGGATTGGACCCAGACCCATGGAAACGGTCGGGAACTGCCAGAAGTCTTTCATCAGCCACGGGTGTGGATAAGAAGACAGGCCTTTGCCGTCGACTTCCTGACGGAAATTGTTCATTTGCTCTTCGGTGATGCGGCCTTCCATGAACGCACGGGCGTAGACGCCTGGCGATGCGTGACCCTGGAAGTAAATCAGGTCGCCGCCGTGTTCATCGGTCGGAGCCTGGAAGAAATAGTTGAAGCCGATGTCGTACAGGGTCGCACTGGAAGCGAAGCTGGAGATGTGACCGCCCAGATCCGGATCGCCGATGTTGGTTTTGACAACCATTGCCAAGGCGTTCCAACGCACCAACGAGCGAATGCGGCGTTCCATGAACAGGTCGCCAGGCATGCGTGCTTCGTGGGTGACGGGGATGGTGTTGCGGTAAGGCGTGGTGATGGCATATGGCAGCTGCGAACCACTTCGTGTGGCCAGCTCACCCATACGGGTCATCAGGTAGTGAGCACGGTCTTCGCCTTCTTTGTCGAGAACCGATTCCAGGGCGTCCAGCCATTCCTGGGTTTCGACGGGATCGAGGTCTTGCATGGCTTGCTCCAGGGCGGAAAGGCTTCCAGAATCGGTTGCCTGAGTTTGTTGCGACTGGCCTTGTGGGCAGACGACGTAAATTCTTGGATGACCGGTGTTGTACCCGGTCGTGTAGTTTTACTACAAATCGTGAGCCATTTCAGCTTTCCAACTTGTATATACAGTAGTAAAACTACAGTTTTGCGAGCTTTTAGCTCATGTCAGTTTGTGAGATAAAACGTTTATTTTGGTTAATAATTAAACGTATTACCCCTATAAGCGAAGCTGGCTGCCAGCAAATAAAGATTGCCAGCAATTTTTTACCTTTGTTCGACAGTTCTTTCCACAGTGAGTCTGCAATTTCACGGCGGGTAGTCTTTTGAACGCCGATCAGGATAGACCATGAGCCTACCTTTGCTGGCTGAACTGCCGGCCATCCTTCTGCCGTTGGTCACTGGCGCGCAACAATCGTTTCGCGCATCCCTCACTTCACTGCCGGACGGCCAAGAGACCGCTTTCGACGCCTGGCCCGCTGCGCGTCTTAGCGCTTTTGACCGGGTCTGCGCCTCCAGCGACTTCGTTGCCCTGCAGGTAGCTCGTGATCCCCAAATGCTGTTGGAGCTTGCCGAAAGCGGCGAGCTGGAGCGAAGTTTCAAGGCGGGAGAGCTGCGCCAGCAGATTGCTCTGGCGGTGTCCGTGGCGAGCAGTGAAGACGAACTGGGGCGTAATCTACGTCGTCAGCGTACACGCCAGCAAGTGCGAATTGTCTGGCGCGACCTGACCCGCCAAGCGGATCTGGTGGAAACCTGCCGTGACCTTTCCGACATGGCAGATGGCTGTATCGACCTTGCTTATCAATGGTTGTACGAGCGTCATTGCCAGCAGTTCGGCACACCGATCGGCCGTCGCAGCGGCACACCGCAACAGATGGTCATCCTCGGTATGGGCAAGCTGGGGGCGGTAGAGCTCAATCTTTCATCCGATATCGACCTGATCTTCGCCTACCCCGAAGGCGGCGAAACCCAAGGCGTGAAGCGTGCGCTGGATAATCAGGAATTCTTCATCCGGCTGGGTCAGCGTTTGATCAAAGCGCTGGACCCTGTGACGGTCGACGGTTTCGTCTTTCGCGTCGACATGCGCCTACGGCCTTACGGTTCATCCGGGGCGCTGGTGCTCAGCTTCAATGCGCTGGAGCAGTATTACCAGGATCAGGGGCGTGACTGGGAGCGCTACGCCATGATCAAGGCCCGCGTGGTCGGCGGTGATCAGCGCCAGGGCGAGGAACTGCTGGAAATGCTGCGCCCGTTCGTCTACCGCCGTTATCTGGATTTCTCGGCCATCGAAGCGTTGCGCACGATGAAGCAGTTGATCCAGCAGGAAGTCCGGCGCAAAGGGATGGCCGAGAACATCAAGCTGGGCTCCGGCGGGATTCGGGAAGTGGAATTCATTGCCCAGGCGTTTCAGTTGATCCATGGCGGGCGCGACCTCAGCCTGCAGCAACGGCCGTTGCTCAAAGTCCTGCGCACACTGGAAGGTCAGGGTTATTTGCCCGCCGCGGTGACTGATGAGCTGCGCGAGGGCTATGAATTTCTGCGTTATACCGAGCACGCCATCCAGGCTATTGGCGACCGCCAGACGCAGATGTTGCCCGATGGCGATCAGGATCAGGCGCGCATTGCGTTCATGATGGGCTTCCCCGACTGGGCCAGCTTTCACAGCAAATTAATGTACTGGCGCGGGCGAGTGGACTGGCACTTCCGTCAGGTCATTGCTGACCCGGATGAAGAGCAAGGTCAGGAGGACACTGACGTGCCGGTCGGCGGCGAGTGGTTGCCGTTGTGGGAAGAATCACAAAACGAAGAAAGCGCCTGCCGTCAGTTGCTGGAGGGCGGATTCGCCGATGCCAATAAAGCGCTGAAGCATCTGGCTGATCTGCGTAACAGTTCCCAGCTGCGCTCGATGCAGCGTCTGGGCCGTGAGCGGCTCGATGCTTTTATCCCGCGTCTGCTGGCCCAGGCGGTCGAGCATGACAATCCGGATCTGGTGTTGGAGCGAGTGTTGCCGCTGGTGGAAGCGGTGGCCCGACGTTCGGCCTACCTGGTTCTGCTGACGGAGAACCCGGACGCGTTGCGGCGTTTGCTGACGTTGTGTGCGGCCAGCCCCTGGATTGCCGAGCAAATCGCCAAATTCCCACTGTTGCTCGACGAATTGCTCAACGAAGGTCGTTTGTTCAGCCCGCCTCAGGCGCCGGAGCTTGCGGCGGAATTACGTGAGCGGCTGACACGGATTCCCGAGGATGATCTTGAACAGCAGATGGAAGCGCTGCGCCATTTCAAACTGGCCCATCGATTGCGCGTTGCAGCCTCGGAAATCACCGGCAGCCTGCCCTTGATGAAGGTCAGCGACTACTTGACCTGGCTGGCCGAAGCGATTCTTGAGCAAGTGTTGGCTCTGGCGTGGCGGCACACGGTAGCGAGGCATGGCGCGCCGCGACGTCCGGACGGTACGTTGTGCGATCCCGGATTTGTGATCGTCGGTTACGGCAAGGTTGGCGGCATTGAGTTGGGACATGGTTCGGATCTTGATTTGGTGTTCATCCACGACGGTGATCCGCAGGCTGAAACCGACGGACCGAAGCCCATCGACGGTGCGCAGTTTTTCACCCGGCTGGGTCAGCGCATCATTCACCTGCTGACCACTCAGACCAACTCCGGTCAGCTGTATGAAGTCGACATGCGCCTGCGTCCGTCCGGTGCGTCGGGGTTGCTGGTCAGTTCGCTTGGGGCGTTCTCGCGGTATCAGGAGAATGAGGCCTGGACATGGGAGCATCAGGCGCTCGTGCGCGCTCGTGTGTTGGTCGGCAGTCGTGATGTCGGGGCAGGTTTCGAGGGCGTGCGTGCGTCGGTGCTGGCCAAAGATCGCGATCTGGTGGTGTTGCGTCAGGAGGTCAGCGAGATGCGCGCCAAGATGCGCGACAACCTCGGGAGCCGGATCACGACTGCCGGAAAAGGCGCCAACGCCTTCGAAGCCAGTGCGCCCTTCGACCTCAAGCAGGACGCCGGAGGTATCGTCGATATTGAATTTATGGTGCAATACGCGGCCTTGGCGTGGTCCAGGAAACATTCTGAATTGCTGCGTTACACCGATAACATCCGGATTCTTGAAGGTCTGGAGCTGGTCGGATTGATTCCTGCCGCTGACGCCAGTTTGTTGCGCGAAGTCTATAAGGCTTACCGCTCAGCCGCTCACCGTCAGGCCCTGCAGAACGATCCCGGCGTGGTTCGCGGTGATCAGTTTCAGGCAGAGCGGCGTGAAGTGATGCGAATTTGGGGTGAGTTGGGGTTAAGTTGACCTGCCGGTGGAATGAAGGCACCCACGATGGCCTCTTCGCGGACAGGTCCGCTGCCACGGTCATGCATCGTCTTTGTGGGAGCGGACCTGTCCGCGAATGCATCCGGTGAAGATCATGGATTTGATCGGTATAGCCGTTCTTATATAAAGCTATGACAGGGAGGCGTCAGGTTGTGTGCAAGCTTCACGCAGCCTGATGAGCCTCCCTGCTCGTTTCTGGTCGTTTTTGGATTGAGCATGAGAATTCTGATCGTTGGGCCCAGCTGGGTCGGTGACATGGTGATGGCGCAAACGCTGTTCCAGTGCCTGAAACAGCGCCACCCGCAATGCGAAATCGATGTACTGGCGCCCGAGTGGAGCCGACCGATCCTTGAGCGCATGCCCGAGGTGCGCAAGGCTTTGAGCTTCCCGCTCGGCCACGGCGCGCTGGAGCTGGCGACCCGCAGGCGTATCGGCAAATCCCTCAAGGGCCAGTACGACCAGGCTATCTTGCTGCCCAACTCTTTGAAATCGGCGCTGGTGCCGTTCTTTGCCAGCATCCCCAAGCGTACCGGCTGGCGTGGCGAATTCCGCTATGGCCTGCTCAATGACGTGCGCACCCTCGACAAGCAGCGCTACCCGCTGATGATCGAGCGCTTCATGGCGCTGGCCTTCGACAAAGATGTCGAGCTGCCGCGCCCTTATCCAAAACCCAGCCTGCAAATCGAAACCGCCAGCCGCGATGCTGCGTTGGCCAAATTCGGTCTGGCGTTGGATCGCCCGGTGTTGGCGCTGTGCCCTGGCGCTGAGTTTGGCGAATCCAAACGCTGGCCCGCCGAGCACTACGCCAAAGTGGCGGAGACCAAGATTCGCGAAGGCTGGCAGGTGTGGTTGTTTGGCTCCAAAAACGATCATCCGGTGGGCGAAAGCATTCGTGAGCGATTGATCCCCGGGCTGCGTGAAGAGTCGGTCAACCTCAGTGGCGAAACCTCGCTGGCCGAGGCGATCGATCTGCTCTCGTGCGCGGATTCCGTGGTCTCCAACGATTCGGGCCTGATGCACGTTGCCGCAGCTTTGAATCGCCCCCTCGTGGCGGTTTACGGTTCGACCTCGCCGGGCTTCACGCCGCCACTGGCCGATCACGTCGAGATCGTGCAACTGGGCATAGAATGCAGCCCTTGCTTTGATCGCACTTGCCGTTTCGGCCATTACAACTGCTTGCGCCTGCTTGAGCCTGCCCCAGTGGTCGAGGCCTTGAGCCGTCTGGGCAGCACCCCGGTCGAGGTCGCCTGACTTGCGGGTATTGCTGATCAAAACGTCGTCCCTCGGGGACGTGATTCACGCCCTGCCAGCGTTGACCGACGCCGCGCGGGCATTTCCCGGTATCCAGTTCGACTGGGTGGTGGAGGAAGGCTTCGCCGAGATTCCGACCTGGCATCCTGCCGTTTCTAATGTGATCCCAGTGGCGATTCGGCGCTGGCGCAAAAATCTCTGGCAGACCTTCAAAAGCGGTGAGTGGCGCGGCTTCAAACAGCGTCTGCGTGACACGCCTTACGACTTGGTTATTGACGCTCAAGGCCTGCTGAAAAGCGCCTGGCTCACCCGTTACGTGAAAGCGCCGATTGTCGGGCTGGACAAGGATTCTGCCCGAGAGCCGTTGGCCGCACGGTTTTATGATCGGCCTTATCCGGTTGCCCGCGGGCAGCACGCTGTCGAGCGCTTACGGCAGCTCTTCGCACAAGCGCTGGGCTATCAAGTCCCGGCTGGGCTGGGCGATTACGGCCTGGACCGCAGTCGCTTGCTGGACGCTACAAACGGCGCACCCTTTGTGCTTTTCTTGCATGGCACGACATGGGCGACCAAACATTGGCCCGAGTTGTACTGGCGCCAATTGGCCGAGCGCATGATCGATCAGGGGCTGCAAGTGCAGTTGCCTTGGGGCAATCCGGCCGAAAAAGCCCGCGCCGAACGCATTGCCCAAGGGCTGGAAAATGCCATTGTGCTGCCCAAACTGAATCTCGCCGGCGTCGCCAAAGTACTGGCCAGCGCCCAAGCGTGCGTCGCTGTGGACACCGGACTCGGGCATCTGGCGGCAGCGCTGGATGTACCAACGCTTTCGCTGTTCGGTCCGACCAATCCGGGGCTGACCGGCGCCTATGGCAAATCGCAAGTTCACTTGGCAGGCGACTATCCGGCCTGCGCGCCGTGCCTGCAGAAAAAATGCACCTATCGACCGACGCCTGAAGATCAGCGTCAGTTCGACCTCGAACGCGAGTGGCCCCTGTGCTTCACTCGCCTGAATCCCGAGCGGGTGGCGGGCCAACTGGTCACGCTTGCGCTGGCAAAGGAACACGACTGATGCAACTGGCCTTTGTGCTGTACAAATATTTTCCGTTCGGCGGCTTGCAGCGCGACTTCATGCGCATTGCGCTCGAATGTCAGCAGCGCGGCCACACCATTCGCGTCTACACCCTGATCTGGGAAGGCGACGTGCCGCCGGGCTTCGAGGTGCTGGTGGCGCCGGTCAAGGCGATCTTCAATCATCGTCGCAATGAGAAGCTGACGGACTGGATGAATGCGGATCTGGCCAAGCGTCCGGTGGACCGACTGATCGGCTTCAACAAAATGCCCGGCCTGGACGTTTATTACGCCGCCGACGGCTGCTACGAAGACAAGGCGCAGAATCTGCGTCACTCGCTGTACAAGCATTGGGGCCGCTATCTCCACTTCGCCGAATACGAGCGCGCGGTGTTCGCCAAAGACGCGAAAACCGAAGTGCTGATGATCTCCGAAGTGCAGCAGCCGCTGTTCATCAAGCATTACCACACGCCCCTTGAGCGCTTTCATTTGCTGCCTCCGGGTATTTCCCAGGACCGTCGGGCGCCGGACAACGCCGCCGAGATTCGCGCTGAATTCCGCCGCGAGTTCAAACTGGCGGACGATGATCTGCTGCTGGTGCAGATCGGCTCGGGCTTCAAGACCAAGGGCGTGGACCGCAGCCTCAAGGCGCTGGCTGCTTTGCCTGCTGACGTGAAAAAACGCACCCGACTGTTTGTAATCGGCCAGGACGACCCCAAAGTATTCCAGCTGCAAAGCAGTGCGCTGGGGTTGGGTGATCACGTCACGTTCATGAAAGGCCGCAGCGATATCCCGCGTTTTCTGCTGGGCGCCGACCTGTTGATCCACCCGGCGTACAACGAAAACACCGGTACCGTCTTGCTCGAAGCGCTGGTGGCCGGGCTGCCTGTGCTGGTCAGCGCGGTGTGCGGTTACGCTCATTACATTGCTGAAGCCGACAGCGGCCTGGTGCTGGACGAGCCTTTCGAGCAGGCTCAGCTCAACGAATACCTGACGCGCATGCTCAAGGACGATTCTGCACGCAGTATTTGGGGCCGAAACGGGTTGGCGTTCGCCGACACGGCCGATCTTTACAGCATGCCGCAGCACGCTGCGGATGTGATTCTGGCGGAGCACCACGGATGAAATTGATCCTCGCTGAACCGTTCAAAACCCTCTGGGCCAGCTGCGATGCGTTCGAGGCCGTCGAGGCGCTGGACGGTCAGGTTTATCGCGAACTCGAAGGCCGGCGCACGTTGCGCACGGAAGTCGACGGGCGCGGCTATTTCGTCAAGATCCATCGCGGCATCGGCTGGGGAGAAGTCGCAAAAAACCTGCTCACCGCCAAACTGCCGGTACTCGGCGCCGGGCAGGAGTGGGACGCTATCAACCGTCTGCATGAGGCGGGCGTCGCGACCATGACCGCCGTTGCTTATGGCGAGCGCGGCAGCAACCCTGCCGCCCAGCACTCCTTCATCATCACCGAAGAGCTGGCACCGACCGAAAGCCTGGAAGACGTCAGCATCAACTGGCGCAATGAGCCGCCTGAGCCGCGGCTCAAGCGCGCCTTCATTGCCGAAGTGGCGAAGATGGTCGGGACCATGCACCGCGCAGGCGTCAATCATCGCGATTGCTACATCTGCCACTTCCTGCTGCACACCGACACGCCCGTGACGCCGGATGATTTCAGGCTCTCGGTGATCGACCTGCATCGCGCGCAAGTACGCCCGGTGATCACCCAACGCTGGCGTAACAAGGATCTGGCCGCGCTGTACTTCTCGGCGTTGGACATCGGCTTGACGCAGCGCGACAAGCTGCGTTTCCTCAAGGATTATTTTCAGCAGCCGCTGCGCCAGATCATTGCGCAGGAGTCCGCGTTGCTCAGTTGGCTGGAAGCTCGGGCCGAGAAGCTGTACCAGCGCAAGGTGCGCTACGGGGATGCGCTCTGATGCCGGGTTGGAAGCTTGAACCGGCTTATGCTTCGCTGGCTGAAGACTTCGGCAGCCTCGAAGCAGTCTTCACGCTTGAGGGCGAGCAACTGACGCGCGACCCTTTGTCCGAAGTGATTCGAGTGCAGCGCGACGGCGTGAATTACTACGTCAAACGCTACGTGGGCGCGGGCAAAGGCTTGCGTCGCTATCTGGGGCGGCCCCGCGTGAAGTCCGAATGGCAGAATCTCAAACGCTTCGCCAAGTGGGGCATTCCTACCGCCGAAGTGGTCGCCTGGGGCCTGGAGCGCAATGGTGCTGCCTACGACCGTGGCGCGCTGATCACCCGCGAGTTGCCCCGCACTGAAGACTTGTCCGCGTTGGCACTGACTCACGATGCGCGTTTGACCGACCGTTCCTGGGTCGACAATGTCAGCCGTCAAGTCGCGCGCTACACCCGCACGATGCACGACCATCACTTCACCCATAACGATCTGAAGTGGCGCAACCTGTTGGTCGATGATCAAGCGAAACTGTTCTTCATCGACTGTCCCAACGGTGCGTTCTGGGTCAGCTTTATGCTGCGTTACCGGATCACCAAGGACCTGGCGTGTCTGGACAAGGTCGCCAAATACCACCTGTCAGCGACCCAGCGACTGCGGTTCTACCTGCAATATCGTGGGCGCGAACGCTTGAACGATTCGGACAAAAAACGCATCCGTCATATCGTCAGCTTTTTCGAGGGGCGCGAATGAGTGTTTTCATTGCAGACGCAGACCGGCCCTTGCTCGAACGCCACGGCTTGGCTGATTTTGATTCGTTGTGGGAAGTCGAGCTCGATGCCGTCGATGAGCCCAATACCGGCCGCGGCGGCTGGAGCAGCGTGTTTCGTCTGGAGCTGGAGGGCTCGGGTTATTACCTCAAGCGCCAAAGCAATTATCTGACCCGCACCTTGCACCATCCGCTGGGCGAGCCGTCGTTCTCGCGGGAATTTCGCAATATCAGTCTGTACCAGAAGCTTGGCATTCCAGCGCTGCACGCCGTGTTTTACGGGGACAAAAAGGTCGACGGCGAACGCCGGGCGATCCTGATGACCCGGGCGCTGGACGGCTGGACTGATCTGGACACGCTGTTGCAGGAATGGGCCGAGCTGTCGGCGACGCAACGGCTGGCTATTCTGCAGGCGTGTGGCGAACTGGCGCGCACGCTTCATCAGGCGGGTCAGGTGCATGGCTGCTTTTATCCCAAGCATATTTTCTTGCGGGCGCGCGCTCAGGTTTATCTGGCCCAGCTGATCGATCTGGAAAAGACCCGCAAATCTCTGTTCGGTCAGCGTGATCGGGTCAAGGATCTGGAGCCCTTGCTGCGCCGAGCGCCGGTCTGGAACGAGGCCGAAATCCGCGAAATGCTCGGCGCCTATCTGCAAGCCGACAGCAATGGCCCGCAGGTCGATGCCTGGTGGCAGCGGCTGGCCAGGCGCGGCAGTCATAAGCGCGACCGATGAGCTGTGCAGTCATGAATAAAGAGGGCGCCGATGCGTTTGTCTGACCTGAAAGACGCCGGGCGTACACCGACGTTACCGCTCAATATTGCTCTGGCCGATGCTGCCGGACCTGCTGAGTTGCAGTTGCTCACCCTGCTGCGAGTCTTGCCGGGTCAGCGTTATGTCGGCGCAGGTATCTGGCGCGGTCGTCCGGTGCTGGCAAAGCTGCTGGTTGGACAAAAAGCCCCACGGCACTTTCAGCGCGAATTGGCCGGTGTGCGTTTGCTCGCTCAGCAAGGCCTGACCACGCCGCTGCTGTTGGCCGACGGCCTGCAAGAAGGCGAGGGTGGCTGGTTACTGTTCGAACTGTTGGAAAACGCCCAAAGCCTCGGCGATGCCTGGGCGGATGTAGCTGATTTGCCGCCGCTGGCCGACGAGCAGCAAGCGGTGCTGGGCGAAGCGTTGGCAGCCATCGGCCAGTTGCACAGCAAGGGTTTGTGGCAGGAAGACCTGCACCTGGACAACCTCCTGCGTCATGGCGGCAAGTTGTACCTGATCGATGGCGCAGGCATTCGCGCCGAGCATGCAGGCAAGTCGCTGTCGCGGCAGAAAGTCCTGGAAAATCTCGGCGTGTTCTTCGCCCAATTGCCGAAAAGCCTTGAGCCGTTCACCGAGGAGCTTTCGGTTCATTACCTGCTGAGTAATGGCGAGCATGGCTTGCCGATGGAGGCGCTGCAAAAGCAGATCGATAAAGTGCGCGCTTGGCGCCTGAAAGATTTTCTGATCAAAGTCGGACGTGACTGCAGCCTGTTCAGCGTCAACGACAGCGTCAGTGAGTTGCGGGCGATTCGCCGCGAAGAAGAATCGGCCATGAATTCTGTGCTCGATCGTGCCGATGCATTGGTTGATCAAGGGCATCTGTACAAGACCGGCGGCGCGGCCAGTGTGGCGAAGGTCGAGGTTGCGGGTCGTGCGCTGGTGATCAAGCGCTACAACGTCAAAAACTTTGCTCATTGGCTCAAGCGTTTCTGGCGTCCGAGTCGCGCATGGCATTCCTGGCGCGAAGGTAATCGTCTGGCGTTTCTCGGGATCGCCACGCCCAAGCCGCTGGCCATGCTGGAGCAGCGGTTTCTCGGATTGCGGCGCAAGGCTTATCTGGTGACCGAATACCTGCCCGGCCCTGACATCATCGAACGCTTCGCGCCTTACGTGGAGTCTGCCGAGATACCCGAAGCAGAGATGCAAGCGCTGGATCTACTGTTCGCGCAATTGATACGCGAGCGCATCAGTCACGGCGATCTAAAAGGCCATAACGTGTTCTGGCAGCAGGATCGCTGGGCGCTGATCGATCTAGACGCCATGTGTCAGCACAGCTCCCAGGCCTCGTTTGCGGAGGCCTTTGCCAGGGACCGCGCGCGGTTCATGCGCAACTGGCCCGCTGATACAGCTCTGCACCGGATGCTGGATGAGCGGATTCCGAGGGTGCCTCGTAGCGCGGACTGAGTCGGTATTCGTTTCTCCGCGTTGGAACGATCATATCCCTGAGGTCGGGCGCAAACCCGTGGGAGCAGACCTGTCCGCGAAGGGGCTGATATGGCCAATACATTTCTGGCGCCTGACGCTCAGTCTTCGCGGACAGGTCCGCTCCCACCTTCGGCAGAGGCGGATCGCGAGAGCGGCACATACGCTGAGCGAACTTGTTCGCGAGGGCCTTTGATTCTATCCGCAGGCCGCAGGAGTCTGGCTTGCCGATGATCTGCCTGGAACCGGCAGCCGCTGCGGTGAGCTCTGTGTGTCCTACCGATCACGTCGCCAGTGTTACGACCGGTCCCCAGCCGATCGCCTGCGAGCAGGGCTCCTACGCCTGCGGCAGAAGCAGATCCTCAGTGCGTTCGAGATTCGGGTTCATTCTTGGGAATGTCCGTATTACGCCTTCATTGCACCCGACCAAATCCAGTCGCGTTACGCTATAATCCCGCCCTTTAGCTGCCCGCCGCCCCGGCGCGAGGCACACTTTTTTATCAGGCGCACGCCGCCTGCATGCAGACTAAAGAGGCTAGACCCTAGTGGCATTGACGATCCTTGGCCTGTCCGGCGCCCTTAGCCATGATCCTTCCGCGGCCCTGTATATCGACGGCAAGCTGGTCGCCGCCGCCGAAGAAGAGCGTTTCGTTCGCGACAAGCATGCAAAGAACCGCATGCCCTACGAGTCGGCAAAATTCTGTCTTGAACAAGCTGGCATCAAGCCATCTGATGTCGACGTCGTCGCCATTCCTTTTGCGCCCATCAGCCTGTTCGGCGAAGCCCGCTGGAAATACGCCAAGCGTTACTGGTACGCCCCGGACCGCGCACTCGACGCGATCCTGATGGGCAACCGTCGCTACAAACGCTATCGCAACAAAATCGTCTGGTGCCTTGAGCAACTGGGTTTCGATCCGAAAAAGATCAAAATCGAGCCGGTCGAGCATCACTTGGCCCACGCTTCCAGCGCCTATCACTGCTCCGGTTTCCAAGAGAAAACCGCCATTCTGGGCATCGATGGCAAAGGCGAATACGCCACCACGTTCTTCGGCTACGGCGAGAACGGCAAGATCCACAAAATCAAAGAATTCTTCGATCCCGACTCACTCGGCGGCTTGTACGGCGCGATCACCGAGTTTCTTGGTTTTGACATGCTCGATGGCGAATTCAAAGTCATGGGTATGGCGCCTTATGGCGATGCCAGCAAGTACGACTTCTCGCGTCTGGCCACGTTCGAAAACGGCGAATTGGTGATCAACACCGAGTACGCCAACGTGATCGGCCTGCGCCGCTACAAAGAGAAGGGCAAAGGCTTTTACTTCTCGCCCAAGCTGATCGAGTGGCTGGGTCCTAAGCGTGAAGGCGATGTCGCCGATGAACCCTACATCCACTACGCCGCCAGCATTCAAGCGCTGTTTGAAAAGCTGGCGCTGGAGATGATGGATTACTACTTGGGCGACATTCTCAAGGAAACCGGCAAGATCGCATTTGCCGGCGGCTGTGCGCTGAACGTCAAGCTGAACCAGCGGATCATCGCGCGTCCTGAAGTCAAAGAACTGTTCGTGCAGCCTGCGTCGGGTGATGCTGGCACTGCGGTTGGCGCTGCTGCGTACGTGTCCCACGCCCGCGGCGTGCCGGTCGAAAAGATGGAACACGTCTACCTCGGCCCTTCGTACAGCAACGAAGACGTCATCGCGGCCTGCGCCCGTCACCCAAGCAAACCGGTGTGGCGCCAGATCGAAAACACCCCACAGCAGATCGCCAAAATCATGGTCGATGGAAACCCGGTTGCCTGGTTCCAGGGCCGCATGGAGTTCGGGCCGCGCGCTTTGGGTGGTCGTTCGATCATCGGTTGCCCGAGCATCCCCGGGGTGGCTGATCGCATCAACCACCAGATCAAGTTCCGCGAGCGCTGGAGGCCTTTCTGCCCGTCGATGCTCGATACCGTTGCCTCGCAAATGATCAAGATCGACCACCCGGCCCCGTTCATGACCTTCACGTTTGAAGTGGCCGAAGAGTGGAAAACCCGCGTGCCGGAAGTCGTTCACGAAGACGGTACTTCCCGCGCCCAGGTGCTCAAGCGCGAATACAACCCGCGCTACTACGACATGATGAAAGCGCTCGAAGACCTGACGGGTAATGGCGTCTCGCTAAACACCTCGCTCAACCGTCGTGGCGAGCCAATGATCTGCTCGCCGACGGATGCGCTGAACATGTTTTTCGGCTCGGACCTGCAATACCTGATCATGGAAGACATCCTGGTGATCAAAGACGGCGCGGAAACCTATGACACGCTCGGCTGAGCGTCATGTGCTGCAGTTCTGTCACGGTTATGACGGGCCGTTTCTCGACTGCGCCCGTCAATACGCCAGCCTGTTCGCGGGCAAGGGCTATCGGGTCACGACGGTCTTTCTGACCGGCGTGGCCGACAAGGAAGTGGCCGCAGGCTGTGCGTCTGACGAAGTGCTGTTCATGGAGTACAGCTCCAAGGCGATTCGTGGCCTCAAGTTGGGTGCGATACTCGAATTGCGCAAGATCGCGGCGTCCCGGGACTTCTCTTTCTGCATCGCCCATCGCTTCAAGCCGGTCTACATCGCGCTCTTGGCAACTCGCCTGCCAGTGATCGGCGTGCACCATGCCTTCGGCGACTATCAGCGTCGTAGCCGCAAACTGTTTGCGCACCTGGCTCGCTGGCGCTTGAGCCTGCTGGGCGTTTCCGACGCGGTGCGCGACGACATGCGCAAAAGCCTGCCCAAGTGGCCCACCGGCCGCATTCAAACGTTATACAACCGCATCGATGTCGATCAGTTGCAAGCCAGTCTTCTGTCGCGAGAGGAGGCCCGTGAAGAACTGGGCCTTTCGCCGGATGCCTGGATTGTCGGCAATGTCGGTCGCCTGCATCCGGACAAGGACCAGGCCACATTGCTGCGCGGTTTTGCCCAGGCTCTGCCAAACCTGCCGGAGAACAGTCAGCTGGTGATCCTCGGCAAAGGGCGTCTGGAGCAAGACCTCAAAGAGCTGGCCATGGAGCTGGGCATCGGCGCAAAAGTGCTGCTGCTGGGACAAATCCCCCAGGCCAGCCGCTACTTCAAGGCGTTCGACGTATTCGCGCTGAGCTCCGACCATGAGCCCTTCGGGATGGTGCTCCTTGAAGCCATGGCCGCGGGCGTTCCGTTGGCCGCGACATCCTGCGGCGGCGCGAAGGAAGTGGTCGAAGGCGTCGGCGTTCTGTTTCCGCTGGGTGATGATGCGCGTCTGGCTCAGGGCTTGACGCACTTGTCGACGCTCGATGCTGAACAGCGCCAGGCATGCGCTGATCTCATGCTCCAACGCCTGCGCGAGCGGTTCTCCGACGCGGCGGTGCAGGACGTGTTCTGGCGTTTGCCCCAGGTCACCGACTTGACTGCGGAGTCTTGATGCTCAATCGATTTCAAAGCGTTCGTGAACGTGGCTGGACGCAAATCGATGCGCAAACCTACCAGCACACTTGGCAGCGCTATGGCGGCAGTGTCGCCACTCATCCCCAAGTGGTTGAGCGCCTGGCTGATTTTTCGGACATCCCGGTGCGCTATCTGGCGTGGGAGCAGGGCGGGGATGTTAAGGCCGCCATTGCGACTTGGGGTCGTTCGCTGGCGTTGTCCAAAGACGTGCTTAAGAGTCATGGTAAAAAAGGGCTGTTTGACCTGGGTAACGCCGAGTTGATTCTGCCGATTGCAGCCGATGCTCAGGTGCCGCTGCGCCACCGAGGCCGTTATTTGTCTGCGCTCAACCAAGGGGGTGTATCGACCTTGAAGCCGCAGACCGAATCCCTGGCGATGGCGCGAACCCCTGAAGAGCTGTCCAAGAAGTTTCGCTACAACCAGCGCCGTGAATTGCGACTGCTGGAAGAGGCGGGCGGCGTTGTGCGTCCGGTCAGTGACTTTTCCAGTGCTGAACTGGCCGCGATGTACTGCGATCTTTTCTCGCGGCGCTGGGGATTCGCTGCAACGGGGGCTGAGCGTATGGCCGAAGTCGTCGAGTTGCTGCGCGATCTGTTGATGGGGTCGGTGATCTTCCTCAACGACACGGCCATCGCCATTCAATTGGTGTACCGCGTCGAGGCGCCGGAGTGGATCAGCGTCGAATACGTCAATGGCGGCGTCGATCCGCAGACCCGAGATTTCAGCCCCGGCAGCGTGCTGAGTTTTCTCAACACTCAAAGCGCCTGGGAGCAGGCCCGGGCATTGGGCAAGCCACTGCGGTTTTCCTTCGGTCGCGCGGATCGCGAGTACAAGGATCGCTGGTGCAACCCCGTTCCGGTGTTTCAGGTTTGAGCCGCAAGCAAGAGCTACTCAAGCGCCACCGTCGCAACAAGCGAATGGTGTTGCTGGTCGGTCTGTTGCTGCTGATCGTTATTGGCGTGCTGGTCGCCTGGTGGTTGCCGCTTGTCCTGGCGGTGCTGGCCTGGGTCGCGCACGAAGCCTGGTTCTCTGATCACTTGTTCTATTCGCCTTCTGACGATTATCAATACCGGTTCCCCGCCGACAGCCAGGTCAGCGGCGTAAGGCTGGACGGTGGAACCCTGAAGCTGGATCAACCGATGTCGCTGTCTGGCGACGAAACCCTGGTGTTGTCGTTACGCATCAAAAGTACCTGGCTGGGGCGCTTCTTCGATCCGGACATCGAGCTCGAAGGTCTGGAAGTACGCGACCGGCAGGCGTTCGAGCGCGGTGTGGACGGTTTGCGCTATTTGAACCTGACCGGGCTGGGAGAGCCCTTGGCGACGGGCAATTTGCAGATCCGTGCCCGATTCTGTCGTGTCGTCGGCGAACCTGAGTTGTGGTCTTTGCGCCACGCCGACGCGCGTCGTCAGCGGGTCATGGTGATTGCTCCCCACGCAGACGATGCCGAGCTCGCTGCGTTTGGCCTGTATTCCCAAGCAGACGAAAGCTGGATTGTCACGCTCACTGCGGGCGAGATTGAAGCCGAGCATTACCAGAAAATGGGCATGAGTGCGGCGGACGCTGCGAGGATCAAGGGGCGTCTGCGTGCCTGGGACAGCATTGCCGTTCCGCGTTGGGGCGGGGTGCCGGAATCCCAGTGTTTCCAGTTGGGCTATTTCTGCCTTCAGTTGCCGGCAATGCAGGCCGCGCCGGGTCAGCCGATTGCTTCTCGTGAGGCTGAGCTGAGCGATACCCGGATGTTCCGACAATTCAACCCGACGAGCCTGCCGGGCGACATTGATGGCGCACCGACCTGGAACAACCTGATCGCCGATTTGCGCGCATTGTTGCTTCAGGCACGACCCGAAGTGTTGGTCATGCCGCACCCGACCATCGATCCCCACCCGGACCATATTTGTTCAACGGCTGCGGTGATGCAGGCGCTGGAAGGACTGGCCTGGCAGCCAAGTGTGATTCTGGGTTATGCCAATCATCTGCATGACAACGACCGCTGGCCGATGGGCTGCGCCTACAGTGGCGTCGCTTTGCCTCCGGTGTTCGATCCAGCTCACGAATTGACCCCCTATTGCATCCAATTGCCCACCAACGTGCAGCGGGACAAAGCAATGGCTTTGGGTATGATGCACGACCTGCAACCCCGCGCCCCGCTCAAACGACGTGTGCGACGCTGGCTGCAGAAGCTGCTCGCCGGCAGACGATGGCCGGCAGAGGGCGAAAACGAATTTTTCAGAAAGTCAGTGCGTCGGCATGAGTTGTTCTGGCGCCAGGACCGTTGAGCCAAGAATAAAGTGAGCGAGCTGTCACACGCCGCGGTGTTCCGCGAATGCCTGGGGCAAATACCGGTGGTGCCAAGGAAATCGATGAAAGTTTTATTCCTGGTCCAGAAAGAGCAACGTGCCATTCTGGACCGCCTGTACGAAGGCGTGGCTGCTAGCTGCGAATGTGATTTGCGCTGGCTGACCTCTGAGCAACAGCGCAATCTGCGTGGCTATTTCCGTCGTGAAGTCGACGTGACGCGCTACGACCGCATCGTATTTTTTCTGCGCTTCAAGCAGGAGCTGCGTCAGGCCAGCTTCATTCGTACGATCCCCAATCTGGTGATCCTCGAACACGACGCCTATCAGAACTATATTCCCTGCAAATACACCGGCAAATTCAGCAGTCACTACCGCAAGCTGCCTTGGGTGCGCGTGATCAGCTCGGGTTTCATGGTCAGTGAGCGCCTGCGTAGCGAGGGCTTGGACTCGGTCTTCGTGCCCAAGGGCTACGATCAAACCTTGCTGGCCGATCATGGGCGCGAGCGCGATATCGAGTTGGCGTTTGTTGGTAGCACCAACAGCGTGGCCTACAGCGGTCGCAAGCAGTTGCTTGATGAACTGGGGCGTGTCGAAACGCTTATTGTGACGCGCACAAAGTCCGGCGAAGAGTATTGCGAGACCCTCAACCGTATCCGTTTTTTCGTCAGCGCTGACGTCGGTATGGGCGAGTACATGATCAAGAATTTCGAGGCTATGGCCTGTGGTTGCGTGTTGCTGACGTTTGATCAGGGCGAAGCCGAAAATGCCGCGCTGGGCTTTGAGGACATGGGCAACGTTGTGCTTTACAAGGACATTCCTCAGTTGCAGAAAAAACTGTCGGTTTTGCGCGATGACCCTGAATTGGCGGCGCGTATTGCCGTGGAGGGTAGAAATCTGGCAACGTCGCAGTTCACGTTCGCTGCAATCGGCGGACGGATCGTGAAGGCTCTGGAACCTGATCTGCGTGAACCTGCGCCTCTGAGTCTGATTGAGCGGCTGCGTGCTGCGACAGGCTTCTGATGAAACAGGTATTGGCCGGACTGTGGAATCAGGCGGTATGGCAGATTATGAATTGAATACAAGGACAGCGCCCCGCGAGGGCGACAGGGTTCTACGGTTTTTTCTCTCGGGGTGTGCATTGGCTTTACCACTGATAAACCCTCCCCACATCAATGTCGTGACGCTAGCGTCAAGGCAAGGCGTGCGATGAGCATCATCAATGTGATGTGGTCCAGCGGTGCGCCCTTTTCCTCGGTTCACAAGGTCCATCAGCAAATTATCTCGCAGCTTGACCCCGCCACCGATATCAAGACGTGGTTCCTGCAAGGCGAAGCCAGCGGCTGCGCTGAGCCTGTGCCCCAAGTGCGAGAGTGGAAACTGTCCTCGCGGTTGCTCAAAGAGCGCCACGTCTGGCGGTTGTTGAAGCCAGTGCTTCAATTTCGCATGAGGAAGGCTTTGATCCAGAGTCAGGCCAAAGTGGTTCTGCTCGACGGGCTGGGCGTCGCGAGAGTGCTGTTGCCGATCCTCAAAGATATGCCGGAGATTCGTGTGGTCGTGGTGTTTCACGGCGCCACCAAAATGCGCGACCATCACCGGCTGATGTTTCAGCGATTCCCCGCCGAACGCATGACGCTGGCGGCGGTGTCCCTGACCCTGGCGGCTTCGCTGCAAAACACCCTGCAGATCCCGGTTATAGGCCTGCGCAGTGCGTTAGAGCCTGAATCGTTCTGCTTGCGCCTTCTGGCGCGCAAACAGGCCAGACGCGTGCTCGATCTGCCCGCTGGAAACATGCGCATCCTCGGTGCCGTCGGGCGCCTGGTGACGGACAAGGGTTTTGATTATCTGCTGGATGCATTCTCTCAGTCGCTGGTGCGGCATCCCGATCTGAATCTGGTCATCATCGGCGAAGGTCCTGATCGTGGCGTTCTGGAGCGCAAGATCAAACAGCTGAAGTTGGGCGATAAAGTGTTTCTGCCGGGGCACAAGCCTGGTTTGGCGAGGCTGTACCGCGGCTTTGACTGGGTGGTGATACCGTCGCGCGAGGAAGGGCTGGGGCTGGTGTTGCAGGAGGCGGTTATTGCTGGCGTTCCGGTACTGGTCAGCGATCTGGACGTGTTTCGCGAGCAACTGGGTGATGCGGGGCATTACGTGCCAGTTGCCGATGTTCCGGCGTGGGTTGCGGCGATTGAGCAATTCACGGCCCAAGAGGGCGACGATGTCTCGACCTCCCAGCACCGCGCGCTGGCTCCCGAAAAAGCCTGGGAGCAGTTTCGCAACGACTCCCGGGCGTTGCTCACTTCTCATCCTTGAAAGGTGGCGCTCAAGACGCCAGCAAGGCCTTCTCCAGGTCTTGCAGCGGAAACTCCTGACCGAGATTCTCCCGTTCGATATACCGCGCGAAATGCTGAACGTTACGCTTCTTCAGGCGCTCTGAGAGGGGCGCCTTGAAAAAGCGCATGTCAGCAACGTCGATCAGTCCCAGCTTGTCCTCGGGCGTCACGACAATGTTGCCCAAGTGCAGCGAGCGGAAATAAATACCCGAACGATGCAGGCTGCGGATCAAGTCGATCAACGCGGGAAGCGCTTGTGACCAGGAAAACCCGGGCTTGGCAGCGATTTGACGCAGCGTCTCACCCGGCAGCGGGCGATACAGCACAGCGGTCATTCCCTGCTGCTCCAGTGTGTAGAAGTGCGTGACCTTCAGAGTGGGGACCCCCAGCTTTTGCAACTGGGTCGCGTTGTCGATGAAGCGTTTGGAATAGGGGCGCAACAGCGCTGATGAAAACCAGCGCTTGCGACGAAATAGTTTAAGGATCTTGCCGTCCTGCAACATGTACACTTTCGCGCCATAGCTGTCGGCCTCCAGCACTTTGGCGCCGACGATCATTTGATTTAAAGCGGCTTTCGAAAGCCGAAAACATTGCATCAGTAGAAAGCCTTGTGAAAAGTTACGAGCTGTTTGACGGGCAATGATGCCCAAAAGTTAACGCTTTCACCATGCCGGGCAAGACTGGTCCTAAATTTTAGGGAGACAGGATGTACTCGAAACGCTGGGCACAGGTCCTGCTATCTGCGGGATTATTATGGTTTCTGCTCGCCATCGCTTTCGCTCCGGCCAACAAAATCTACCAGCAGGGCCTGGTTGCGCTGCTTTGGGTGCCTTGCATCGCACTGGCCTGGTCGGCGCGGGCGCGTCTGGGTGAAGCATGGCGCGGGCAACGAACTTTGTTCGTGCTGTTGTCATTGCTGGCGATATGGGCGGCGGTCAGCCTGGCCTGGAGTCATGCCATCGAGCCTTCGCGTGAAATCAAGCGAATCCTGTATATCGCCTTCTTTGTCCTGTTTTTCCCAATCCTGGCCGATGCGAAACCGGAGCAGGTCATACGCCTGATGCAGTGGGGCGGCGTAGGGCTGGGCCTCGCAGCGCTGGTGTCGATCATCAAGTTCTTCGGTTTCGAGCACAACGCGTGGCACGCTCGTGCCCAAGGCATCGGCGAGCTAAGCCATCCGATTCTGGGCGCGTACGTCATTGGTGTGTCGGTAATCTGGACGCTGCTTTGGCCACCTCGCTCGCGGCCTTTGCAGGCTGTTTGGGTGCTGGTGTTGTTGGTGAGTTCGGCGTTTGTAGTGATGTCGCAAAGCCGCGGCGCCGTGCTCGCGCTGTTCTTTACGGTCGTGGCGCTGCCTGTGTGGTGGCGGCACCGACGCGCTTTTTACCTTTCGGCTGCAGCGGTCATGGTGGCTGTCATCGGTTTCATTGTGCTCGAACCGTTGATGATGGCGCGCGGTTCGTCCTACCGTCCCGAGATATTCACCGCCGTAATGAAGATGATCGAGTTGCATCCGCTTGCAGGCCTTGGCTTGGGCTCGGAATACAACGTGGTCGTTGCCGACGGTATGCGTTTCGATCACTCCCACAATCTGTTTACTCATATCGCCATCGAACTGGGAGTGCCCGGCATGTTGCTGTGGGTGGCCATCTGGCTGACAGTGCTCTGGCAAGCCTGGCGGGTTCGTGAGACTGATCTGGGTCGAGGCCTGATCGGCATTTGGCTATTTTCGACCTTGGCCATGCAGTTCGACGCCGCCAGCCTGACCGGTTCGCCCCGCGCCGAATGGTTCATCAGCTGGCTACCTATCGGCCTGGCCTGCCTGCTGACATGGGCGCGAAGGGAAGTCGCCCCGGCTGTGATAAAATCCCGCGTTCCACTCAATCAGTGAGCTTTACGATGAGCGATACACCGTCCAGTAGCGGACAAAGCTCCAGCATGACAATCTATTTTCGACTGCTGAACTACGTGAAACCCTACGTCGGGATCTTCATTCTCAGCATCGTCGGCTTCGTCATCTTCGCCTCTACCCAGCCGATGCTGGCCGGCATTCTCAAGTATTTTGTCGATGGCTTGAGTAACCCCGAAGCCGTGCTGTTCCCCAATGTGCCTTATCTGCGCGATTTGCAACTGCTGCAGGCCGTGCCGCTGCTGATCATATTGATCGCGGCGTGGCAGGGGCTGGGTTCGTATCTGGGTAACTATTTCCTGGCCAAGGTTTCCCTCGGTCTGGTTCACGATCTGCGCATAGAGCTATTCAACAAGCTGTTGGTGTTGCCCAACCGCTATTTCGATACACATAGCTCCGGGCATCTGATTTCCCGCATCACCTTCAACGTGACCATGGTCACCGGCGCGGCCACTGACGCCATCAAGGTTGTCATCCGCGAAGGCCTGACGGTCGTGTTCCTGTTCATGTATCTGCTGTGGATGAACTGGCAGCTAACGTTGGTCATGCTCGCAATCCTGCCCGTGATCGCCGTAATGGTCGGCAGTGCCAGCAAGAAATTCCGTAAGCAGAGCAAGAAGATTCAGGTGGCGATGGGCGACGTGACGCATGTCGCGTCCGAGACCATTCAGGGCTACAGGGTTGTTCGCAGCTTCGGCGGCGAAACCTACGAGCAAGAGCGTTTCGCCAAAGCCAGCACCCACAACACCGACAAACAGCTGCAAATGACCAAGACCGGCGCGGTCTACACGCCGATGTTGCAACTGGTCATCTACACCGCCATGGCGGCACTGATGTTCTTGGTCCTGTATCTGCGCGGCGATTCGACGGCGGGCGATCTGGTGGCGTACATCACTGCCGCCGGCCTGCTGCCCAAGCCGATTCGTCAGTTGTCGGAAGTCAGCTCGACCATCCAGAAGGGCGTGGCGGGTGCCGAAAGCATCTTCGAACAGCTGGATGTCGTGCCTGAGTTGGACGAGGGCACTGTTGAACTGGATCGCGTCACCGGTACCCTGGACGTGCGCAATCTCAGCTTCACCTACCCAGGCACTGAGCGTCAGGTGCTGAACGACATCAGCTTCAGCGCAGCCCCTGGGCAGATGATTGCCCTGGTCGGGCGCTCAGGCAGCGGCAAGTCGACGCTGGCCAATCTGATCCCACGCTTTTACCACCACGAGACCGGCAACGTTCTGCTCGACGGCGTAGACATCGAAGATTACCGCCTGCGTAACCTGCGTAAGCACATCGCTCAGGTGAATCAGAACGTCACGCTGTTCAACGACAGTGTTGCCAACAACATCGCTTATGGCGACCTGGCCGGCGCACCTCGTGCGGACATCGAAGCCGCAGCGGCTGATGCTTACGCCAAGGAGTTCATCGAGCAGTTGCCTGAAGGTTTTGATACTCAGGTGGGCGAGAACGGTGTTTTGTTGTCGGGCGGCCAACGCCAGCGTCTTGCAATCGCTCGGGCGCTACTCAAGAACGCCCCTTTGCTGATCCTGGACGAAGCGACCTCGGCGCTGGACACCGAATCGGAGCGCCACATTCAGGCGGCGCTGGACCACGTGATGAAGGGCCGCACTACGCTGGTGATTGCACACCGTCTGTCGACCATCGAGCGTGCCGATCTGATTCTGGTCATGGATCAGGGACGCATTGTCGAACGGGGCACGCACAGCGAGTTGCTTGCGCAGAACGGCTACTACGCACGTCTCCACGCTATGGGGCTGGACGAGCCTGCGCCTGTTGGGGCGATCTGACCCGGCCCCGGTGGCTGAAACGCATAAAATCTGTAGGGGCGAATTCATTCGAGAGACGGTAAGTAAGCCGATGGGGCTATGTCGTCTGTATTGCCTTCTCGCGAATGAATGCGCTCCTACAGATAGCGTCCAGCTTTGAACCCCCTCGAGTTTCCCTCAGTACCTCAAGCGCCCCAAACCCTGTGCTAAGATTCCGCCCCTGTTCATTTAGCTACGGGTTGTTCGATGAAGTTGTCCATGCCGCGTTTCGATCAGGCACAGGTTTTGGTGGTGGGCGATGTCATGCTCGACCGCTATTGGCATGGCGGTACCTCACGTATCTCGCCTGAGGCCCCGGTGCCGGTGGTCAAGGTCGACCAGATCGAAGACCGTCCAGGCGGCGCTGCCAACGTTGCGTTGAACATCGCAGCCCTTGGCGCCAGAGCCTCGCTGGTAGGTGTGACCGGCCAGGACGAAGCCGCCGAAAGCCTCAGCAACAGCCTGAAGGCAGCAGGCGTCACGGCCCGCTTCCAGCGTGTCGCGCACCAGCCCACCATCGTCAAACTGCGCGTCATGAGTCGCCATCAACAGTTGTTGCGCATCGACTTTGAAGAGCCGTTTGCCACGGACGCCGAGGCGCTGAGTAAAGAGGTCGATGCGCTGCTCGATGGCGTCAAAGTGCTGGTGCTCTCCGATTACGGCAAGGGCGCCCTGAAAAACCATCAAGTACTGATCAACTCTGCCCGTGATCGCGGGATTCCTGTTCTCGCTGATCCAAAAGGCAAAGACTTCGCGATTTATCGCGGCGCCACTGTCATCACCCCCAACCTGAGCGAATTCGAAGCCATCGTCGGCCATTGTGTCGATGAGGCAGAGTTGGTCGCCAAAGGTGCGCAGCTGATGAGTTCGCTCGAGCTCGGCGCTTTGCTGGTGACGCGAGGCGAGCACGGCATGACCTTGTTGCGCCCTGACCAACCGGCGCTGCACCTGCCTGCCCGAGCCCGTGAAGTGTTCGACGTGACCGGCGCTGGCGATACGGTGATTTCCACGTTGGCTGCGGCTTTGGCGGCTGGCGAAGAGTTGCCGCACGCGGTAGCGCTGGCCAATCTGGCTGCTGGCATCGTGGTTGGCAAACTGGGTACTGCTGCGATCAGTGCACCTGAACTGCGTCGCGCCATTCAGCGTGCCGAGGGTTCTGAGCGCGGCGTGTTGACCCTGGACCAACTGGTGCTGGCCATCGACGACGCTCGGGCCCATAACGAAAAAATCGTATTTACCAACGGCTGCTTCGACATCCTCCACGCCGGGCATGTGACCTATCTTGAACAAGCCCGCGCACAAGGCGACCGTTTGATCGTTGCCGTTAACGACGATGCCTCGGTCAGCCGATTGAAAGGTCCGGGCCGTCCGATCAACAGCGTCGATCGCCGTATGGCGGTGTTGGCAGGCCTGGGCGCAGTGGACTGGGTCATCAGTTTCCCCGAAGGCACGCCAGAGAACCTGCTGGCTCATGTGAAACCTGATGTGCTGGTCAAAGGCGGCGACTACGCAATTGATCAGGTGGTCGGCGCCAGCATCGTGCAGGCGTATGGCGGAGAGGTGAAGGTGTTGGGTCTGGTAGCCAACAGCTCAACCACCGCCATCGTCGAGAAAATCCGCGGTCAGTAATGTGCATTCCTGTAGGAGCGCGCTTGCTCGCGATGGCAGTTTGTCTGTGACGAGATTGTCGACTGACACACCTGAATTGCGGGCAAGCGCGCTTCTACACAGGGATTACGATTTATGCAGCGTCTTGCGCGCCATCCGCAGCAATTGCTTGGCGCCCACTTTCAATCGACGCTTGATGCCTGGCTTCTTCTTCGGAGTCATGCCCTGCTGCGCAAGCCAGTCTTTCCAGCGAATGCGTTCCTCATGCACCACCCAGCCTTCCTGAGCGGCAAAGCTTTCAGCCAGGTACAACCCTCGCGTGCTGGCAGGCGTCAGCTTGTCCCGTTTGAGCGTGTACAGCTCAGGCAGCGGTGAGCCGTTTTCCAGTGGCATCAAGTAAAGATCAGGTTTGCTGCGATTGAGCCGCGCCACCAGCTCGTCGTTTTCCAGGCTTTCATCAACGTGAAACAAGCTCAGCGGCCGCGCTTCCTTTGGCACTTCCAGGCGCATGTCATAGATCAGCTGCAACGATGCGGTGGGCAAATGCACGTAGGCGCGGGGGCGCTCGATCAGGGTCATGCTGCCGCAGCGCACCGGACGCGCAGCCCCTGAAAGCGGGCTCAAGCGAAACGGCAGCGCTTCACGGTAATGCAGCGCAGCGGCGTAGGGCGCTGGCAGCCAGGTATCTTTGAAACGCCCACTCAACCAGCCTTGGGGCGTTTCGATCAGGCATTCTTCGGCGACTTCCTGAATGGCTGTGTGCAACGGTAAATTCAACTCATGCGCAGGGACGTAGCCAGAAATCAGCTTAAGCACCACATCGCCCCGGTCTCGCCGACGCTGACGTACCAACACCCAGTAATCCCGATTTTGCCAGTTGAGCGTCAGCCGCACTGACACGCCAAGGTTCGCAAGCTCTGTGGAGAAGCGCTCAGGGTTCTCCACTTCGATCTTGCGACGACGTTGCAGGGTTTGGGAAAAGTTGAGCGGCATCCCGACGCTCTGGTAACTCAGGCTTTCGGGAGTGGCTTCGACGAACAGCGGCAGGGTCTTGAAGTTACTGGGGTTCTTTCGAATCAGCGTTCGCGGCATATCGGCTCCTTCTTACGTTGGGGTCGGCCGCCTGCATCAGGTCTGGCGTCGGATCACCGCAGCGGCAGTCGCTACGTTATGGGCCAGATGCAGCGGATTAATGGTGCCGACGATAGCACCGGTGACGCCGGGATGTTTGAAAAGCAATTCAAAGCTGGCTTCTACAGGATCGACACCGGCGCTCAGGCAAACGTGCCCGCTGGCGAGCGCTTTTTTGATCAGCACGCCTTTGCCGTGAGCCGCAGCGTAGTCCAGGACCGGCTTTTCGCTTTGCTCGTTGAGGTTGTACGTCACCATCGCGCAATCTCCGTCCTGCAAAGCGAGCAGCCCGCCCTCGACGGTTTTGCCGGAGAAACCGTAACCGCGAATCTTGCCCTCGCGCTTGAGGTCGGCCAAGGCTTGATACACCCCAAGCTGCTTGAGGATTGCGAGATCGTTGCCGTCGGAATGCACCAGCACCAGATCGATGAAGTCGGTTTCCAGCCGTTTCAGACTTCTCTCCACCGAGAGACGCGTGTGGGCGGCGCTGAAGTCGTGACGGGACTGCCCGCTCTCAAACTCCTCACCCACTTTGCTCACGATCACCCAGTCCTGACGTTGCCCGCGCAGCAACGGGCCCAGACGCGCTTCGCTGGTGCCGTAGGCGGGCGCTGTATCGATCAGGTTAATGCCCAGATCTCGCGCCAGCTTGAGCAACATCTGCGCCTCAGAGTCGTCAGGGATCTTGAAGCCGTTGGGGTATTTAACACCCTGGTCACGGCCCAGTTTGACTGTCCCGAGACCAAGAGGGGAAACGTCGATGCCCAAACTCCCCAACGGACGATGCAGATCGTGCAGGGTCTTCATGGCAGTAGTTCGTCCCAGATTGGACGGGCTATCGGCGGCTTGGGAAAGTCTGTGAACGCAGGCTGCGGCGTGGGATGGATATCGTCACGAGACAGCGATGCCAAGACGCGGTCGGCGAAGTCTGGCGCCAGGGCAAGTTTGGTCGGCCACCCAATCATCAAGCGGCCCTGTACGTCGAGAAAAGCGTTGTCCGGGCGAGTGAGTCCGGTCTGCGCAGGCTCGGCGCGATCAACTCGAACGGTCGCCCATTGCGCCTGACTCAAATCGACCCAGGGCAACAAATGCGCGAGTTCTTTTTTCACCACGGCGATCTGTTGGGCAGGGTCGCGAGCAACACCTTCAGCTTCGGCGACGTCGCCACCCAGATACCACACCCATTGTCCGTCCGCCGCCGGATGCGTCGTCACAGTGATTCTAGGTTTCGGCCCTCCGCCCAGGCAGTGGGCGTAGAGCGGCTTGAGCATCGGTCCCTTGACCAACACCATGTGCAGCGCACGTCGCTGCATGGTCGGGCGAGTGATGTTCAGGGCGTTTAGCAGGTCGCCATTGCCGCCGCCAGCGCTGAGCACGATGCGTTGTGCGTAAATATCCCGGCCATCGACTCGCAGTCCAACGAGGGCGTCGCCGTCACGCAGTGGGTCGATGGTTTGCCCGGCCAAAAGACTATCGCCCGCCAGTTCGGCGAGCTTGTCGATGAGGCTCGGCACGTCGATGACCAGTTCAGCCAAGCGATAGACCTTGCCCTTGAAACGCGGGTCTTGCAGCGCGGGGGGCAGATCGGAGCCCTTAACCTGATCGACGCGACCGCGCACGGCCTTGCTGGCGAAGAAGCTGGTGAGGTTGCCGGCGATTGTGCCGGGGGACCAGAGATAGTGGGCTTCGGAGAGTAAGCGCACGCCGGACAGATTCAGCTCGCCCTTGCCGGCCAGCGCTTCACGCCAGCGGCGCGGCATGTCGGCGATGGCTTCGGAGGCGCCGGACAGAGCGCCGTGCAGCGCATATTTGGCACCGCCGTGAATGATGCCTTGGGACTTGACGGTCTGCCCGCCGCCCAGCGTTGCGCTTTCTACCACCACCGTCGAGAACCCTTGCCTGCGCAAACGCGCGTTGAGCCAGAGACCGGCGACGCCTGCGCCGACAATCAGAACGTCAGTGGAAATAGCGGATGGCATGAGCACCTCTGATGGCGAAACGAATGGCGCCATTATAGGGGAACAGGCTTTTCAATGACCGGCGGTTTTCGAGAACAACTGAATAACCACCACACCCGCGACGATCATGCCCATACCGACCATCGCCGGGACGTCGAGCTTTTGCCCGTAAATAAACAGCGCCGCAATGCTCACCATCACGATGCCCATCCCGGCCCAGACGGCGTACGCGACCCCCACCGGAATGCTGCGCACCACCTGCGTCAGCATCCAGAACGCCACGCCGTACCCGACGATGACCAACAATAATGGCAGCGGAGTACTCAGGCCTTTGACGGCCTTCATCGAAACCGTGGCGATGACTTCGGCGCAGATGGCGATGGCCAGCAAATAGTAAGCAGACATGGCGGTACTCCCCTTCAAATTCTCTCTTCAATGGCCGGCATTCTAGAGATAACCGAAATGGGGTAAAGTCGTTACCTATCTCTTTGGCTGATAGGTTAGCGGCTATGCAATGGAATCTTGAGCAGATCCGACTGTTTGTCAGTGTCGCTGAGCAGCGTTCCTTCTCAGCTGTAGCGCGGCAATCGCAACGGGCGCAGTCGGCGGTGAGTCAGGCGATTGCAATGCTGGAGGCCGATCTGGGCGTCAGTCTTTTTGATCGCAGCAGCGGTCGTCAGCCGCAATTGACGGGGGCGGGCAGCGCATTGCTGGAGGAAGCGCGCGAGCTGTTGCGCCAGTGCGAGCGGCTCGATGGCCGCGCTCTGGCCTTGATGCGCGGCGAGGAAGCGCGTCTGCGGGTGGCCCATGACGAAGCCATGCCCTATCAGCCGGTGCTCGACAGCCTCGAAGCGCTGGATGAGCGATTTCCCAGCGTTGAGGTGCAACTGGCAAGCGGCGCTCAAGGCGATGTGGCGCGCAAACTCGTCGAGCGCCGCGCCGATCTGGGGTTGCTGTTTCATCATGAGCAGATGCCTGAAGCGCTGGAACGCCGGGTGTTGGGCAGCGTGGAAATGGTCACGGTGTGTTCGGTTAATCACCCGCTGGTCAACGAGGCCAGTGTCACCCGGCAGCATCTGGCGCGGCATCGGCAATTGTTGATCGCACCGCTGCAAAGCGATTACCCCGGCGGCGAGCAGTTGAGCCCGCAAGTCTGGCGCGCTGACAGTTTTTACGTCATGGCCGAGCTGCTGATGCGCGGCCTGGGTTGGGCCTGGCTACCTCGGCATGTGGTGCAATACCCGGCCTATCACGGCCAGATGGTCGAGCTGACAAGCGAGTGGACACCGCCTGCGTTGGTGGTGGAAATGGTCTGGCGCCGGGACGAGCCACTGGGTCCTGCTGCGCGTTGGCTGGCTGAATGTTTCACCCATCATTTGAAGGCCATTGGCTGATAAACTCCGCGCCCATGAATAGAACCCTCTATACCGTCCTGTTTCATCTTGGTCTGCCGTTCATCGCGCTGCGCCTGTGGCTTCGGTCGCGCAAGGCACCCGCTTACGCGCAGCGTATTGGCGAACGGTTCGCACTGGGTCTGCCGCCCATGCAACGCGGCGGGATTTGGGTCCATGCCGTGTCCGTTGGCGAAAGCATTGCCGCGGCGCCGATGGTCCGCGCACTGTTGGCGCAATACCCGCAGTTACCGATCACCGTCACCAGCATGACGCCGACCGGTTCCGAGCGTATTCGCTCGATGTTCGCCGGCGAGCCGCGCATCCAGCACTGTTATCTGCCTTATGACTTTCCTTGGGCTGCAGCGCGTTTCCTGAAGCACATCCAGCCAAAAATCGGTGTGATTATGGAGACCGAGCTGTGGCCGAATCACATTCATCAGTGTGCGAAAAGAGGCATCCCGACGGTGCTGGCTAACGCTCGTCTGTCGGAGCGTTCCGCCCGGGGCTACGGACGATTCGCCAAGCTCACCCGGCCGATGCTGGGGGAAGTGAGCCTGTTCGCAGTGCAGACTCAAGCCGAAGCCCAGCGTTTTCTGGATCTTGGCGCGCGACCTGAATGCGTGGCGGTGACCGGCTCGATCAAATTTGATCTGACCATCGACCCCGCATTGCTGGAACGTGCCACACAATTGCGTACCCAGTGGCAGGCGCTCGATCGTCCGGTGTGGATCGCCGCCAGTACCCACGAGGGCGAGGATGAGATTGTGCTGGCGGCCCATCGTCAGTTACTCGTCCCGCATCCGGACGCTTTGTTGATCCTGGTGCCGCGTCATCTCGAACGCTTCGACAGCGTATTTGAAATGTCCCGGCAGCAGGGTTTTTCGACTGTTCGCCGTTCTACGGGGTTGCCCGTGACGGCCTCTGACTCGGTGCTGATAGGCGACACCATGGGTGAACTGCTATTCCTTTATGCGTTGGCCGATATCGCGTTTGTCGGCGGCAGTCTGGTGCCCACTGGCGGTCACAATTTGCTGGAGCCGGCAGCTCTGGCGAAACCTTTGTTGAGCGGCACGCACCTGTTTAACTTCCTGGAGATTGCAGCGTTATTGCGCACGGCAGGAGCGTTGGAGGAGGTGAGCGATGCCGCAGGCCTGGCGACGACGATCCAGCGATTGATTGAGCATCCAGTATTGGCGCGGACTATGGCTGACGCGGGGCTGAGCGTGATGAAGGCTAATCAGGGCGCGCTGCAGCGATTGCTGGAGGGGATTGCTCGCTTGATTGCGTAGATAGTTTTTCAGGTCCGGTCGGGCGATTTCTTTCGTTGCTGTCAGTTGTTTGTAGGTGGTTTGTAGGAAGCGATATCTTCGAATCGTAGTCCGCTTCCGAAAACCCAGTAGCCCTCCATTTTTGTGTTTCAGCGCTCAGACACGGGCGCGTGAGCTCTCTACATTCCCGCGCTTTCTCGGCGCGAACTACACGGAATGTCTGACGCTCTCTGGGCCGCCCGTCAGGGTGATGCCCTTTCCCATACTTCGGTCATGGCCGACATCCTCGGCGGCGTGCTGGAGGTCGCAGCGTTCGCCGCCATTGGCGCGTTGGCGACGGCTGCCGTGGTCGCAGCCACCGGCTTGACCGTCGCAACCGGCGGCCTAGGCGCCTGCGTGCTCGGCGCCGTAGTGGGCGTGGCCGTTGGCGTAGCGATGAGCGCAACCGGGCTGGACACGGGCCTGAGCAGTCTGTGCGAAGGCATCGGCAATGCCCTGTTTCCCCCTACACCTGCGGCCACGATTCTCACCGGCTCGCCCGACACCTTCATCAATGGCCTGCCCGCAGCGCGTGCAGCAGGCACACCGCCCGATACTTCGCCTGCCGAATACGACAACGACGAGGCCGACCCCAGCTATCTCGACATGGCAGCCGGGTTCTTTTCCGAACTGTGGCGCCCGACCCTGGCCACGCCTGGGCCCGGCGTGGTGCCCAAACCGCTGGATCAAATCGCCTGCACCCGGCATCCGGGCATGCCGATGCCATTGCTGGCCGAGGGTTCGGCCACGGTGTACATCAACGGCCAGCCCGCCGTACGCAGCGGCGATCGCAGCAGTTGCGGCGCCACGGTGGTGTCGTCCGGGCGGATTTCGCCCAACGTCGTCATAGGCGGCCCCACAGTGGTGGTGCGCAAGGTGCGCAGCGGCAAGACGCCGGGCGTCGGCATGGCCGTGTCGGCACTGATGCTGCTGCGCGGTGGACGCGGCACCTTTGTCAGCAACCTGCCGTGCATGGCGCTCAGTGGCGTGAACGGGTTTGCCGTGAGCGCTGCGGTCGGCGCCTTGACCCGCGCCATGAGCGGCTCGCCGCACCCGGTGCATGCCGCCACCGGCGCCAAAGTGCTGGGCGATGTCGAGGACCTGGATTTCTTCATCGCCGGGAT